>JAKSJM010000006.1 GCA_024398075.1 Bacteroidales bacterium | reverse complement strand
GTCCGGGATGGATTATTCAATATTCGTTACGGTAAGCGTTAGGGATTGGTATGAATAAGATTGCTAAACTATTTGTCACAGTTGCGGCCATAGTGGCCGCAGCACTGTGCCTCCAGTCCTGCGAAAAGCAAGAGAGGGAGAACAAGCTTATGCTTGACAGGGAGAATACTTTCTTAGGTAAGAGAGATATAATGTCCTTCTACTTGAATGGTAACATCTGTTTTGACCTTTATACGTGGGATCGGTTCTATAATCCACTATCCCTATTATTCTCCGGACCGTATAAGCCTGTTGAATACTGGATTGATGATGACACCGTACACATTTATTGCTATATTGGTGGAGAAGATAATAATCTAAGAATAAACAAAGTTAGATTTGAAGTACCCATTGATAATGGCGAACTTAAAACTGATGATGTCAAGGTAGATCTGGGAATTAAGGCCAATGGCCATGAGGTCTATTACTATGAAGAAAGTCTGCCCGTTTCTTCTATAGATTTTCAGGTAGAAGATTATGACAAGGAACACATAAGTGGACGTTTTTCATTCAATGTCATGTCTAATTCAGTTAATTGGCTTCACGATGTTCCAATCTCCCAAGAAGAATTGCAGGCTAATGGTGGCGCACTCCCAGAGCTGGTTCCTTGTCATGATGTTCCAGATATAAGTGTCCATGATGGATTGTTCTATGCTCATTATGGTAAGTAATAGGGATTGGTATGAAAAAGATTGCTAAACTATTTGTCACAGGTATGGCCATAGTGGCCGCAGCACTGTGCCTCCAGTCCTGCGAGAAGATGTCAGAACGGGATAAGAAGCTCATGCTTGCCAGAGAGAACACATTCTATTGGGGCAGAAGAATTATGTCCTTCTCCTTGAACAAAAAGCTGTATTATGACAATGATACATGGATTTGGAGTGATGAAAGCCAGAGTGGTACGGCTTATGATAAATGGAGAAGTGTCATACTTCGTAACTCGGCATCCGATACGCTTAAGGTGTATTGCTTCGTGCACCAGGAGTTCAAGAAATCATCAATGATTGAAGATCTTTCTCTGTATATACCAGAGGAGAATGGCGTGCCTCAGCCAGACCGTGTAAAGGCAGAGATCAGATTCTCCTCCAACGGGAGAAATGTGGTTTTCAAGGATATTCCGGTTTCATCATTCAGTATCGAAGGGGATGAAATCGATGAGTCCAATGAAAAATGCCGACATCTATGCGGAAGTTTTGCATTCCATTATAAACCGGATAGATCCAGTCATATCCCTGAACTAGATGTCAAGGATGGAATGTTCTTCGCTACAAGTCGCTAAATAACTCTGATATATTTGCGATAGAGGATAGACAGTCCGATGGTACGGGCTGCCAGATGTGCGAAGTAGGCACCCATCAGAAGATGAATGGCGGCGGCGCCCTCGATAGGGGAGCCGCTGCTCCACATATATAGGCGTGTGCCAATGATCCAGATGGCGAAGAAGGATATCATGGCGTAGAGCATCGTGTCTCGCATGGGAGTGGAGGCTGTGGCACCGATGTAGATGCCGTCCCAGGTGAACGCCGCGCAGCCTAGAGGCGGCATGAGGAGCAGCCACGGGATGAACTGCCTGCAGCTTTCTGCCACCTGGCTGTCGGAGGTCATGAGGTGAACGATAGGCATGCCTCCCAGGCCGTAGATAAGCACGAAGAGAACGGCTATGGCCATGCTCCACCCGAATACATATTTCACCGTCTGGCGCACATTGAGGAGGGATCTCTCACCTATGAAGCGGCCTGTGAGCGCTTCTCCTGCGTATGCGAAGCCATCGGTGAAGAAGGAGAAGAGCATGAGGATCTGCATGAGGATGGACTCACATGCGAGCATGAGGTCACCGTACTTCGCGGCTATGAAGGTCATGCCGACATAGATGCCGCAGAAGGCGACAGAGCGCAGCATGAGGTCACTGTTCATCTTGAGGAAAGGCTTCAGCTTGGCCCAAGCCAATGCGTGCTGCAGCTCCTTGATGCTATATCCCGTGAAGGTCTTCCTATACTTGAGCAGACATACGCTGACGGCATAAATGAGGCCTGAGTACTGCGCTAGTACGGTGCCTATCGCGATGCCCTTGAATCCAAGGCCGTTCCATCCGAGGAATGGGAGGCCCAGCGTGAGGACAATGCTCCCGACTATGTTCACAATGTTCACCACGAGGTCGGTGAACATCGAGCTCATCGAGTCCTGCATACCTACGAACCAGCCTCTGAATGCCATGAGCGACAGCGTGGCTGGCGCCGCCCAGATGCGGATGAAGAAGTAGCCGGTCGCGAGCTCCCTGACCGCGTCGGAGCAGTCCACTAGCTTGAAGGCGAGCCACAGGAATGGTATCTGGAGTGCCAATGTCAAGATGGCTATTCCTAGCGCCAGACCGACTCCTCTGGATAAGATGAGCGCGCAGTCGCGCGAGTCGCCCCTGCCGAATGCCTGGGCTGTAAGGCCGCCGGTGCCTACGCGCAGGAACCCGAAGTTCCAGTACAGCAGGCTGAAGATCGTCGACCCTACCGAGATGCCGCCTATGAACGCTGCGGCCCCTGCTCCTCCCTGGATGTGCCCTGCCACAAATGTATCCACCATACCTACCAGCGGTACGGTGATATTCGCTAGGATGCTTGGGATGGCGAGCCTTAGTATCTCGCGGTTCAGACCTTTCATTACCTGAACTTCTCGTCCTCCTCGAGCATGCCGAGGTAGGAGTTATAGCGCTCGGCGCTGATGATGCCGTCTTCTACGGCCTGCTTCACGGCGCATCCTGGCTCATGTGTGTGGGTGCATGGCGTGAAGCGGCATCCTTCCGATGCCTTCAGCATCTCTGGGAAGTAGAGAGCGATCTCCTCTTTCTTCAGGTCCACGAGGCCGAATCCTCTAAGTCCAGGCGTGTCGATGATATAGCCTCCCGTGGCGACAGGGTACATCTCATAGAGGGAGGTCGTGTGCTTGCCCTGAAGGTGTACTTCGGATATGGCGCCTGTCTTCGGGTCAAGATCGGGGTCCACCGCCTTGATCAGCGAAGACTTGCCTACGCCCGACTCTCCGGAGAAGAGGTTCACCTTGCCCTTGCATGCCTCTCGCAGCTCCTCCACACCTTCGCCGGTGAGGGCGGATGTCTCGATGATGCGGTAGCCTGCCCCCTCGTAGATGTCGTGGAACTCCTTCATGTAGTTCGGCGCCTGCTCGCGGTACATGTCCACCTTGTTAAGGACAATGACAGCGGGGACATTGTACACCTCACATGTGACGAGGAGCCTGTCGAGGAAGGGGAGCTTGATCTCGGGGAAATAGAGTGTGACAATGATACAGGCCTGGTCCACGTTTGCCGCGATGATGTGTGACTGCCGCGACAGGTTCGTCGAGCGCCTGATGACATAGTTTGACCTTTCCTTCACTGATGTGATCACTGCAGGATGCTCGGCGCTTGGCGCCTCATCGTACTCGTAGCACACCTTGTCGCCTACGGCTACAGGATTTGTGGCGCTGCTTCCCTTCAGTCGGATACGGCCTCTCAGCACAGCTGGGAACAGATCCCACTGTGGCAGCTCGCTCAGCAGGAAGTGACTTCCTGCGTTCTTCACTACTATTGCTTCCCCTTTTTTGCTCATTGTCTAGCAAAGATAATCATAAAACTCGTATCTTTGTGTGTTATAACGCTTAGAATATGATCACTGACGCAGCCATTGACATTGCTGTCAAGAAACTTTTCGATGAAATAGAGTTCACCAAGGAGCCTGCAGGGCTCTATGACCCGCTCCGCTATATGATCGCCATCGGCGGAAAGAGGATACGTCCTCGCCTTTGCATGATAGCGTACGCCCTCTTCAAGGACGAGCTGGGGGATGAGCTTCTACAGCCAGCATCGGCCCTCGAGGTGTTCCATTCGTTCACCCTCATCCATGACGACATCATGGACCGCTCGCCCCTTCGTCGTGGTGTGCCTACCGTGTGGAAGAAGTGGAACTCAGACACCGCCATCCTCTCGGGAGACGTGATGCTCATCGACGCGTATCGCCGCATCGCCATGGCCCCAGCCTCGTGTCACGCCGAAGTGCTTGGCCTCTTCACGAAGACAGCTGCGGAAGTGTGTGACGGTCAGCAGTTTGATATGGATTTTGAGAATGAAGCTCAGGTCCCTATGGCTGACTATATGAAGATGATTGGCCTTAAGACTGCCGTGCTCATCGCTTGTGCTGCGAAGATGGGAGCCCTCATCGCGGGAGCTTCGCAGAAGGATGCTGATGCCCTCTATGAGTATGGATACCAGCTCGGGCTTGCATTCCAGGTGGCAGATGACTACCTCGATGCGTATGGTGACGAGAAGGTATTTGGAAAGCCGATTGGCGGAGACATTGTCAATGACAAGAAAAGCTGGATGGTAATAAGGGCACTTGAGAAGGCTTCGGACAGGCAGGCGCTGCTGGAGAAGATGGCCATGCCTTCTGAGACAGAGGAGCAGCGTAAGGCGAAGATAGACGCCGTCAAGGCTGTATATGATGCCGAAGGCGTGGCTGAGGACGCGAAGAGCGAGATCGCTCGCCTCACCGGCCTCGCACTCGCCGCTCTGGAGCGCCTGGATGTGCCATCTGAGCGCATCCAGATGCTGCATAGGTTTGCGGACTCACTCATTGGCAGAGCAAAATAGTGGAAAATGGAGAAGAATGAACTTGAGATAATGGCGCCTGCTGGCAACTTCGAGTGCCTGCACGCAGCTATCCAGGGCGGAGCGAACTCCGTCTACTTCGGCGTGGGACATCTGAACATGCGCTCCCACTCCGCAAACAACTTCAGCATCGACGATCTCGCGGAGGTGGTACGCATCGCTCGTGAGAATGATGTGAAGACCTACCTCACCCTGAACATTGTCCTCTATCCGGAGGACCTTCAGGAGATGCGCGCGACGCTCGATGCCGCGAAGGCTGCAGGCATCGACGCTGTCATCGCATCGGATATGGCAGCCATCGCGTACTGCCGCACCATAGGCATGGAGGTGCACATCTCCACCCAGCTGAGCATCTCGAACGAGGAGTCGCTGAGGTTCTATGCGCAGTTTGCGGATGTCATCGTACTGGCAAGGGAACTCAGGCTCGACCAGGTGAAGACCATCTACGAGACCATCCAGCGCGAGCAGATCAAGGGCCCTGCCGGGAAGCTCGTGCGCATCGAGATGTTCGCGCACGGAGCGCTGTGCATGGCCATTTCAGGCAAGTGCTACCTCAGCCTCCATACTTACGGAGCCTCTGCGAACAGAGGCGCCTGCTTCCAGATCTGCCGCCGCGGGTACGGCGTGACCGACCTGGAGACAGGCAATGAACTGAACATCGACAACAAATATATCATGTCCCCTAAGGACCTCTGCACAGTGGAGTTCATGGACAAGATAATCGACGCCGGCGTGAAGGTCTTCAAGATAGAGGGCCGCGCCCGCAGCGCTGAATATGTGAAGCGCTGCGCGTCATGCTATCGTCGCGCCGCGGACGCGGTGTGCGATGGCACTTACACTCCTGAGCTTGCCGCTTCCCTGAAGGAGGAGCTTGCAGAAGTGTTCAACCGTGGCTTCTGGGATGGCTACTACCAGGGTGCCTACCTGGGTCAGTGGAGCAGCGTATATGGCTCCAGCGCGACCAGGAAGAAGGTTTATTGCGGCAAGGTGACGAACTGGTTCGACCGTATCAATGTAGCCGAGATCCTCGTGGAGAGCGCTCCGCTGAAGGTGGGCGCCGAGGTGATGGCGATAGGAGCTACCACCGGAGTGGAGGAGTTCAAGGTCGAGGACATGAGGGTGAATTTCAAGTCTACCGACATCACCGACAAGGGCACGAAGTGCTCTGTAGCGCTCCCTGAGGGGCAGCGCGTGCGTCGTGGCGACAAGGTCTATCTCTGGGCGGTGACAGATGAAGCTTAAGGATATCATGGCAGCAGTGGAGCGCGTGGCTCCTCTGGCTCTTCAGGATGATTATGACAATGCTGGTCTCCAGGTCGGCGACAGGGAGATGGAGGTTACCGGTGTGCTGGTGTGCCTCGATGTCACCGAAGCCATACTGGACGAGGCCATTGCCCGAAAGTGCAATGTGATAGTTTCCCATCACCCGCTCATCTTCCGCCCGCTCAGGCGCATCGCGGGCGACAGCTACCAGGAGCGTGTGGTCATCAAGGCCATCCTCAGCGGTGTGGCCATCTATTCTGCCCACACAAACCTTGACAATGCTGCCGGCGGCGTGAACTACAAGATAGCGTCTCTTCTCGGTCTCAAGGACCTCCAGTGGCTCCAGCCTAAAGGCGAGATCGCGGGCGTGTCATGTGGCTCTGGCGTAGTGGGAGTGCTGCCGCAGCCAGAGGCGGAAGATGCCTTCCTCGCACGCGTAAAGGCCATCTTCGGCGTCGACTGCCTCCTGCATAACGCTACCAAGGGCCGCCAGATCCAGCGCGTCGCTCTCTGCGGCGGCGCAGGCGCCTTCCTGCTTCGCGACGCTGTCGCGGCTGGTGCCGACTGCTTCATCACAGGCGAGATGCACTACCATGACTACTTCGGCCATGAGCCTTGGATCACCGGCTCTGACGACCTCCTTCTTGTCGAGACAGGCCACTACCAGAGCGAGCAGTACACCAAGGACTTGCTTCGAGACCTCCTAGCCGAAGTCCCTGGGCTCCGCATCGAGATGACGGAACTGAACACAAATCCTATTCAATATATGTAAAAGAAAAGAGCCTGAGGTTTCAGGCTCTTTTATTAGTTCTGGACTGTGATAAGTGGCTTGGTCATAGCCTCTTTCAACTCGTCGTCATAGCGGATGCGCATCTGGACGCCGGCTGGCTGGAACCAGTAGCGTACTGCGATTTCCTCCTCGATGAATGGGATGATCTCATCCTTCTTCAGGTTCAGGAAGGTCTCCTTGTCCATCTCTATAGCCTTCTTCATGGCATCGAGCTCGGTCTTCATGGCCTCTGCGAGACCGTCCTTCTCGAGCTCCTTTCTCATCTGGTCATATAGGGCCTGGGCGCTTGATCTGTAGTCGAATTCCTTGGTCTTCGCAAATTTCACGAAGTCTGCGTAATCGGTGTAGTGGAAATCGTCAGGTGTGCCTTCTGCCTCATGCTCGCAGACATACTTGAGCGCGTACTGCTCCACTATGCCATTGAGGACAATGGAGTATGTGAGTCGGCTGTATTCCTTCTCTGTGAGTGTCACGTCAGGAGTGATGCCGCCACCGTCGCGCACCTTTCTGCCGTGCGCTGTGGTGAACTCGTGGGTGAGGGAATCAGGGATGTGTGACACTGAGCCATCCTCCCTTCTCTGGGCGTAGTCGATGGCCTGGACGCAGCGCCCGCTAGGGGTGTAGTACTTCGCTGTGGTGACCTTTATCTTTCCATTATATGGAAGTGGCCTGATGCTCTGCACGAGACCCTTTCCGTAGCTTCTCTGGCCCATGATGGTGGCCCTGTCGAGGTCCTGGAGTGCTCCAGAGACGATCTCGGACGCTGACGCTGAACTGTGGCTTACGAGCACCACGAGTGGCATCTGCGTGTCCACAGGCTCCTGAGCGGTGCGATATACCATCTTCGAGTCCTCTCTGCTGCCCTTGGAAGTCACGACGACTGATCCCTTAGGGACGAAGATCGAGACGATATTCACCGCTTCGGTGATGAGGCCGCCACCATTGCCCCTGAGGTCAAGGAAGAGCTTTTTCATGCCCTTCGCCTTGAGCTCACTCACGGCAGCGCGGACCTCTGAAGACGCTGTCTCGGTGAATCCGGTCTGCAGGATGTAGCCTGTCTCTGCGTCAAGCATGCCATAATACTCTACATCTGGAAGCTTGATTCTGCCTCTCACTACATTCAGGCTGATGGTGTCGTTCTGACGGAGTTTCTTCACCTTGAACACGACTGTGCTGCCAGGTTTGCCTCTCATCTTCTCGCTGCACTCGGAGCTTGTGAGACCGTGGACGCTGATGCCGTCGATAGATAGAATCTCGTCTCCGGCCTTGAGACCATACTTCTCGGCAGCTGAGTTCTTGTATGGCTCTGTGATTATGACGTTTCCGTCTTTCTCTGGTTTGTAGATAACTGCGCCTATGCCTCCGTAGCTCTTGCTCACCATCATCTCGAGGTCATCTTCCTCCTCTTCCGGGATGTAGATGGTATATGGGTCAAGCTCTTCAAGCATGTACTTGATGCTTGCCGCCTTCATTCGCTCCACAGGAAGTGTGTCTACGTAAGACCTGCTGAGCTCGCTGAGGATGGAATTCTGAATCTCTGTCCACTGAGCCAGCTTGAAGTTCTTCGACTGGGCAAGTGCCACAGTGCTGATGAGTGCAAGCGTGCCTGCACATATAATGTTCTTTGCTTTCATACGTCTACAAATGTAAGTAAAAATTGGAGAAGTTTCTCCGAATTGATACCTTTGCGCTGCAGATATTGTACCACTATGAAGATTATTTTCGCGACAGGAAACAAAGGCAAGCTCCGTGAGGCTGCCGAGATACTTGGAGAAGGCTACGAGCTTGTGACTCCAGCAGATATGGGCATCACCGAGGACATCCCGGAGACAGGTGATACCCTCAAGGAAAATTCTATCCAGAAAGCCAGTTATCTCTATGAAAGGCTGCATGTCAACTGCTTTGCAGATGACACAGGTCTCATGGTAGATGCCCTCGGCGGCGCGCCGGGCGTGCACAGCGCGCGCTATGCTACCGATGGCCACGATTTTGACGCAAACATTGTCAAGCTTCTCTCAGAGCTTGAAAAGGTGGGTGCAAATACTCCAGAACAGCGCACTGCGCGCTTCATGAATGTGGTGACTCTCATCATCGACGGCGAGATGCACTTCTTCGAGGGTGTGGTTGAGGGCCATATAGCATTGTCCCGAAACGGCAGCAAGGGATTTGGATACGACCCGGTGTTCATTCCGGACGCATTCCCTGGCCAGACTATGGCTGAGCTCGGCGAAGAGGTGAAGAACTCCATCTCGCACAGAGGCATGTCGCTTCGTGCGATGGCGACGTGGCTTAAAGAGAACGTAGGCGAGTAGCAGATGGTCACGGCGACGGAGTTGATAGTGCTGAATCTCACCAAGATAGGTGAGAGTTCCGTCGTGCTCCATACCATCAGCAGGGAGTGGGGGAGAAGAGGTTTTCTGGTCAATGTGGGCAAGAAAACCTCGATGTCACTCTTTCTCCCGATGAATGTCCTTGAGGCTGAGGTCATTGAAAATCCCAAATCCAGCCTTTGGCGCGCCACGAAGATATCTGCGAAGCATCCGCTTCATGGCGTGAGGGCCAGTGTGGCGAAGAATGCCATGACAATGTTCATGAGCGAAGTCCTTTATCGTGCGGTCAAGGAAGGCGCGCATGAGGATGGCCTCTTCGAGTGGTGCGAGAAGAGTATCCTCACTCTGGACGCGCTCCAGAGCGACTTCGCGAACTATCACCTTAGGTTCCTTCTCGAATTCGCTGTGGCATTGGGCTTCAGCCCATCAGTGGAAGCGCTGCGCCCTTTCGCGGGTGAGTATCTCTCTACGCTGAAGCAGTTCGTGGAGTCTCCCTTCGCCGAATCCATGCTCATCCCGCTCACGGGCGAGCTAAGAAACGAGATAGCGGAGATCCTTCTCCGCTACCTGTCATATCACTGCGAGTCTGCCATAGATGTGCGCTCGCTGAAAGTCCTGCATGAGCTTTTCTGCTAGTCCAGGACGCTGTAGACGCTGTTGTTTGACTTATACTCGGGCACGATTTCCTTCATCTTCTTCACCACATTCATAGGCTCGTAGGTGTTTGCTATCTCGATGAGCTCCTCGATATCTGCCTTTACCTTGTCATAGTCTTGTTCACGCACTGCTGCGATGCGTATCTTCTCGTGGAACGAAGGCTTGGTGGATTCCTTTTCGTTCAGCACCTCCTCATAGAGCTTCTCTCCATCTCTCAGGCCTGTGTACTCTATCTTCACATCCTTGGCGCCGCTCAGGGCAATCATCCTCTTCGCAAGGTCAGCAATCTTCACAGGGTCTCCCATGTCAAACACGAATATCTCTCCACCCTTGCCCTTCGCTCCGGCTTCAAGAACCAGCTTACATGCTTCCGGGATGAGCATGAAGTAGCGGATGATGTTCGGATCTGTCACTGTCACAGGACCACCTGCAGCTATCTGCTTCTTGAAAATAGGGATGACGGAACCATTTGATCCGAGCACGTTTCCGAATCTCGTGGTGACGAACTGAGTGTTTCCGGCCACCACTCCATCCTGCTGGGCTTTGTTCAATGCCTGGACGTACATTTCGCATATTCTCTTTGAACATCCCATGACATTTGTAGGGTTCACGGCCTTGTCTGTCGATATCATCACAAACTTTTTCACGCCATATCTGACGGATAGATCAGCGATGTTCCTGGTTCCCCTTATGTTATTGTGGACAGCAGTGGAAGGGTTGTCCTCCATCATTGGCACATGCTTGTATGCCGCTGCGTGGAAAACATAGTCAGGCTTGTAACTCTCAAATACCTTCTCCATTCTGTGTTTGCTGTCAATGGATGTGACTACGACTTGTACCTTCTGGCCAGGGAATTCCTTTTGCATCATGAGCTTGATGTCGTGCTGGGGTGTCTCCGCCTGGTCTATAAGCACCATCTCTGATGGCTCGAATGAGGCTACCTGTCTCACAATCTCGCTTCCTATGCTTCCGGCAGATCCTGTGATAAGAATCTTTTTTTCGCTGAGTTCTGCTTTTACAGAATCAAGGTCCACATGAATCTGCTTTCTCGGGAGGAGGTCCTCGATCTTCACCTCTACAAGGGAGTTTGTCGAAGGCCTGTCCTTATCCCATGCCTCCAGATTCGGCACCATATATATCTTCACTCCGGCAGCGAGTATCATATCCTGGAGTTTCTGGTCTTCTCTGAACTGCTCATTCTTGCTCGGCACTACGATCACCGCCTTGATGTGATGCTCGATAAGCTGGTTTGTGAGCGTTTCGTCTATCTGGTAAACCTTTTCTCCGAGAAGGTTCGCGTAAGACAGTGATTTGTCGTGCGTGATGAATCCGCCGAAAGAGAACTCCTTGCTGTTTCTGATTCTCTTGGCGATGCCGACTCCGCCGTCCTGGAGCCCATACACGACAGCTCTCTTTCCGTTCTCGGATATAATGGCATCGAATGACATTCTTACAGCAAGTCTGACTGCAAGCATGCCTATGATCGCGATGAATATGGAGAGGACCACCTGCGCTGTGGTAAGGTGAAGGAAGAACTTCTCATTGTGATGGTTCAGGATGAAGTGAAGAGTGATTATCACAGCACCGGCTGATAACTTGGAACTTAGTACCCTGTTCAGATCGATGAACGAGGAGTAACGAAGGATACCCGAGTAGGTATGAAACACTCTGAAGAACACGACATCGACTGCGGTGAAAAGAACGGCCGTATTCAGCAGCTTCCAGAAAGCAAGCTGCAGAGCTGCTCCACGGAAAATCAGCCAATATGTCACGAAATAAGAGATGACTCCGATTACGCAATCGATCATCAGGATGAACCAGTAAGGTAGGGCCTTTTTCGTGAAATACCAGCCCATAATATCCCTTAAATAGTGCGAGGTTGGCCACTTCATAACTGTATAGGGTTAGTTTTAGTCTTGCCGCAAATTTATGTAAAGAAAGCGTAAAATGATACCCCAGTGTAGGGTTTTACTTATTGATTATTTTTAATAACTTTGTAAGCTGTAAAGAAGCGATTAGTTATGTCGATGTATAAGTTAAATGTTCTTTTGGCCGTACTTGTAGGCATATTCGCATTGTCTTCATGCGGATCGTACAAGGATTTTACCTATATCCAGGATGTTGATGACTTCGAGGAGTTCGACATCAGTGGTGTTTCCGAGGTATGCGTAAGAAAGGGAGATGTGCTTAATATTTACGTCAGTAGCCGTAACCCTGAATCAGCGAAGCCTTTTAATCTTTCTGCTACAGCGAACTCTTCTCGTGAGATGTACGCATCATATTCTAGCCAGAGAGCGCTTGGATATCAGGTAGATGGAGACGGAAACATCGAGTTCCCTCAGCTTGGTTCAGTGCACTGCGAGGGCATGACCAGAAAGCAGTTGGGCGATTCTATCAAGGAAAAGCTCATCAGTGGGGGGTATCTCATTGATCCTATCGTTACCATTGAATTCGAAAACCTCAAAATCAGTGTGCTTGGTGAAGTCGCTAGGCCAGGAAGCTATCCTATGAACAATGACCACACCACCCTTCTCGAGGCTCTCAGCTTGGCTGGTGACCTTACAGTCTATGGCCGTCGTGACCGTGTGGCTGTTATCAGAGAAGTAAATGGCAAGCGTACCATAGTGTATCATGATCTTCGATCAAAGGATGTCTTCAAGAGTCCTCGCTTCTATCTCCAGCAGAATGATGTGGTCTATGTGGAGCCGAACAGAGCCAAGGCTACCCAGAGTAACGCTAGCAGATGGAATCAGCCTAGTGTTTGGTTCTCAGCCGTTTCTACTATCGTTTCTGTAGTTACACTGGTTAAAGTATTCGTGTAGTTTATGATTGAAAACAATGCAAGTCAGGACACCCAGCTGTCCACATCGGATATTATCTCACTTGTCCTTAGGAACTGGAAGTGGTATGTTCTTTCTGTAGTCATCTGTATAGCTGCAGCATTCTTCTACATCAAGAGTTCGCAGCGTGTATACCAGCGTCAGGCTACAGTCCTCATCAAGAGCCGTCAGGGTACAAGCCAGATGGCGAGCGAGATGGCTGCTTTCAAGGAGTTGGGCATTTCATCCGCGTATAACAGTGTCGACAATGAGATACTCGTCTTCAAGTCAAAGAGGCTTATGACCGAGGTCGTTAGACGCCTTAAGCTTGATGTCGACTATACTAAAAAGGATCATTTCACATCAAGGCCTCTTTACAAGTCTACTCCAGTCACACTCTCATTCCCTGATTCAGAGGAGAACTCATCTTTCTCATTGGACATGACCCCTATGGCTGGTGGAGTGGTGAAGCTCAGCAACTTCGAGTTCGCCAAGGAGCGTGTGGAGAGAGAGGTGACAGCCCATGTGGGTGACACTGTAAATACTCCTATCGGCAGGGTAGTGGTGGTAGAGAATCTTGGAGTGTCCCAGGAAGACCTTCAGAATGTGGTCATCAAGGTCACCAAGAGAAACATGCAGAAGCTTGGTATCGCTTACAGCAATAAACTCGTTTCTGCTGCAGCGTCAAAGCTCTCTTCCATTATACAGTTGACCCTTAATGATAACTCGGCGAAGAGAGCAGAGGATGTGCTGAATACTCTCGTTGAGGTGTATAATGAAGATGCCATTGCCGACAAGAACCGCGTGGCTGACAAGACTGAGGCGTTCCTTGACGAGCAGCTTTTCCTTCTCGAGGGAGACCTCAATGATGTCGACATGGTCATTGCAAACTACAAGGCTTCAAACCAGCTTACCGATATCAAGGCAGATGCATCTGCGTTCCGTAGCACCACGAGTGCCATGGAGCAGCTTCAGATAGATCTTCAGAACCAGAAGGCGGTTGCTCAGTACATACTCGAGTACATCCAGCGCAGCCAGGGCGAAGACAAGTATGACGTCATTCCGAACAATGCTGGAGTGAAGAATGCCGCAGTGGAGGCTCTCATTTCCGAGTACAATGCTGAAGCTCTCCAGAGGGAGAAACTCAAGCTTGATGCAGGTGAGAACAACCCTCAGGTTCAGGATCTCACAAACTCCATCGACCAGCTTCGTCAGCGTATCGTGGCTTCTATCTCGAATCTCATCCAGAGTGTGGATATCGAGATTGCAAACATAAGCAAGATGGCTAGCGCAAACAGAGGCCGACTGATAGCAGTTCCTACACAGCAGAAGACAGTGACCAGCGTAGAGCGTCAGCAGACCATCAAGGAGCAGCTCTATCTCTACTTGCTTAACAAGCGCCAGGAGAATGCCCTCGCAAAGAATATCACCGAGTCAAATGCGCGTCTCCTTGATCCTGCCATGGGAAGTGACCTTCCTATTGCACCTAAGAAGTCAAAGATAGCTCTTCTCGCGCTGATTATGGGCTTGCTTATACCTTCGGCTATCATATATCTGCTTGTGGTATCAGATAACAAGGTTAGAAGTCGCAAGGACCTTAAGTGCCTTAGCGAGATTCCGCTTGTGGGAGAGATACCTCAGGTAGAGGGTACCAGCATCAAGAATAAGCTGAAGAAAAGTCTCAGGGGAAGCGATCAGGTGGTCGTTTCCAAGGAAGCCAAGGACCCTGTTTCTGAAAACATTCGCATCATGCGCACGAACATTCATTACCTCAAGGCTACCCATGGCGATTCAAGGGTTTTGATGTTCACATCGACTCTTCCTGGTTCAGGAAAGACTTTCCTCTCTGCAAACTTCGGACTTAGCCTGGCATTGACAGGAAAGAAGGTTGTGATGGTGGATCTTGACATCCGTAGAGCAAGTCTTTCATCCACATTTGGTCACTTCAAGGTAGGTGTGACCGATTATCTCTGCGATTTCGTAAACAAGCTTGACGATGTCATCGTACATACTTCACAGAGCGAAAATCTAGACCTTATCCCAGCAGGACACATGGCTCCTAATCCTTCAGAGATACTTATGTCAGAGTCTCTCGAGAAGTTGATTGAGGAGTTGAAGAAGAGATATGACTATGTGATCATCGACAGCGTTCCTGTAAATGTAGTGGCAGATGCCCTTATCGTCAACCGTGTCGCAGACCTGACTCTCTTCGTCGTTCGTGCAGGAAACCTCGATCGCAGACATCTTCCAGATGTACTTGCCCTTTACGAGGAAAAGAAGCTTAAGAACATGTCCATTGTCCTTAATGGTGTTTCTGATTCCCATATTTATGGCAATGGTCACTACTACGGTTATGGACGTGGTTACCATAATTATTATGGCACGAGCAAGGCTTAGCCCTTGTCGCAGATAAAAATGATGGCAGTCTCGAAAGAGGCTGCCATCATTCTTTTTATCTATGTGTATTTCTATTTGATGCCGTATTTCTTCAAGATACGAAGAACAGGCTTCTCAATGGATTTTGCCCAGAGAGTATAACCATAGTTTGAAGGATGGACTCCGTCTACAGTGGCATTGTGGTCTGGTGCAGAAGCATTTGGGTAGATGTAATATACGTCCTTGTACTTCTTCACTGCGATGGCCATTAGACTGTCTGCTGTGGCCATCTTGTCGGCCTCTCCCTTGTTCTTAGAGAGCGAGAACTCGCGGTTCTCGCGATAAATGGTGCGCTGGAAGATGAGTGGCACTCCTGGGTGAGCAGCCTGAAGCTTCTCAATGAAAGGGAAGAGACGCTCCTTCATTTCCTTTGGATTAGGGTTTGAGAAGGAGTCGAAGATGAATGCGTCTACATCCTTTACACCACAGAGGGCTGTACAGAAGTAGTCCTGAAGCTTGCAGTTTCCGCTGCATCCAAGGGACAGAAGCTGAATGCCAGTGTTCCTTGAGAACTGTGCAGGATATGTCATTCCTGCGCGAGATGTGCTTGATCCATGTGTGTATGACGATCCGAAGATAGCTACACGATGGCGGAATGGGTTTTCCATCGCCTCAAGAGTAGAACCTTCCAGGACACCGATCTTCACAGAGTTTACCTCACTGTAGAGAGGAAGGTATAGCAGGCACTCGTGAGTGCCCTCTGGCATGTTTGTGATGAGTACGAGATTCTTCTCGAGAGCCTTGTCGCTTGGCACTCCTGAGATGGCATACTGCCACTCACCCTTGGCATTCTTGATGTAAAGGTCATAGCCGCGTGCGCTGAAGCCGTTGGTGTTTGTCGGGAATGTGGGTGTGCCGTAGACCGTCTTCACGCTGATGGCAGATGAGTTTGTACGGAACGCGCACGCTATGCCTGATGACTCCCTCACCTGAAGGTTCTCTCCTGCGGTAAATCCCTTATATTTGACTGTATCCACGCGATGATATGGGTTCGGCGTGTCGTAGAAAAGCTTACCTGTGAGTGTAAGCTCAGACGCCTCTGTGAAGACGTACTGAGCGCTCTGCGCGACTGCTGCCGTAGTGACAGATAGCGCGCAAATGATGCTGATGATCTTTCTCATGACAATAGACTATTTTATGCCGTACTTCGCGAAAATCTTGAGAAGAGGTTTCTCGATGCTCTTGCTCCAGAGGAAATAACCGTAATCGTCAGGATGTACACCATCCACCATCGATTCATGGCTTGCCACGCTTGCATTTGGCTGGATGAAATAGACGTCCTTGTATTTAGGGTCCTTGAGGATCTGGCTGAAGATTCTGGAAGCCATATCCATCTTTGCCTGCTCCTTTACGTCGTAAGTGAGGGAGAAGTTTCTATTCTCACGATAGATGGTCTGCTGGAAGATGAGAGGCTTTCCCGGATGTGCGGCGATCATTCTGTCGATGAATGGTACGAGACGGTCTGCAATCATCTTGTAGTCAGGATTTGAGAATGAGTCAAATACGTATGCATCTGCCTCTACATCCTCAAGCACTGCGGCGAAGTAAGGCTGCATCTTGCAGTTACCGCTGACTCCAAGTGAGAGGACCTGCATGCCGGTGTGACGCATGAACTGCATAGGATAGCTCATGCCTGGACGAGAGGTGCTGACTCCGTGGGTGTAAGATGAACCATGGAATACGATGCGGTGACGGAATGGGCTCTCAAGTGCCTGGATGTGAGCTCCTTCCTCGATGCCTATCTTGCATGAATATACTTCGCTGTAGTTTGGCATGTAGAGCATGCACTCCTTTTCACCTGTAGCCATGTCCTTGATGAGTACGAGGTTATCTGAGCTCTTGCCATGTGCTACGGCTCCGGATGCTGCCCACTGCCACTCTCCCTTGGCATTCTTTATATAGAGGTCATATCCTCTGTATGCGATAGGCATGGTAGCGACACTCTGGTACTCCCAGCCGAACTTTGTGGTCACGCTGATGGTGGTGGCGTCAGTCTTGAACAGAACAGCTAGTCCTGTAGGACAACGAACCTGTCTGTTTTCTCCAGTGGTAAAGCCCTTATATTTCACTGTGTCGACGCGGTGGTAAGGGTTTGGTGTGCCAGGCATGATCTTTCCGATGAGGTTAAGGTCAGATGCCTCTGTGAACTGGTAGTTCACCTTCTTTGGGGTGGTAGGATGGTCGATTACATCCTGGTAGACGGCGAAATGTGCGTCGTCATAGTACTTGGCCTGCTTGTAAGTAGGTGCGCAGGAAGCGGCGAGAACTAGCGCTGCGGCTGCAGAGATAAGAATTCTCTTCATGTTATTAATGTAATTGGTTTAAACTGACGAACCTATGAGGAGTAGCCCCATTCCAGCCATGAGTATGGCGAGGTCGAGAGCCTTCTCCTTGATTTTCTTTTCTTTGAAAATGATCGCTCCAAGCACGAATGTGACTACCACTGAACATCTTCTAAGAAGTGAGATGACAGAAAGCAGTGCGCCTTCCTGCTTCAGTGCGAAGAAATATAGCATGTCTGCACTGGTGATGAAGATGGCGATGAGCACTATCATCCAGTCCCAGTGGAACTTCTCTCTTTCTCCACCGTCATGAATCGCTTTCACGACAATGCAGATGGCGAGCAGTATGGTTATGTAGACATTGGCCCAACTCTGTACGAAGAGTGGTTCCATGCCCTTCATGATCATCTTGTCGTAGAGGGCGCTGACCACGCCAGAAAGGATAGAGATGAGCATGGCGTAGAAGCCCTTGCTCTTCAGAAACGAGATGCCCTCCTGTCTGGATGCTCCACTGAGGAGCGTGAGGGCCAGGAGCGCGAGCGCGACGCCTCCCCACTGCCACATGTTCAGCCTTTCACCGAAGAGTATGATGGAGAAGAGCACCACGAAGAACGGCCTGGAGGCCTTCAGGGTGCTTACTGTCGTGATAGGAAGAAGCCTAAGGCCTATCATTCCGCTTACCCATGAAGTGGTGACGAACACTGCCTTCAGCATGAGGCGAAGGTGGTCGTCCAGCTGCCCTGCTGTGAGGCAAGGTGAAAGGAATATGGCCGAGAGAGCAGTCGCCCCGAGCAGCACCCACAAGGGACCATTGCGCTTAAGCGCCTGTTTCTTGGCTATGTCGTATATGCCCAGCAGAAGCGCCGAGCCCAGACTCATCCAAAGCCACATACTCTGCTACAATGATTGACCGCCGATGAACTCTCTCATGATGGATGTAGGAGGCACGTTCGCGATCTCCTGTGGAGTGAGTGCCTTCACATTTTCAAGGAAGCTGATGAGCGCCTGAGCCTTCTCGTAGGCAGGCGAGCCTTCCTTGATTTCGTAGAGCAATGGCTCTGCGTAATATTTCAGCAGTGGAAGGTCATACAGCGTGGATGAGTTGAACACTACGTCGGCATTCTCCTCGTAAGGGAAGATGTACTTCGTCTCGCCGCGGCGCACTGAAGGCCAGCGCAGGATGGTGCCTTCAGGGGATACGCCTCTGGTGCGGTTGTCCCTTACCATACGGCGAAGAAGGCGCTTGTCTGTGGTGGAGTTATGTACCTTTTCTCCTCCAGGGAGAGCCGAAAGTGCTGAGATGTAGATGCGGAAGAGCTTTGACTGGTCTACAGCTGGAGTGAGGTCTGGATTCAGGGCGTGGATGCCCTCCATGAGGAGGATTTCGTTGTCGTGGAGCACCATCTTGTTCTTTTCGTCCATGACTTTCTTTCCCTGCTTGAAGTCGTATCTTGGGATGACTACTTCCTTGCCCGCGATGAGGTCGTTAAGCTGGTCGTTCAAGAGTTTGACGTCCATCGCTCCGAGACACTCGAAGTCGTACTCTCCATTCTCGTCCTTAGGTGTCAACTCCCTGTCAACGAAGTAGTTGTCCAGCTCGATGACGAGTGGCTTGAGTCCAAGTACCCTACACTGCTGCGCGATGCGAAGTGACGATGATGTCTTGCCACTTGAAGACGGACCGGACATCATGACGATGCGTGACTGGCTTCGTCTCAAGTATATCTCGTTGGCGATCTCTGCGTATTTTCTTTCCTGGCGCGCCTCGCAGAGGTTCACCAGGTCTATTCCCTTGCCATCTTCGAGTATGGCCTTCACATCGGCAAGTGACTTGATGCCAATGGCTTCGCACCAGTCCTTGTATTCTTCTCTTGCTGATTCTATCTTTGTCATAATAGCTAAAGTATTTCCTTTAAATATTTTCCGGTCACGGACGCTGGATTCTCGGCTATCTGCTCCGGGGTGCCTGTGGCTATGATTCTACCACCCTTTGCTCCTCCTTCAGGACCGAGGTCGATGAGGTAGTCCACTGTTTTCAGGACATCAAGGTTGTGCTCGATGACTATGACTGTGTTTCCCTGGTCGACAAGCTGCTGGAGTACTCCAAGCAGTATCTTGATATCCTCGAAATGCAGTCCTGTAGTCGGCTCGTCGAGTAGGTAGAGAGTGTTTCCTGTGGCCTTCTTGAAAAGCTCTGCGGCAAGTTTCATTCTCTGGCTCTCACCTCCAGAGAGCGTGACTGCAGACTGTCCTAGATGCACGTATCCGAGTCCTACATCCACCAGCGCCTTGAGCTTCTGGGATATCTTAGGGATGCTCTTGAAGAACTCGTAGGCTTCGCTGATAGGCATCTCGAGCACATCGCTGATGCTCTTTCCTTTGTACTTTACGGCCAATGTGTCTTCCTTGTATCTCTTGCCTCGGCACTCGTCGCAGGTGACATTGACCGAAGGGAGGAAGTTCATCTCGATGACCTTGATGCCAGCTCCCTTGCACTCCTCGCAGCGTCCACCTGCTACATTGAACGAGAACCTGCCGGCCTTGAAGCCGCGCACCTTCGCATCTGGGGTGTCCTCGAAGAGGGAGCGAATGTCGTTGAACACGCCTGTGAAGGTCGCTGGATTCGAGCGCGGCGTACGGCCTATCGCGTCCTGGTCGATCTCAATGATCTTGTCGATGTTCTTCAGCCCTACCACTTCCTTGTATGGAAGAGGACGGAGCTTGGCATGGAAGAACTTGTTTTTCAGGATAGGCATCAGGGTCTCGTTTATGAGCGACGACTTGCCACTTCCTGATACTCCGGAAATGCCTATGAGACAGCCAAGTGGGAAGTCTACGTCGACATTTTTCAAGTTGTTTCCGCTAGCTCCTCTGATGCCTATGCTCAGACCACTTCCTGGCCTACGGAAAGAAGGTACCTCAATGGCGTTTCTCTCGCAGAGGTAGTCCAGCGTCATGGATGCCTTATCGGCAGGGACGGTGTTTACCTTGTCCACGGGACCATTGTAACAGATCCTACCTCCATTCGCTCCGGCACCAGGGCCTACATCCACGAGCCAGTCTGACGAGAGCATGGTCTCGAGGTCGTGCTCCACCACTATCACTGAATTGCCCTCATCGCGGAGCTTTTTCAGCGAGTTTATGAGCTTTCTGTTGTCCCTCTGGTGCAGTCCGATTGATGGCTCATCAAGGATGTAAAGGACATTGACCAGTTTCGAGCCTATCTGTGTGGCAAGCCTGATGCGCTGACTCTCTCCGCCCGAAAGCGATGCGGTCGGACGGTTCAGGTTCAGGTAGTCCAGGCCCACATCCAGCAGGAACTGCACTCTGTCATTGAGCTCCTTCAGAATGTCTCTTGCGATGGCATTTTCCCTTGCGGAGAGCTTCTCGGGCACATTTTTCAGCCATTCGCGCAGCTCGGTCATCTCCATGCTGGCGACGTCGGTTATGGTCTTTCCGTCGATGCGGAAGCAGTTTGTATTCTCATTCAGGCGAGTGCCGTGACACACTGGGCACTCTATCTTCTCGTCGATGTCCTCCACGATGCCCGGGAAGGTGACCATCTCGCTCTGGGCGCCCTCGCCGATGCGGAAGAGCTCGTCGGAACCGTAGACGATCAGTGACACAGCCTCATTCGGTATGGCTGCGATGGGGTCGTATGTGGAGAATCCGTATTTTCTGGCTATCGCCCTTATCACCTCAAACTTCTTCGTCTCCCTTATCTTTCCGAGAGGGGTGATACCTCCTTCAGCGATGGAGAGGGATTTGTCGGGGATAATGGTGTCGAGATTTACGTCCACGATCATTCCAAGTCCCTTGCAGTGAGGACAGTAGCCTTCTGGGGAGTTGAATGAGAATGAGTGCGGCGCAGGCTCCTGCAGGGAAATGCCACTCTCTGGGTCCACGAGGTGTTTCGAGTAATGGCGCAGCGAGTCATCGGCGGGGTCAAGCACGGCTACGGCTCCCTTGCCCAGTGACAATGCTCTCATGACAGAGTCGCGTATGCGCTTCTCGTCGCCGGCGCCAGGCTTGAGCTTGTCGACGACCAGCTCGATGAAATGGCCTTTGTAGCGGTCCACCGACTCCACGTCGTTCAGGTTCATTATCTCGCCGTCGATGCGTATCTGGCTGTAGCCTTTCTTGCGCATCTGGTCGAACAGTTCGCGATAGTGTCCCTTTCTGCCTCGAACGAGAGGGGAGAGGAGCATGCACTTGCGTCCCTCGTACTCGCTCATGATGAGGTCCACTATCTGCTCGTCGCTGTAGCGAACCATTTCCTTGCCAGTGACAGGGGAGTATGCGCGCGACGCCTTGGCGAACAGAAGTCGCAGAAAGTCAAATATTTCCGTTATGGTGCCCACGGTGGAGCGAGGGTTCGATCCGGTGGTTTTCTGTTCAATGGCAATGATAGGGCTCAGTCCGGTGATGTCCTCGACTTCTGGCTTTTCCAGGATGCCCATGAAATGCTTTGCGTAAGGGGAGAGTGTGTTCATGTAGCGCCTCTGCCCCTCGGCGTATATGGTGTCAAAAGCCAATGATGACTTTCCGCTACCGCTGAGTCCTGTGATGACAACGAACTTGCCTCGTGGAATGTCGACATCCACTCCCTTGAGATTGTGCGCCTTGGCGCCCTTGATCTCTATGTAGTCGGTATATTTCTCTTTTGCCATCTGACTTCGTACAAATAATCCGTAAATATAGGAAATTTACACCTGTCCGTCAAGTTCTATGCCTTCGGCATCCCAGTCGATGCCTTCCTGCTCGGGCTCGTTGAATGGCTCGAGGAAAGGATTGTGTGTGCGCTCGTCGCTGATGCTGGTGCCTTCTGCGTGGCCTGGGTACACTGCTGTGTCGCCATCGAGCCCCATGACTTTCTCCATCACGGAGACAATGAGCTTGTCGTAGTCGCCACCAAACAGGTCGGTCCTGCCAATGGTTCCCTTGAAAAGGGAGTCGCCCGTGAAGATGACCTTCGCATCGCTGCTATAAAAGCACACGCCGCCAGGCGAATGGCCAGGTGTAGTGATGACCTTCCACTCTGTGCCTGCGTAGCTCAGCACCTGTCCATCCTCGAGCGGGCTGGACTCGAACTCGCCCGCTTCGGGGCTCAGTCCGAGTTTCGCGCCCTGGCGCGCATGCTCCCTGAGGACCTCGCGGTCAGCTTCTGAAAGGTAAGCTGGTATGCCATATCGCTCCTTGCAGTCCTTCACTCCCATGATATGGTCCATGTGGCCATGGGTGAGAAAAATGGCCTCTGGGATTATTCCATGGCCCTCTATGAAGCTGAACAGCTTCTGTCTTTCGTCTTCGTCGCTACATCCTGGATCTACGATTATGGCTTTCTTTGTGTCCTCGTCCCAAGCGATGTAGGTGTTCTCCATGAAGAGGTTGAAATGCAGTGTGTATATGTTGAGCATAGTCTGTATAGTTTCAATTCACAAATACAAAAATAGTGAACTTTGTCCAATTTTTTTATTACATTTGTGAATCAGTAAACTGAATTTTGTGTCGATGCACATCGGAATCGCAGGAAATATAGGCAGTGGAAAAACCACCCTTACCAGGATGCTCTCGGAGCATTATGGATGGACTCCTCGGTATGAGGCCGTAAGTTATAATCCTTATCTGGAGGATTATTACAAGGACATTCCACGCTGGTCATTCTGCTTGGAGACTTACTTCCTCAAGCAGCGTTTCAAGGATGTTCTGGAGATAGCGAAGAGCGACCAGACCATCATACAGGACCGTACCATCTTCGAGGGCGTGCAGATCTTTGTGACGAATAACCATGATCTTGGAAACCTCTCTGACAGGGATTTCGACACATACATGGAGCTCTTCGAGCTTATGATGTCGCTCGTGAAGGCTCCAGACCTGATGATTTATCTCCGCTCATCCATTCCGCATCTTGTCCACCAGATACAGAAGAGAGGTCGTGAGTATGAGCAGAGCATCAGCATTGAGTACCTCACTGGACTTAACGAGAGGTATGAGAAGTTCATCAGTGAGTACAAGGGCAAGGTTTTAGTGATCGAAGCTGATGACCTTGATTTCCTGGAAAGGCCTGAGGATTTCAGATACATCACAGATAGAATAGACGCCGCTCTATTCGGCCTGTTCCCGAATGAATAGTAAAAAACACTAAAGATATGCACATTGCGATAGCCGGAAATATCGGTAGCGGAAAGACCACGCTTACCAAGATGCTAGCAGCACACTACGGCTGGACACCTAAGTTCGAGTCTGTAGACTATAACCCATATCTCGCTGATTACTACGAGGATATGGAAAGATGGTCATTCAATCTCCAGATCTACTTCCTTAACAAGCGCTTCAAGGATGTGGTTGACATCTCCAAGTCGGACGAGGTCATCATCCAGGACCGCACCATCTACGAGGATGCCAGGATCTTCGCTCCGAACCTTCATGAGATGGGTCTCATGAGCACCAGGGACTTTGAGAACTATCAGGACCTCTTCGACCTGATGATGTCCATGGTCAAGGCTCCAGACCTTCTTATCTATCTCAAGTCTTCCATCCCGAACCTCGTCTCGCAGATTCAGAAGAGAGGTCGTGAGTATGAGAAGAGCATTCGCATTGATTATCTTACCGGTCTGAATAACAGATATGATGAGTGGATCGATGGCTACAAGGGAGAACTCCTTGTCATCGATGCGGATAACATCAAGTTCGCGAACAGACCAGAGGATTTCGAGAAAGTAACGAACATGATCGACGCTCAGCTCTTCGGTCTGTTCCCGTCATCAGAAACTAAAATCTAAAAAGCCAATTTATGTCAGCAGAAAGATGGACCATCATCGACTTTGTCGAGCATTACACCAAGAAATACGCAGACCGTACATACCTTCGTGAGAAGGTGGACGGAGTCTGGACAGAGACTTCATTCGAGAAGACCAGAAAGGAGAGCCGTATCCTCGCAGCAGGTTTCATGGCACTCGGCCTTCAGAAGGGTGACAGAGTAGCTCTCATCTCAGAGGGAAGAAACCTCTGGGTACTTTCAGAGCTCGGTATCCTCTACGCCGGTGGAGCAGACGTTCCGCTCTCCATCAAGCTTGAGGAGACAAATGACCTCCTCTTCAGAATCACCCACTCAGACGCACGTTTCGTCGTGGCTTCAGAACAGCAGCTCCCTAAGGTCAGAAAGACAGTTGTTAACTGCCCATTGGTGGAGAAGGTCATTGTCCTTGACGACATCGCAGATCTCCAGGAAAACGAGATCACTATCTCCAAGGTACGTGAGATGGGTGTGGATTTCCTCGCAGACCATGCTCAGGAGCTTGATGAGCGCATCGCTTCCATCCAGCCAGACGATCCTGCAAATATCACCTATACATCGGGAACCACTGCAGATCCTAAGGGTATCGTCCTTACACACAGAAACTATACTGCAAACGTGGCGCAGGGCGCATCTGTGATCTCCATCCCAGACGGTTCCACCATGCTCATCGTGCTTCCACTTGACCATTGCTTCGCACACGTGGCTGGTCTGTACACCATGATGACCTATGGCGGAAGCATTGCTACAGTACCTGTAGGAAAGACCCCTCTCATGACATTGAAGAACCTTCCTATCGCCATCCAGGAGATCAAGCCTCATGTGATGCTTTCGGTTCCAGCCATCTCCCGTAACTTCAAGAAGAACATCGAGAATGGCATCAAGAAGAAGGGCCCTACCGTTCAGAAGCTCTTCAACTTCGCAGTGAAGAATGCCATCGCATATAACAAGGAGTACTATAACCGCGGAGGTCTCCAGTTCTGGCGCAAGCCTCTCATGCTCCTCTTCGACAAGCTCATCTTCAAGACAGTTCGCGAAGGACTTGGTGGAAGAATGCTGTTCTTCGTCGGTGGAGGTGCCCTCCTCGACATCGAGCTCCAGCGCTTCTTCTGCGCTATCGGCATTCCTATCTTCCAGGGCTACGGTCTCTCTGAGGCTACCCCTATCATCTGTGCGAACTCTGCTACTGCAGCGCGCTTCGGCTCATCAGGTCGCCTCGTCTCTCCTATGGAGACAAAGATCTGTGACGGCGAGGGCAATGTCCTCCCTCATGGCGAGCGCGGTGAGATCGTGATCAAGGGTGAGAATGTCATGGCAGGATACTGGAAGAACCCAGAGTCTACCGCGAAGACAGTCGTTGACGGCTGGCTCCATACCGGTGATATGGGTTACATCTGCCCTGAGGACCCTCGCTTCCTCTATGTGACCGGACGTTTCAAGTCCCTGCTTATCTCTCCTGATGGTGAGAAGTATTCTCCAGAAGGCTTCGAGGATGGTCTTACCGATGGTAGCAAGTACATCGACAACTGTATCCTCCACAACGATATGAACCCTTACACCATCGCTCTTGTAGTTCCGAACAAGGATGCTCTCAAGGAGTATGTGAAGAGCGTGGATGCAAGCCTCGATCCTCAGTCGAAGGAGGCTAAGGTGCTTATGCTCAAGAAGATCCAGGCAGAGGTGGATTCATACAAGAAGGGTGGCTCACATGAGGGCCTCTTCCCTGAGCGTTGGCTCCCTGCTGCACTTGCAGTGCTTCCTGAGCAGTTCTCTGAGAAGGATGGTCTCGTGAACAGTACCATGAAGGTCGTTCGCGGCAAGGTAGAGAAGTTCTATGCCGATCGTATCGAGTATGCTTATACTCCAGAGGGCAAGGAGCTTATCAACGAAAAGAATATTGCATCCCTATAATGAAAAAATTATTGTCTATTATGGCTATGGTTTTCACGACCATAGCCTTTTTCGCTTCATGTTCAAACGAGGTTTGCGTGGAGTGGCGTGAGGGCCCGGCTGATCCAGAGACGGGCAAGGCTTGTCATACCATCGTGGTGACTAACCCACCCAAGGGCACTGATTGGTATGTATGGTTTGGTATGTTCAGATGCGCTGCGGATGTCCAGGAGGGCTCAAATGGCGCTATAGAGCATATCAATGGTACACTTTACCGCGCATATCCTACCATGGAATGCGGTGACTCATTGGTAATCAACTATCTCTCTAGGCCGCTGTCTCGTCAGAGCTGGGCTCCAGAAGGATTCTCTCTTCAGACTGCTGATGGCAAGACTAAGAATTTGGCAGTGTCATATAAGTTCCTCCCAGCAGAGCCAGTTCCTGACTTTGAGTACACCCAGGTGGAGGTTGCACCTTACGACATCATCCCTGCGGCGAAGAAGGTCAGCGCTAGTGAGGAACTTGTAGCATTGGAAAATAAGGCGTGGACCGAAGAGGCCCTCAAGATTTGGAACAAGGTCGAGGGCGTACCAGGATATTACAGCCTTAAGCTTACTAAGGATGGCGTAAGCATTGATGCGTCTGACGAGGATGGCGCATACTATGCCGGCATCACTCTTGACAACATCCGTTCAAATGCCACTGGCGATGTCCCTGCCGTGGAGATTGAGGACTGGCCAGACCTTCCATATAGAGGCCTCATGCTTGACGTTTCCAGAAACTTCACGACCAAGGATAATGTGCTCAAGCTCATTGACATTATGGCAAGATATAAGCTGAATGTGCTTCATCTGCACCTTGGTGACGATGAGGGCTGGAGAGTGGAGATCGATGGACTTCCTGAGCTTACCTCATACGGCGCTTTCCATGCGCTTCCTGTCATCGCCGCTGATGGCACCATGACAGAGCCTGTAGCTCTTGAGCCTTCTTACAGTGTGCTCTATGAGCCAAAGACAGCTTGCTCAAACGGTTACTATACTCGTGCCGACTACATCGAGATCCTCAAGTGCGCAAATGCTCACCACATCCGCGTCATTCCTGAGTTTGACTGCCCTGGCCACTCTCGCGCATGCATCAAGGCCATGCAGCATCGCTTCGAGGTCACAGGCGACGACTCATGCCTCCTTTATGAGGCTGCCGACACTTCCAAGTATATGTCTGTCCAGGATTATCCGGACAATGCTGTGAATGTGGCTCTTGAGTCTACATATACTTTCTTTGACAAGGTGTTCGCTGCCATGGTTTCACTTTACGCAGAGGCTGGCGCTCCACTTCCATCCATCCATGTCGGTGGCGATGAGGTTGCGCATGGCGCATGGCTTGGTTCTCCTGCATGTCAGGAACTTCTTGTGAAACTTCGTGAGGACAACCCAGAGGGACTTTCTGATACCTACCTTCTCAAGGGCTATTTCATCGACAGAATGCTTGACATTGCAGACGCTCACGGCGTCGCTCTCGATGGCTGGCAGGAGATTACACAGAACATTGATTCAAGGATTTTCAATCGCCTTATCGATGGTCGCTTAGGATCTGTAAATATCTGGAGCACAATTGGTTCAAGAGAACCTCTTCCATACATTCAGGCAAATGCAGGTGTGCCTGTCGTCCTCTCAAATGTGACGAACTGCTATGCTGACCTGGCATACAATTATGGCAAGCTTGAGCGTGGTCATTCATGGGGCGGATTCGTCGATGAGCGTAGAGCATTCTCACTCTCTCCGTACGATCTTTATAGGTCAGTACGCTGGGATGACTATGGCAAGATGAAGGATCTCACGAATGTGGACGAGGGCAAGGAAACTCTCGTAAAGAAAGAGAGCATCATAGGTGTTCAGGTTCAGCTCTGGACTGAGACCATTCGTTCGTTCGACCACGTGACTTACTATTTCTTCCCTAAGATGCTTGGCGTGTTTGAGCGTGGCTGGAATGCATCTCCTGCATGGGCTGGCTTGTACCAGGCTGATGCGCCTGAGTTCATGTCAGATTTCGATTTATTCTACTCGAAGGTCGTAGCTCACGAGATGCCTTATTATGAGTCAAAGGGCATCTGCTACCGTAAGAGACAGTAAATAGCACTTACATAAATGAAGAAGCGGCATCCTTCCCCCAAGGATGCCGCTTCGTATATAAAACGAACTTAACAAATAGACATGAAACGAATTTCTTATGTCCACTGCAAATGTATGCATATTAATTTAAACCTGCAACTATTTTTGAGAAATTTAATTTCAATTTTTGTAAGTGTAACGATTTTAATATTTAAATTTTTAAACAATGCTTAAAGCTGATAATATTTCGTTGCTCTTTATGGCTCCAGAGTTATTGAGATGTCATTTTTTTTGTGTAATTTAGTGGGCTAATTGTTTACAATTAAGGACAAACCAATTAAAATTAAACATAATGAGTAACAAAAACAGTAATCTTCCTGCTATTATCGTGATGTTCGCGCTTTTCTTCATGATCGCGTTCGTTACAAACTTCGCAGGTTCTATGGGAGTTATCGTTAGCGCACAGTTCGGAGCTTCCGCAGCACTTTCTCAGCTTGGTACACTTGCAAACTTCATCGCTTACGCTTGCATGGGTATCCCAGCTGGTATCATCCTCAAGCGCAAGGGCTACAAGTTCACCGCACTCGCAGCAGTGATCGTTGGTCTTGTCGGTGTAGCTGTTCAGTGGATCTCTGGTCCTGCACAGTCATTCCTCGTTTACGTCATCGGAGCATTCATCGCTGGTTTCTCTATGTGTATGCTCAACATAGTCGTAAACCCTATGCTTAACACTCTCGGTGGCGGCGGTAACAAGGGTAACCGTCTCATCCAGCTCGGTGGTTCATGTAACTCAGTCGGTGGTACTATCGCACCTATCCTTCTCGGTTATCTCATCGGTGGCGAGGCTTCATCTGCTACAGTTAAGGACGCTGCTCCTGCTATGATCATCGCTATGGTTATCTTCGCTATCGCAGCTGTTATCATTGCTCTTACAAATATCCCTGAGCCTCATATGGAGACCGCAGAGGAGAAGGCAGCCCGCAAGGCTGGCAAGGTAGCTAAGGATCCAAATGGCCCACTTTCATTCCGTCATTTCGTTCTCGGCGCTATCGCTATCTTCTTCTACGTAGGTATCGAGGTTGGTATTCCTAACACAGCAAACCTCCACTTCTCAAACATCCCTGCTATCGGTGCAGCCCTCACTGGTACCATGATCGGTGCTTACTGGTTCTGCATGATGCTTGGCCGTCTCGCAGGTGGCGCTATCGGTGGAAAGGTGTCTTCAAAGGCTATGCTTTCAGCTACTGCCATTGCAGCTATCGTTCTTCTCGTTGCATTCATCTTCAGCCCTGAGACCGCGAAGATCGCTATGTTCGGCAAGGAGCTCCCTGTAGCACTCATCTTCATCACTCTCTGTGGTCTTTGTACTTCAGTCATGTGGGGTGCTATCTTCAACCTCGCTGCTGAGGGACTTGGCAAGTATACTGCAGCTGCATCAGGTATCTTCATGACACTTGTTTGTGGTGGTGGTATCATCCCATTCCTCCAGAACCTCCTTGCTGACAAGATCGGCGCAGTTCAGAGCTACTGGTTCCTTATCGCTTGCCTCCTCTACCTCGTATTCTACGCTCTCGTAGGTAGCAAGAACGTTAACAAGGACATTAAGGTTGACTAATTAATCAGAAAAATACATTTTAGAATATGTCAAAACAGTTTGTTGTAGGAGTTGATGTCGGTGGACAGACTTCAAAGATTGGTGTAGTAGATGCACGTGGTGAGGTTCTCGCGCAGTGCGTTATCCGTTCAGATGTTTACGGAAAGGATGCAAATGCATTCATCTCAGCTCTCGGTGACGCTATCAAGGGCTGTATCAAGGATGCAGGCAAGGAGTTCGATGATATCCGTGGTATCGGCGTCGGCGCACCAAATGGTAACTACTATACCGGTGAGGTGGCATTCGCACCAAACCTCGCTTGGGCTGCTGATTCAGCAGTCAAGTTCTCTGAGATGCTTACCGCAAACGTAGGTCTTCCTGTAAGCCTTACAAATGATGCAAACGCAGCCGCTCAGGGTGAGATGGCATACGGCGCAGCACGTGGTATGAAGAATTTCATCATGATCACCCTTGGTACCGGTGTAGGTAGCGGTATCGTTATCGATGGTAAGGTGGTTTATGGGCATGACGGTTTCGCAGGTGAGCTTGGTCACGTTACAGCTGTCAGACAAAACGGCCGTCCTTGTGGCTGTGGTAGAACTGGCTGTCTCGAGGCATATTGCTCAGCTATCGGCGTAGCTCGTACCGCTCGCGAGTGGCTTGAGGCTTCAAATGAGCCATCAGCCCTCAGAGACGTAGAGAAGATCTCGTCAAAGGATGTATACGAGGCAGCAAGGGCAGGCGACGCTCTCGCACTCCGCGTTTTCCAGTACACTGGAAACCTTCTCGGCCGTACATTCGCTGACTTTATCGCATTCAGCGCGCCAGAGGCTATCGTCCTCTTCGGTGGTCTTGCTCGTGCGAAGGAGTTCCTCTATGAGCCTATGATGACCGCGATGAACGAGAACGTCCTCAAGATCTGGAAGAATAAGGTAAAGATCGTGTTCTCAGAGCTTAAGGAGTCTGACGCGGCTATTCTCGGTGCATCTGCTCTCGCATGGGAGCTTTAACATTGGACTTTAAAAAGTAAGATTAGATATGAAAGCAAGAAAATTCCTTTTTGCAGGCCTCATCGGCCTTGCAGCAATTGCATGCACCTCTACCAAGGGTGTTGCAGTAGAGGGTGAGGAGACCATCGAGTCTCTTACCCCTTCAAAGGCTACTAAGGATTCAGTAGCTTATCTCGTAGGTGTGAACTTCGGTAGCTTCATTAAGAACTACGATTTCGGTGAGCTTGATTACGCTATGATCAAGAAGGGTATGCAGGACTTCATCAAGGCAGAAGGTGATGCTCGCATGGATCCTGACTTCGGCAAGCAGTTCAAGATCGATCCAGCTCTTATGAATGACTTGTTCAACAACTACCTCTCTAACCGTCAGAAGCTTGTTGGTCTCCAGACCAAGGCTGAGGGCCAGAAGTTCCTCGAGGCAAATGCGAAGAAGGCTGGCGTTCAGACTACTGAGAGCGGTCTTCAGTACAAGATCATTGAGGAGGGTACCGACAAGGCTACCAGCCTTAAGGATACTGTAGTAGTTCGTTACAAGGGTACCACCATCGCTGGTGAGACCTTCGACGAGGTTACTGAGGATAGAGATCCTGTTACCTTCCCTCTCGAGGGTGTGGTCAAGGGCTTCGGTGAGGGCCTCCAGCTCGTTGGTAAGGGCGGTAAGATCCAGCTCTTCATCCCTTCTGAGCTCGGTTATGGCGAGAATGGCGTTTCTGCTATCCTCAAGCCAAACTCAACTCTCATCTTCGATGTAGACGTTATCGACGTTAAGCATTTCGTAGAAAAAGCTGAGTAATCGTTATGCCTACATTTGAACTTGAAGGCAAGGTTAAGGCTAAGCTCCCTCAGCAGAGTGGAAACTCTGCCAGAGGAGCTTGGGTCAGCCAGAGTTTTGTAGTGGAGTATCAGGACGGTAACTATCCTGCAGATGCTTGCTTCTCAGTTTTCGGCCAGGACAAGGTAGACGAACTCGCCAGATTCCAGGTGGGTGACTCTGTCAAGGTCGCATTCAATGTGAGATCCCGCGAGTTCAATGGCAGATGGTACACTGACCTTCGCGTATGGAAGCTTTCTCAGCCAGGTGCTGCACAGGCGCCTGTCCAGGCACCTGCATACGCCGCTCCAGTAGCCCCTGCACCTTCACTTGGTGACATGCCTGCAGATCTGTCTGACGACATGCCATTCTAGAGATAGAATCAATAATTAATGAGCCGATCCCTGATGGGGACCGGCTCATTCTGTTTTTTAAAATATTTAATATTGATACGCCTTAAGTTTTTGATATATAAGTATATATGTAGATTAATATTTTGTATATTTGCAGTTAGTTATTGAGTGAAGCCTATATGAAAACTATTACGTCGTCTCTAGATTATGATGCCCCGCAGCTTGAGATAGTCTATCTAGATACTTTCAAGTGTACTCTTGCGGGTAGTATTGAGGATTGGAAAGAGGATCCAGATGAGTTGAATTAATCTATTTATATTATATATTCATGAAACATTTATTGTTTTTCTATCGAGTCGTTGCGTTGACTCTCGTGTCTGCAATGTTCTTTGCATCTTGTAAGACCATTGAGGAAGTTGACGTTTTTGAGACTCAATCGGTTGACTGCACAGTCATTGCGTCACTTGGTACAGAGACGCGTACAATTAATCAGGGAAACAGCACTCTATGGTGTGCGGATGATGCTATCTCTGTCCTTCATATTCAGGATGGAGGAAGCAGATATTACTCAAGCCGTTTCACCTACTCGGGCGCAGATAATGAATTCAAGGGAAAGGTATCATCACTTGCCAGTGTAAATAATTGGTACACCGTTTACCCTTATTCAAGTGAAAATGTATCTGCAGATCAGATAAAGGTAAAGGTCCTCGCGGAGCAGGTTCAGACGGGAAATGACAACAAATCTCATTTCGCTGGAGAGAATTTCCCTCTTTATGGCAAGGAACTTGGCTTGTCAAATACCACAAGCATCAGCATTGCCATGAAGAATGCCCTTGCTGGTCTTAAGTTCAAGGTTACAAATACTACTCAGCACCCTATCATCATCAAGCAGATCGTAATGGACGCTCCTGTGATGATCTGTGGCGATTTTGAGGGTGACATTACTCCTGACGAGCCAGTGTGGACTTCTACCCAGACTTCTTCTCAGCAGGCAGTACTTAAGGTCGTAGAGGGTACCTCTGTGGCTGCTGGCGAAGTAGGTAACTTCTATTTGGGAACTATTCCATTCACCGCACCTGCTTCAAGCAGCATCAAGGTGAAGGTGATCGCAGTTAATCCTTCTGCAGCAGATAAGACCATCACTTTCTACCATGTATTCAACCTAGCAAATGCTACATCTTTCATGGCAGGATACGAGAAGACCCTGAATCTTAACTTCGATGAGAATCATCAAAAGGATCCTGACGACCCTTCTTCTGCGGTTCCTGGTTATGAACTCCTTACTTCAGAGCCTGCAGACTGGTCTGGTGACTATGTCATAGTTTCTGCAAGTAGAGAGTTCCTTTTCACTGGTTCTGCAGAGAATCCAAACAAGGTCGCTCTCAGCCCATCTGACTTTGATGGTGATGTCCTCGTAAGGACAGGTCTCGATGCATATGTATTCAATGTATCAAAGAGTGGTAGCAACTACTACCTCATCAAGGATGGTAAATACATGTATTGTAGCTACTCTACAGATGGAAACGGAGAGACAGGTATTGGACTTAGCAATACTCCACATGCTATTTCATTCAAGTCAAATATGACTGATGGCACTTTCGGCTTCTGGATGGAGGAAGGTGGCGTAGACCAGTACCTCTATTATAAGACTGTAAACAATACGAACTTCTTCAAGTTCGGTGGCTCTCACGGAGGACGTGGTGTTTATCTCTACAAGTATTCGGAAAGCGCTAGCGCTCCTGTAGTCAAGTCTGATCAGGTTCTTGCTTTCGCAGCCCCTACAGTTACTTGGACATTGGGTGATACATATAAGGTAGGTAGCAGCTACGATATCCAGGCTCTCACCGGTGCGCAGACTACCGTTAGCTATACCTCATCAAATCAGGGTGTCGCTCAGATCGTTAATGGCAAGATCAGGATCGTGGCAGCAGGCTCAACTACCATTACTGCCTCTGCAGCTGAAAGTAACACATATAATGCTGCGACTGCTTCATATACCCTTACCATCAAGGCTGCCCCTGTGGGCGTAGCAGGCTACCAGCTTGTGACTTCTGTTCCTACTGACTGGTCTGGCAAGTATGTCATTGTTTCTGCTGACAAGGCTTACCTCTTCACCGGTTCGAACACCACATCGAACCTTGTCGCTCTCACTTCTTCTGACTTCAGTGGCAATGTGATTGTGAAGTCAGGCCTCAGCGGCTATGAGTTTACTATCAGCAAGAATGGAAACAGCTACTACCTCATGAAGGACGGCAAGTATGTTTACTGTAACTATTCTGGCGATGGTGATGGTACCACCGGTATCGGTCTTAGCAGCACAGCTCAGGCCATTAACTTCAATGCTTCCATGAACAATGGAACCTTCGGCTTCTGGATGCAGCAGGGTAGTTATGATCAGTATCTTTACTTGAAATCTTCAAATGGCTCGACTTTCTTCAAGTTCGGTGGTTCACATGGCGGAAATGGTGTATACCTTTATAAGTATACCGGTTCTGCGACTGTAGATCCAGGCACACAGCCAGGAACCGATCCTCAGCCAGATGAGTCTGCAAAGTATGTGAAGGTTACTTCCGCTCCTTCTAGCTGGGATGGTACCTATCTCTTCGTGGATGAGACAAACAAGAAAGCATTTGCTGCATTCTCTTCAAATGCAAGTAGCTATGCTGTAAATGTGACCATTTCAAATGGAACCATTGTTTCTGATGGCGTAGTTGACAAGTACGCTCTCACAGTGAAGGGTACTGGCTCGACACATGCAAATCTCTCGCAGCCTGCATACGACATCAAGAATTCGGAGGGCAAGTACATCTATTATTCAAGCTCTGCACTTCAGATTCAGAGCACAAATACTAAGTTGAACACCAGCGATAGCAACACATATACCTACAATCACGGCATTTCTTATTCAAATGGCGCTGTTCAGGTAGTAAGTTCAGGAAACTCCAATGGATTCAACAAGTATTATCTCCAGTATAGTTCCGGCTTCGTGTATAGCTCTACCCAGGGTGCAGGCATCCAGCTTTATAAGTTGACAAATGGCACCACAGGTGGTGACACCCCTGGAACAGATCCAAATCCTGGCCAGCCTGGTGATAATCCAGGAACTGATACCCCATCTGGTTCTGTATTCAATCTTGAGAATGCTTCAGTAAAGAGCTATTTCGATGCCGCAGCTACTGCATATACCGATGGCAACTGGAGCACCACCTCTGTAGTTACCCAGTATTGTTCGAACAGTGCATCTAACCGTAAGGATACTCCTAACCCAGTATCACTTTCCTGGTCAGCAGCCGCTGCTGGTACAAAGACTATCTACATCTACAATGATGCAGCCAAGACAAAGCTCGAGAAGTCTGAGACAACTTCTGGCTATAGCATTGACATCTACAACCTCATCCCTAACAGAACCTACTACTACACAGTTGCGAATTCCTCAAATGCTACAGTGGCATCTGGCTCATTCACGACAGAGGGTCGTCGCCGCATGATCAAGGTCAGCGATACATATGGCAATGACTATGCAAACAACTGCCGTGACCTTGGTGGCATGAAGACTACAGACGGAAAGACCCTGAAGTATAATCTCGTATTCCGTGGATCAAACATGAGCGCTATAGGTAATTCAGAACTTGCTGTCCTCTATGATTATATGGGAGTAAGAATGGATATCGACCTTAGAGCATCTGGCTGGGGTAGTGGTGGCACCGTGGCTGGTGAGGTTTCGCTTTTGCGCAACAAGGGCGTCGGTTATTCCAATGCTGGCTTCAACAGCACTACTGACCTTTCAAATGCCCAGAAGATCAAGACTACCTTTACTGATATCATTAACACTGTAACGACAGGAAACGCTTGCTACATCCACTGCTACGTCGGCGCAGACCGTACAGGATACATCTGTATGCTGCTTGAGGCTGTTCTCGGAGTTTCTCCTAAGGATTGTTCAATCGACTATGAGTTGACATCTTTCAGTAGTGTCGGCACAAGAGATCGTGATGGAAAGCATAATGATATCTACTTCTCATGGGGTATGAACAGAATTCAGAACTACTCTAAGGGCAGTACCTTCAAGGAGAAGGCTGAGAATATCCTTCTTGATGCAGGTATCACTGCGTCGCAGATTTCTGCATTCAGAGCAGCAATGCTCCAGTAAAAATAGATGATTATGAAGATTTTTGATAGCAATACATCGTATTCGGCCCCGGAGATAGAATTCTTCGAGGTCGAAGAGATGGCTGTTATATGTAACAGCCCTAATCACCCAGGAGAGGACCTTCCTTGGTTCCCTGGCGATGATGATGAACTCTAAATGGTAGAAATAAAATAGATATGAGAAAATATATTGTTACACTTGCGCTCTGCGCACTTACTATGTTAGGCTTTAACTCCTGCAACCGCATGGAGCAGCCTATCGAGCAGGTAAATGGACCAAAGAGCATCACTTTTTGCGCCAGCCTCTCAGAGCAGTCCAAGACCGGACTTGCAATGAAGTTTGTCCCTAACTGGATAAACACAGCGATTGAGAATGTACACCTCTACGAGATCTTCCAGGGCGAGGCTACAGAGGGTACTGATGTCGAAATGACCACACCTATCGATGGAAGCTATGAGCTCGCTCATTTCAAGGCTTCTTTCGGCCAGGACATGTCTATCATCGTCACCCCTCCTTCTACCAAGGCTGGAGCCGAGACTTATACCTATTCTGGTGTCGTTGCACAGCAGGTAGATGGCAAGTTCGTGATTCCTGCAGTACAGAACCCAAATAGTGTTTCACTCATAGATCCAAATGCAGATTTCCTCGTAGGTGACGGTCAGGTCGTTTATCAGGATTCAAAGTCTGATGAGCAGGTAGACCTTCACTTCGTTCGTCCTGTATGCGCATCTAGACTCGCTATCATGAACATCGAGGGCCAGCTTATAAAGACCGTTAAAATCGTATCTGCTGATAAGCTTACAGCATCTGCCGCTTACTCTGCGATCGATTTCGCAAATGGTACTGTGACATTCGACGAGACAAATGGCTCCGAGACCATTACCATGTCTTACGGTGCAGGTGTCGCTGTTCCTGCAGAGAGCACTTTCTATGCTTATTTCCTCTCACTTCCAGGTAGCAAGAGAATCCTTAGCATCGAAGTCACTACAGACCAGTATATCTACACTAAGTCATTTGCTGCAGGAAAGACATTGTCTTTCAGCACCGCTGACTTCAAGAACATTGCTGTAGATATGAGCAAGGTTACCCCTGTCCCTTCAACTGGAGTACTCCAGGATCAGGAACTCTACTTCCTCAAGGGTAGCAATAGAATTTCCGAGGATTCTTACGAGCTCAGTGCTGTGGCTTATGTGTCACCTACCCTTAAGGGTGTTGCTACTGGTGCCACTGTTACTTATGAGTCATCAAATACTGCTGTGGCTACTGTGGCAAACGATGGTACTGTAACCCCTGTTGCAAAGGGAAGTGCTGTAATCACTGCCAAGGCTTCTGCTACGGCAGCCTATAATGCAGCCCAGGCTTCTTATGCCTTGACAGTCACAGAGCCTGCATCAAGCGCAAAGAACTATGTAAAGTCATCTGGTAACATTGTCCCAGGCACCTACCTTATCGTTGTACAAAGCCAGAGCGGTAGCTACTATGCATTTGATGCAAACGAGGCTAGTGCAGGTTACAAGAACAAGGTTACCCCAGCAGAGGGCGTCATTGCTTCTTCAGCAAGTGTGGATGCTGCTGCAGTGGAGCTCTCGGAGAAGAATGGCAAGTACTTCATCAAGACTTCCGCTGGTTATTTGTACACCATTTCTGGTAGCGCTCCAAACGTTGCTTTCTCATCTACCGCTGATGACAGCTATCTTCACGAGGTGGCAGTTGGGGCTACAGGCGTGACCTTCAAGAATAAGGCAGGTAGAAGCAGTGAGTACTATCTCAACTATGGCGGTAGTAGCACTTATGTATTCCGTTACTATTCTTCAGCAACAGAGTTCGAGCTTTATCTTCTCGAGGGTACAGCTACCGCAGTTAAGCAGGATAGAAACCTCTCGTTCGCTCAGGCAGAGGTCACCAAGAACGTAGGTGATGCACCATTCACAAATGCCCTCAGCGGAAATACTGCAGGAGTAGTTTATTCATCTTCAAATGAGGCTGTGGCTACTGTAGCCGCTTCAGGCGTGGTCACCGTAGTGGGCGCAGGTACGGCTACCATCACTGCTTCTGCAGAGGCTACTGCTACCCTTAATGCAGGTAGCGCTCAGTTCACTATCACTGTGACAAGCCCTGCTACTCCAGCTGTAACTGCTCACTATGAGAAGGTAACGTCTGTTAGCCAGATTACCGACAATGGCAAGTATATCATCGTATTCGACAACGGCTCAAGCTCAAAGGTGTTCAAGCCTATCTACTCAAACGGTGCATTCGCTTCCGAGAATACTGCAAATGCCATCAATGCAGTAGTAGCTGACTCAACGATAGAGGCAAGTGATGCTATAGATGCTTGCCAGGTAATTCTTGAGGCGAACACAAACAGTGCGAATTATTACTACATCAGAGTTCCTAAGGCATACAACGGCACTGATTACTACTTTGTACTAAACAATGGTTCTGCTACTTTCCAGGCTCAGACCGAAAGAGGATACAGCAGCGAATTCGCTATCAACGCTGGTGTGCTTACCATGTCTAGAAATATGAATGGTAGCGTTCAGTACATGTACTATTCTACCTATAGTTCATTCTTCAAGGCAAAGAACTCTGAGGCTTCAGAAATGCAGCTTGCCCTCTACAAGTATGTTGAAGGTAATGGCAGCGGTACCGTAACCCCATCGACTGACAAGACCTTCAAGAAGGTTAGCAGTTTCACTTCAGGAAAGAAGTATGTGATCGTGGATGGCACTAACGCGCTCAAGAATGACAATGGAACTGATGAGGCTTACTCTGTAGCAGGCAGGGTAAGCGGCAACACCCTTACCGTCGCTGCTGATGCAGCTGAAGCAATCACATGGACAGCAGGTACTAATAGTAACTATACTGCTCAGGGTAGCATAACCCTTAAGAATGGTTCTTATTACCTTGCTCGTGGTAATACTTCGGTAAACAATGACGTTGTCCTCGTCACCACAGTCAATGGCTATGCTGTATGGTCTTTCGATGGCCAGAACCTTAAACATAAGAACAGTTCGGGCGCATATACATTCCATGTGTTCTATGATGGATCTAGGTGGAATGCAGAGCAGCAGAGTGCGACCAATAACATCACTATCTATGAGGAGAACTAATTCGTAGATATAGATAATAATCAAAATAGGCTGGCCCATGAGGGCTAGCCTATTTTTTTAGAACTCCATCCACTTGATGCTTGGATCTCGTCTCCACCAAGTCATCTGTCTTTTCGCGTAGTGGCGTGTGTTTCTCTGTATGAGTCGTACAGCCTCATCGAGGTCTGTAGTGCCGTCCAGATAGTCGAATATTTCCTTGTAACCTACAGTCTGAAGAGCAGTGAGGTCGCGGTACTGAACCAGCGATTTCACCTCGTCCACAAGACCCATCTCCATCATCTTCAGCACTCTCTGGTTTATGCGGTCGTAAAGCACTTCCTTTGGCCTGGAAATGCCTATCTTCTCTATCTCAAACCCTCTGTCTGTACTTCCTGGAGCCCTCTTGAAAGAGGAGTATGGCTTTCCTGTGGTGATGCATATTTCCACTGCTCTGAAAACTCTCTGTGTGTTCGAGAGTTCCATGGCTTCGTAACCTTCGGGGTCTCTTCTCCTAAGCTCTTCCCTGAGTGATTCAATGCCTTCTTTATCAAGTCTTTCCTGTAATGCGGCCCTGATAGATGGATCGGATGTAGGTATGCAGTCCAAGCTGTTGCAGATGGCGTCAATATAGAACATCGACCCACCTGTCATCACCAAGGTCTCATGGCCTTCTGCAAAGAGCTGATCAATCAGACTTAGGGCTTCTGCTTCGTAAATTCCTGCTGTGTAGTAGTCCTGTACAGACTTGGTCTGGATAAAATAATGCTTCACGGCTGCAAGCTGTGAAGCAGAAGGGACAGCAGTCCCGATGCACATCTCCTTGTAGATCTGACGAGAGTCACAGGAGATTATGGGCGAGCCATAGTTTGTGGCAAGTTCCAGACTGTAGTCTGTCTTGCCTGAGGCGGTGGGCCCTAAAACTATGACAAGCTTACGAGGCATGTCGGACTAGAGTGAAAGCTCCTCGGAACCGTCGTAAATCTCGACAGCCTCCTCGAAAACATCGTCCTCATCTTCCTCCTCGTCTTCGATATCATTGTCCTCTATATCATCCCCATCAGAAGATGCGTCGTCGCTATCGTCATCAAGGGCGGCAAGCAGGCCTGCAAGGCCGCCGCCATTCTTTGCTCTAGCCTTGTCGCTCTCGCTAGGGAGGTGTCTCTGCTCGTCAGGAAGATCCTCAAATGCCACATAGCCGTTCTCAAACTCTATAGGGTTTGGTCCCTTGATGTCGAGAAGGGTAGGGGTGAAGATGCTCTCATCCTGTGCCTCTCCTTCAAATGTGACGTTTACGCTCTTCTTGTTTGTGGTGTCATAGAAATACACAAAAGATGCAACGCCGGCCTTGACGGTCTGGGCGAGTGTAACTTCATCCACGGTACCAGCACCGAGGTCAATGAGTCCGTAGCGAGCGACTACGTCTCCATTTGCATCCAGTCCCTTGAAGAGGATCTGCTGATCCTGAGGAAACTCCATGTCAACTCTCATCTGCTTGTGGAATGAGTATAATGTATTTTCAGAATTAACGTGATAAACTCTGAAGAAACCTTTGATTCCGGTAAGGGTAACCCTGTAAACGTATACCATAAAATTCGTTTAGATTTTTTTCGTGCCGCGAATTTACAAAATAATTCCACTCAGTTGCAAATAATAGATAAAAACACTAAATTTGAATTATGGCGAAAGACGAAATTCGGTCTGTAGACACGTATTCCAGCGTAGCTGGCGCTTCTGAGGGACTATACAAGGAGTTGGGTAGTCGCTTCATGGCGTTCGCCTACCCTGTGGAGAGCGAGGAGGAAGTAAAGCTCCATGTCGATGCCATTAAGAAGGAGTATCATGATGCACGGCATCATTGCTTCGCATACAGGCTTGGACTGGATGGCGCGCGCTTCAGGGCGAGTGACGATGGAGAGCCTTCTGGGTCGGCGGGACGTCCCATACTGGGGCAGATCGATTCCGCGGGGCTGAGTGACATCCTGGTAGTGGTCGTCAGGTACTTCGGAGGCATCAAGCTTGGCGTGCCAGGCCTCATAAGGGCCTATAAAACAGCCACTGCCGACGCCATACAGAATGCCCAGGTGGTGGAGAAGATAGCCGGTCGTGACTGGCGCATCAGCTTCCCATACCTCTCGATGAACTCGGTGATGAAGCTGATCAAGGACATGTCGCTCCCTCAGCGAGACCAGGATTTCGGCGTCTCATGCGCGATGACTGTGCGAGTGAGGCTTGCCCAGGAAAGTGATTTCTGCGAAAAGGCAGAGAAGATAGAAGGCGCTTGCATCGAGGTGATTTGATGTGACGCTTTGATTTGAAAAAAAGAATTAGAACATAAAAACAAAAAAAATGAAAAAGATTCATGTTTTCAATGCAGGCCCTTGCCTCCTTCCACAGGTTGCCATTGACAATGCCATCGAGGCGTTGAAGGACTTCAAGGGTACAGGTATTTCATTGATTTCCATCTCACACCGTACCCCTCAGTGGGACGAGGTGATGAATGAGTGCCGCGCACTCTGGAAAGAGCTCCTTCACATCCCTGAGGATTACGAAGTCGTGTTCCTCGGTGGCGGTGCCAGCATGGGTTTCCTCTATGTAGCGATGAACTTCCTTGAGAAGAAGGCTGCATATCTTGACACAGGCGTATGGGCTCACAAGGCACTCAAGGAGGCACAGGGCCTCGGAGAGGCTTACGCTGTGGCTTGCTCTAAGGATAAGAACTATACCTACATCCCTAAGGATTATGAGATTCCTACTGATGTAGACTACTTCCATATCACTACAAATAACACCATCTATGGTACTGAGATCAAGGAAGACATCGATTCTCCAGTTCCACTCATCGCAGATATGTCTTCGGACATTCTTAGCCGTCCAGTGGATGTGAGCAAGTATGCCATGATCTATGGTGGCGCCCAGAAGAACGCAGGCCCTGCAGGTGTGGCATTCTACATCATCAAGAAGGATCTTCTCGGCACGGTGACTCGCTACATCCCTACCATGCTTGACCTTCGTACCCATGTCGACAAGGACTCTATGTTCAACACCCCTCCTGTATTCTCTATCTTCGTGATGAATGAGACTCTTAAGTGGGTTAAGTCAATGGGTGGAGTTGAGGCTATCCATGCCATCAATGAGAAGAAGGCAAAGACTCTCTATGATGAGATCGACAGAAACAGCATGTTCATTGGCACAGCAGAGAAGGATTCTCGCTCTATCATGAACGTCTGCTTCGTGATGGCTCCAGGCAAGGAAGACCTCCAGGACGAGTTCATGGCTTTCGCCAAGTCCAAGGGTATGGTTGGCATCAAGGGACACCGTTCAGTAGGTGGCTTCCGTGCTTCGATCTATAACGCTTGCAGCCAGGAGGATGTAGATGCTCTCGTAGCTTGCATGCAGGAGTTTGAACAGCTTAAGAAATAGTGATATGAAGATTCTTTTAGCTACCCAGAAGCCATTTGCCGCAGCTGCAGTGGCTGGTATAAAGGAGATTTCCGAGGCCGCAGGACACGAGGTGGTACTTCTCGAGAAGTACGCAGAGCAGTCTGATCTCGTAGCCGCAGTTTCTGACGTAGACGCCATGATCATTCGTTCAGACAAGGTTACCGCTGAGGTACTTGATGCTGCGAAGAAGCTTAAGATCGTCGTTCGCGCCGGTGCTGGTTATGACAATGTAGACTTGGAGGCTGCCACAGCCCATGGCGTAGTGGTGATGAATACTCCAGGACAGAACTCAAATGCAGTGGCAGAGCTTGCCATCGCCATGATGATATTCATGGCTCGTACGCAGTTCACCCCAGCTACAGGTACCGAGATCATGGGCAAGAAGGTGGGTATCCAGGCATTTGGAAATGTGGGCCGTCTCGTAGGAAAGAAGGCTGAGGCACTTGGCATGTCTGTCATGGCCATTGACCCATTCCTTCCAGCAGAGAAGATTGTAGAGGGTGGCGCTACTCCAGCTGCATCCCTCGAGGAGCTCTACTCAAGCTGTGATTACGTCTCTATCCATATCCCTGCTACCCCTCAGACTGTCGGTAGCATTGGCTACGACCTGGTTTCAAAGATGCCTAAGGGCGCTACGCTTGTGAACACAGCGCGCAAGGAGGTCATCGACGAGGCTGGTCTTATGAAGGCTCTCGAGGAGCGCCCAGACCTCAAGTATGTCACTGACGTCATGCCAGATAGCTATGAGGAAATGAAGGAGAAGTTCGGCCTTCGCGTGTTCGCGACCCCTAAGAAGATGGGTGCGCAGAGTGCTGAGGCAAATGTAAATGCAGGCCTCGCAGCAGCTCGCCAGATCGCTGACTACTTCGCAACAGGTTGCACAAAATTCCAGGTTAACAAATAGTATGGTCACTGTAAAGCCTTTCGCGGCGGTTCGCCCGCCAAAGAACCTCGTTACAGAGGTTGCCGCTCCACCTTATGACGTCCTCAACTCAGAGGAGGCCAAGGCCATGGCATCTGAGAAGTCTCTCCTTCACATCACCAAGCCAGAGATCGATTTCGACCCTATCCTCCCAGATCATGACCAGAAGGTCTATGACAAGGCTGTGGAGAATTTCCAGGCATGGCAGCAGAAGGGATGGCTTGTTCAGGACGAGAAGCCTTGCTACTATGTGTACTCACAGACCATGGGCGAGCGTACCCAGTATGGCATCGTCCTCTGCGCGCACACTGATGATTATGCAAATGGACTCATCAAGAAGCATGAACTTACTCGCAAGGACAAGGAAGATGATCGAATGATTCATGTTCGCATCCAGAATGCGAACATTGAGCCTGTCTTCTTTGCATACAAGGACAACGAGAAGATCAATGATATCGTTGCACGCTACATCGCTGGCGAGTCAGAGTATAAGTTTACAGACGAAAATGGTTTCGGCCATGAGCTCTGGGTCATATCTGATGATGCCGACATAGCTCTTATCACAGAACTGTTCACCACTGAGGTCGAGGCGTTCTATGTGGCAGATGGTCATCATCGTACTGCTGCGGCTGCTCGCGTAGGAGCAGAGAAGAGGTCTCAGAATCCAGCACATACTGGAAAGGAGGAGTATAACTACTTCATGGCAGTATGCTTCCCTGAGAGCCAGCTGAAGATTATCGATTATAATCGCGTGGTGAAGGATCTCAATGGCCTCACTGAGAGCCAGATCATCGGCAAGCTCGGCTATGACTTCGACGTCATGTGTATGGGTACAGAGATCTACAAACCAGAGGGACTTCATAACTTCGCCATGTATCTTGGAGGTAAGTGGTACTCTCTTACTGCTCGCCCTGGTACTTACGATGACAATGACCCTATCGGAGTACTTGACGTAACTATCCTCTCAAACCTTGTACTCGACAAGATTCTTGGCATCAAGGACCTCCGTACAGACAAGAGAATCGACTTCGTGGGAGGAATCCGCGGTCTGGGTGAGCTTTCGCGCAGAGTAGACAGCGGCGAAATGAAGGTCGCTTTTGCACTCTACCCAGTGTCTATGGAGCAGCTGATGAACATCGCCGATACAGGCGCCATCATGCCTCCGAAGACTACTTGGTTTGAACCTAAGCTTCGTTCAGGACTCGCAATTCATAAACTGGTATAATAAACCTATATGGCAATAGAATCGGACATTTTGCGCTCAAAGCTGAAGCAGTTCTTCGGATTTGACTCATTCAAGGGAGATCAGGAACAGGTTATCACTCATCTTGTTGAAGGAGGTGATGCCTTCGTACTGATGCCTACGGGTGGGGGAAAGTCCTTGTGCTACCAGCTGCCCGCACTCGTGATGGAAGGCACTGCGATTGTCATCTCGCCGCTGATTGCGCTGATGAAGAACCAGGTGGATGCCATCAGGGGATTTGTGTCCGCTGGAGATGGATGTATCGCGCACTTCCTGAATTCTTCGCTTAGCAAGGCACAGATTCAGGAAGTCCGCGAGGACCTTCTTTCTGGAAGGACCAAGCTTCTGTATGTCGCTCCAGAATCATTGACCAAGGAAGACAATGTGTCGCTTCTGAGGGAAATCAAGATTTCATTCTATGCCGTAGACGAGGCACACTGTATCTCCGACTGGGGACACGATTTCCGCCCAGAGTACAGGCGCATCCGTGACATGGTAGAGCAGCTCGGCAGAGCGCCTATCATTGCCCTCACCGCCACTGCCACCCCGAAGGTGCAGAGTGATATCCTCAAGAATTTGAACATACCAAATGCGAAGATTTTCAAGTCTTCGTTCAATAGACCAAACCTCTACTACGAGGTGAGGGACAAGGTGGATGCCGAGAAGAACATCATCAAGTTCATAAAGCAGAACGCAGGCAAGTCCGGTATCATCTATTGCCTCAGCAGAAAGAAGGTTGAAGAATTGGCGAACTTGCTGGAAATGAATGGTATAGCAGCGAGACCATATCATGCTGGTCTCGATGCGAAGACGCGCATGGACAACCAGGATGCATTCCTTATGGAACAGGTCAATGTCATCGTCGCTACCATTGCATTTGGAATGGGCATCGACAAGCCAGATGTCCGCTTCGTCATCCATTATGACATCCCGAAGAGTATAGAAAGCTACTATCAGGAGACAGGCCGTGCTGGCCGAGATGGCCAGGAAGGCCGCTGCATCACCTATTACAGCTACAAGGACATCCAGAAGCTGGAGAAGTTCATGCAGTCAAAGATGATCAGCGAGCAGGAGATCGGCAAGCAGCTTCTCGCAGAAGTCGTGGCTTATGCTGAGTCCAGCCAGTGTCGTCGTAAGCTCCTGCTGAACTACTTCGGTGAGGACTTTCATGAGGAGAATTGTGGATGCTGCGATAACTGCATAAATCCTCGTCCTGTGTTTGATGGACGCAAGGAGATGTGCATGGTCATCGAGCTCATCAAGTCACTCCCAGAGAAATTCAAGATTGAGCACTTGGCGAATATACTTGCCGGCGTCACGAACTCAAATATAAGCACTTACCATCACGATAAGCTCCCTTCTTTCGGCGCGGGAAAGAACCATTCAGTGAAGTTCTGGTGCACAGTCATGCATCAGGGCCTTATTCTTCACCTCCTGGACAAGGAGATTGAGACCTATGGCCTTATAAGCGTCACTGCGAAGGGTATGCTGTTCGCATCGAATCCTTATGAACTTAAGCTTGTGGAGGACAGAGAGTTCTCTATGGGTACAGACGATGAGGAGGATGAGGAGTCTGCAGCAGCTACTGCAGCTATGCGCTCAGGTGGCGGTGGTGGCGATCCAGTGCTTCTGTCCATCCTGAAGGACCTCAGACGCGACATGGCGAAGAGACTGAAACTTCAGCCTTGGATCATATTCTCAGACCCATCACTCGTCGAGATGTCCATCCGCTATCCTGTCAGCATGGAGGACTTGAAGAATTGCCAGGGAGTGGGAGAAGGCAAGGCGAAGAAGTTTGGTCAGGATTTCCTCACACTCATCAAGAATTACGTGGAGGAAAATGACATCATCCGTCCGGATGATTTCGTCGTCAAGACTGCGCCAAACAAATCAGCAAATAAAGTCTTTATTATCCAGAGCATTGATAGACAGATAGCTCTGGAGGATATCGCAGACATGAAGGGACTGGATATGGACAAACTCATGTCTGAAATCGAGGCTATCGTGTCCAGTGGCACGAAGCTGAACCTTAACTATTACATCCAGCAGAACGTCGATGACGATGTCGTGGATGAGATCTATTCGTACTTCCGTGACGAGGCTGAGTCCGACTCGCTTGCGGACGCATTGAAGGATCTTGAAGGAGATTACGAGGAGATGGAGATACGCCTTGTGCGTATCAAGTTCCTCTGTGAAATTGCATCATAATGATACCAGAAGAGACAAAGAACAGGATACTTGACGCAGCCCGCATCGAAGAGGTGGTGGGTGACTTCGTGACGCTCAAGCGCCGCGGAGCAAGTTTCGTGGCGTGCTGTCCCTTCCATCAAGAGAAAACCCCGTCATTTCATGTCACACCGTCCAGGGGTATCTACAAGTGCTTCGGCTGTGGCAAGGCAGGTTCGTCCATAGGTTTCCTAATGGATTATGAGCATCTGACTTATCCAGATGCGTTGAGGTATCTTGCAAACAAATACCATATTGAGATAGAGGAGAAAGAGGAGACGGCTGAGGATATAGCGAAAAAGCAGCACAGGGAGACGCTTTTTCTGGTCAATGATTTCGCACAGAAGTTCTTCGAGAATAACCTCCAGAGCGGGGAAGGCCGCGCCATCGGCTACGCCTACCTTCGCTCGCGCGGGCTGTCGGACGAGACCATTGCCAAATTTGGCCTTGGATGGTCACCTTCCGACCGCACCGCTCTCGCCAAGGCTGCACTTGAGGCAGGTTTCAAGGAAGAGTATCTCATCGAGGCTGGTCTCTGCGTCAGGTACGACGATGGACGCCTTTGCGACCGCTTCCATGACAGAGTCACTTTCCCTATTCACGCTGTCAGTGGTCGTGTAGTCGGCTTCAGCTGCCGTATCCTGGTCGAGAGGGAGAATACAGGAAAATATATGAATTCTCCGGAGACCGAGATTTATGTGAAGAGCCGTACCTTGTATGGCGTCTACCTGGCGAAGTCCGAGATCTCGAAGCAAGACAAGTGTTATCTGGTGGAGGGAAATGTGGACGTGGTGTCCATGCACCAGCTAGGTATCACAAACCTTTTGGCCTCTTGCGGCACCGCACTCACCTCAGAGCAAGTAAGGCTCATAAAGAAATATACTGACAATGTCACCGTGATGTATGATGGTGATAAAGCAGGCATCAATGCTGCAGTCAAGGCTATCAAGCTCATTCTTGCAGAAGACATGAATGTAAGGCTTGTACTCCTTCCAGATGGAGAGGACCCTGATTCATATTCACGAAAGCATACTCTTGAAGAAGTCAAGCTTTTCCTCGATACACATGAGCAGGACTTTATCTCTTTCATGGCAGACAGAGTGCAGGTTGACGGAGATCCTGTCAAGAAAGCAGAGCTTATCTCTGATATCAGCGGAGCTATCTCGCTTGTCTCTGATGCTATGAAAAGAACTGTCTTTGCGCAGGTATGTGCTGAGAGATTCGGCATCGACCAGGAAGTGGTCTTTGGCCATATCAAGGCCGCCAGGGAAAAAGCTATGGAGGTGGCTGCGGCTTCCGAGGAGAGGACGAGGAGGCGTGTCGACTCAGGGCTTGATCCTGTCGCTCCTTATGAGGTAGAGCAGCCTGTTGTAGCCCAGAAGCCTTTTGATTTAGAGGCTCTGGAGACAAATAAGGTTCTTGCCAGTGCCGAGAAAGACTTGCTGTATTTCATTCTTTCCTATGGCACCAAAGTGCTGAATTTCGAGAGCGACTCAGAATATTACTCTGGTTCGGAGGAAGATAAGCCTCTGGTAGCTGATTTCATCAGGGATTCCATTGAGACCGATGGAAGCTTCTTCCAGAACGAAATATTCAGAAAGGTATACGATGCGTACTTCGTTATGTACGATGAGGGACTTGAGCAGGACGAAATGCTCTGCAGATTGTTGAATTCTGAGGATAGAGATCTGGCCTTTGTGGCTGCTGAACTGTCAGTGGAAAAGTACCAGCTTACGGTCGAGGCTCTTCAGAAGTCCATGACCACTGAGGATTCATGGCTGGTAAGGCAGGTGCCGAAAGCTATACTCTATTATGCTGAAAGGCGTTTTGAAGATATGATCCAGAATCTCAGAAAGGAACTTCAGAACTGCACAGACGCAGATCGCCAGGTGGCGATAATGACAGATCTGTCCAAGTTCCAGAAAGCCCAGTCCAAGGTCAAGGTGATGCTTGGAAGGGAAAAGAAAGATTATTAATATCAGTATTATATATGGAAAAGAATTACAAAAGAACTCTTGTGACCTGTGCGCTTCCTTACGCAAATGGTCCAGTTCACATCGGACATCTCGCCGGCGTATATGTGCCAGCAGATATCTACGTGAGGTATCTGCGTATGAGAGGTGAGGACGTCCTCTATGTCTGTGGCTCGGATGAGCACGGTGTGCCTATCACCATCAAGGCTCGCCAGCAGGGCTGCACTCCTCAGGACATCGTCGACAAGTACCATAAGATCATCAAGGACTCTTTCACAGGACTCGGAATCAACTTTGATATCTACGGGCGTACCTCTTCAGAGGTTCATGACAAGAATGCGTCTGAGTTCTTCAGAAAGCTTTACGACGAGGGCAAGTTCGTGACCAAGGAGAGCGAGCAGTATTATGACCCAGAGGCAAAGACCTTCCTTGCAGACCGCTATATCGTGGGCACATGCCCTAAGTGCGGCGCAGAGGGCGCATACGGAGATCAGTGCGAGAAGTGCGGAAGCACCCTTTCCCCAGAAGAACTCATCAACCCTAAGTCAAAGCTTAGCGGTGCAGAGCCTGTCAAGAAGAAGACATCTCACTGGTATCTTCCACTGGACCAGTATGAGAAGTGGCTCTCTGAGTGGATCCTTGATGGCCACAAGGAGTGGAGATCAAATGTATACGGCCAGTGCAAGAGCTGGATCGACGGCGGTCTCCAGCCACGCGCAGTGTCTCGCGACCTTGACTGGGGCGTTCCTGTACCTGTAGAAGGCGCAGAAGGAAAGGTACTCTATGTGTGGTTTGATGCGCCTATCGGCTACATTTCAAACACCCAGGAACTCCTTCCACAGAGCTGGGAGAAGTGGTGGAAGAGCGAGGATACCAAGCTTGTTCACTTCATAGGTAAGGATAACATCGTGTTCCACTGCATCGTCTTCCCATCTATGCTGAAGGCTTATGGCGACGGCTACATCCTTCCTGACAATGTCCCTTCAAATGAGTTCCTTAACCTCGAGGGCGACAAGATCTCGACCTCACGCAACTGGGCTGTCTGGGCACACGAGTACCTTGAGCAGTTCCCTGGCAAGGAGGATGTGATGCGTTATGTCCTCACTGCCAATGCTCCTGAGACCAAGGACAATGATTTCAGCTGGAAGGACTTCCAGACCAGAAACAATAGTGAGCTTGTGGCTATCTTCGGTAACTTCGTGAACCGTGCCATTGTCCTCACACATAAGTATTTCGATGGCAAGGTTCCTGCTGTAGGCACATTGCTTGACGTAGATAAGGAGACTCTCGCCGAAATCCCTGCACTTAGGGCTTCGCTTGAGAAGAACCTCGAAGGATATCATTTCCGTGAGGCACTCAAGGATGCCATGAGCATTGCACGCGTCGGAAATAAGTACATCTCAGATACTGAGCCATGGAAGGTCGCCAAGACCGACATGGAGCGTACCGGCACCATCCTCAATGTCTGCATGCAGATTTGTGCAGACCTCGCCATTGCTTTTGAGCCATTCACACCATTTGCTGCGGAGAAGCTCCGCAAGATGCTCGGTGTATGCCTCTGCGCAGGTGTAGACCATCGTAAGGGTGAGCAGGAGACTGTGAATACCTATAAGGATGGTGAGTGCGCTGCGCTCCACACTGTCTCTGCCGATGCACCTAAGCTAGCATCGTCATGTCCTGGCTTTGGCAAGTGTGTATGTCTTGACTGGGATATGCTCGGAAATACCGACATCATCGCAGCCGGTCACGAGGTCGGTGCTGCGGAGCTCCTCTTCGCGAAGATCGAGGATGACGCCATCCAGGCTCAGCTCGATCGTCTCGACACCATCCGTGCCGAGAGAGAGGCTGCCGCGAAGGCTGAGGCCGCGAAGGTGGTTGCTCCTCAGAAGGAAGAGTGCACTTTCGAGGATTTCGAGAAAATGGACATCCGCACCGCTACTGTCCTTGAGGCAGAGAGAGTGCCTAAGACTGATAAGCTCCTGAAGCTCACCATCGATACTGGTATCGACAAGAGAACCATCGTATCTGGTATCGCAGAGTATTACTCTCCAGAGGATATGGTGGGCAAGCAGATCTGTATCCTTGCGAACCTTGCACCTCGCAAGATACGTGGTATCGAGTCCAAGGGTATGATTCTCATGGCTCGTCAGGGCGACGGCAAGATGCGTTTCATCACTCCTCAGGAGGCCTTGAACAATGGCGCAGAGATAGGTTAATCCCTACTCATATATATAGAAAGGAGATTCCTCGATGATGGGGAATCTCCTTTTTTTTAGTCTCTTATAGCTCTTATCAGCTTGGTGAACTTAATGTAAAGTTCGAATAGTTGTTCGGGCGATTCTTTTTTTCCGTGCTTGATCCAAACAGAAAGGAGGTTGGAGATCATTCCTATGGATCCCATCCTGATGTAGTCGATTTCCTGCTCTGTGAAATCACTGCCAATGATGCCCTGTAGACTTGAGATGAGCGCCTCAGAATGACTGCTGATGGATTTGTGGACAATGTCCATTCTGTCGCAGTTCACTGCTGCGTCAAGGATCTCGGAATGACTTCTCCAGTATTTTAGGGTGAAGTTAACTAAGTCGTCCAGGTTCTTTAGTCTTGCTTTGGCGTAGTCTTTTTCCATGATGACTACGACTCTGTCGCATTCATATCTCAGCACGTCGAGGGGGATGTCGAAACTTCTGTAGAATGTAGATCTGCTGACTCCTGCTGCTGAAGAAATGTCACTGACGGTTATTTCTGACATAGGTTTGACAGAAAGGCAGTGAATTAGTGCCTTGCTGATTCTCTCTGCGGTAGCCTGCTGTCTTTTGTCATTTGTGATATGATACATAAAAAGTGATTTGTGTATTATTGCTTATTTGCGGTACAAGTGTTGCGTAAAATTCGTAAGAAAAAAGAACAAACACAAAAATAATATGAAAAAAGTATCGCTAATTATCGCATTGACAGCTCTTATGCCATTGAGCGCAATGGCACAGCAGACGCTGACCCTGGAGGACTGTCATACCATGGCCGCAGAGGCAAACAAAGATCTGGAACTCGCTAGGCAGAAAGTCCAGATGGCCAGCTACGACAGAAAGATTGCCCGTGCCAATTATCTGCCTAACGTAAGTGCTACAGGCACCTACATGTATAATAGTAAAAATGTATCGCTCATCAATGACGAGATGTCACAGACATTGTCAAACATGGGCACAGCGGTACAGGGGCAGCTCAATGGCCAGATGCAGCAGCTCATGACGGCCATCAAGTCAAATCCTTCTGCCGCTATGGAGTATATGACCAGTCCTATGTGGCAGACTGTTATCGGAGCCCTCTCTCAGACGGATGTGTCTGCAGCGCTGAACCAGATAGGGACAAATATCAGCGATGCTTTCAATCTTGATATTACCAATGTTTACGCTGGAGCCGTTTCTATCCAGCAGCCAGTTTTCGTGGGAGGCAAGATCATCGCTTCAAACAAGATGGCAGACCTTGCCGAGGAACTCTCTCGCTCGCAGTATGACTCTCAGTATGAAGAGGCCATGGTTAATGTCGACCAGACGTACTGGCAGATAGTTTCCATTGCGAACAAGAAAAAGCTTGCAGCCAACTACTCAGACCTTCTTGAGCAGATGATGAAGGACGCTGAGATTTATGTGGAAGAGGGTGTGGCAGTCAAGTCTGACCTCTTGGCCATCAATGTCAAGTACAACGAAGCGCAGATGCTTCTTTCTCGTGCCGAGAATGGCCTTGCGCTGTCAAAGATGCTCCTTTGCAAGCAAATAGGTCTTCCACTTGACTCGAAGATCATGCTTGCCGACGAGGAACTGGATATGATACCTGAACCTCAGATGCTGAAGTCCAAGGATATGGACCAGATCATTGCCGATAGGCCAGAGACCAGAAGCCTTGACCTTGCATCTCGCATCTACGATCAGAAAGTGAAGATCGCAAGAGCGGACATGATGCCAAAGGTCGCGCTCACTGCAAACTACTTAGTGTCTAACCCAAGCGCATTCAATGGCTTCCAGAATCAGTTCGGAGGCATGTTCAATGCAGGCGTAATGGTTAGCGTCCCTCTCTTCCATGGCACTGAGGCGCTTCAGAAGACTCTCAAGGCTAAGACCGAGGCACAGATGTATAGAACGAAGTATGACGATGCCTGTGCGCTCATCAACCTTCAGGTTGAGCAGCTCAGTAAGCAGGAGAATGAAGCGCTCGAGCGCATGCGCATGGCAGAGAGCAATCTCGAGAGCGCGGAGGAGAACCTCAGAGTGGCCATGGTGGGTTATGAGGAAGGAGTGGTCGACACCATTGTCACACTTCAGGCGCAGACTGCTTGGATGCAGGCTCATTCAGAATATATCGATGCTGGGGTAGAACTTCAGATGAATCACTCAAATCTGCGCAAGGCACAGGGAGAATACAGAACCATTGAATAATAATAAAAAACAAAATATCATGAATCAGAAAAAGAATTACAACCTCATCGGAGGTGTTTGTGCCCTTGTGGCAGTAGTACTCATCATCGCTTTAGCAGGCTATTTCGTCTCAAAGCCTAAGGCTCAGGTCATCCAGGGCGTGGCTGAGGCAAGTGAATACAGAGTGTCTGGCAAAGTGCCAGGACGTGTGGAGGAAATGTATGTAAGAGAGGGCCAGAAGGTGCATAAGGGAGATACCGTGGTGTTCATCGATTCTCCAGAGGTGCGCGCGAAGCTCGCCCAGGCGAATGCTGCGAAGGCCGCCGCTATGGCGCAGAGCAGCAAGGCGCAGGCAGGAGCGAGAAGCGAGGAGATCTCTGGCGCATACAACCTCTGGCAGTCTGCAGTGGTGCAGGAGGATGTGATGAGAAAGTCATACGAGAGAATGCAGAAACTCTATGAGCAGAAAGTAGTGTCTGCTCAGAAGTACGACGAAGTCAAGGCCAAGTATGACGCTGCAGTAGCCACCGCAGCTGCTGCGAAGAGCAAGTACGACATGGCTGTGTCAGGTGCACGAAATGAGGACAAGGCTGCTGCCAGAGCACTCGTGGCCCAGGCCAATGGCGCAGTGATGGAGGTCGAGTCCTACCTCGGTGAACTGTATCTCACCGCCCCAGTGGATGGAACTGTCTCAGCCATCTTCCCTAAGCCAGGCGAACTCATTGGCACAGGTTCCCCTGTGATGACTATTGTGGACCTCAATGATGTTTGGTTCACTTTCAATGTAAGAGAAGACATGCTCAAAGGCATGAATATCGGTAGCCCACTCACTCTCAGCATCCCTGCTCTTGGTGACAAGCAGATCCCAGCAACCATCAGCTATATGGCGGTTCGTGAGTCCTATGCTACATGGAAGGCTACCAAGGAGACCGATGGATATGACGCAAAGACATTCGAAGTGAGAGCTGTCCCTACAAACGTGGTTGAGGGACTTCTCCCAGGCATGACAGCACTTGTGGTGAGATGAAACGAATAATAACTGTATTGAGAAGAGAACTCGGCATCTGGAGGAAGCGTCCTGTATACCTGATAGGCTCCATCTGTGTGATGGTTATTTGCTCTATCTTCTACTTGACATTCCTCAAGGATGGCGTTCCTTCTGACCTTCCGATAGGGGTGGTGGACTATGATCAGTCATCATTGTCCCGAAACTTCATCCAGCAGCTTGATGCCACTCAGCTGGGCGAGGTGAAGCAGTACCCTGATTTTGAGACCGCCAGGGACGATATGGAGAGGGGAGTGATCACTTCCATCTGCGTCCTTCCGGAAAATATGTATGCCGATGTGATGGCTCAGAGACAGCCTGAGTTCACTTTTTATGTGAATACCCTCTACTTTCTCGGTGGTTCGCTGGCCTACAAGGATATTCTGACAATGATCAACCTTACTTCTGGCGCAGTCCAGAGGCAGGCGCTTAGAATGAAGGGCGTGAACGAACATGCCATCATGGGGCAGCTTAGACCCGTGGATATCGACATTCATATGCCTGGAAATCCTACCATGAACTATGGCGCCTATCTTGCGAACATGATGCTTCCTGGTGTGCTGGAGATGATCATCATCATCCTTGTCATTTATTCTCTGGGCACAGAGTTGAAGTATGGCACATCGCGTCATCTTCTGGACTGCTCAGGTGGTAGAATTGTCCCAGCCATTGGCGGAAAGATGTTGCTTTATACTATCCTTTTCACAGCCATGGGCTTCTCACTCATGTTTTTGCTGTATGGATGGATGCATTTCCCACTGTCTGGATCCATCTGGTGGATGCTTCTGGATGTATTCCTTTTAGTCGTGGCAAGCGAGTCCATCGCTGTGCTTATCATCGGTTGTGTCCCAGTCCTTAGATTCGCTCTAAGCATAGGCGCGCTATTCAGCGTGATGGCATTCTCGATGACGGGCTTCACCCTTCCAGTAGAGGCGATGCCGGCTGGCATTCAGGGACTTGCCGAGATATTCCCACTTAGACACTACTATCAGATGTATGTGCAGGGTGGCATGTTCGGAACAGGCTTCGCAGGATGCTACAAGGAGATTATCCATCTCCTTCTGTTCCAGTTCCTTCCATTCACGGTGCTGCTTAGGCTCAAGAAAGCCTACATACACCAGAATTATCCTAAGAAGTAAGGTATGAGAAAGACATATATAAAAGAGTGGATGTCGGACCTTTGGATGGTCCTGACCCATGAGTTGAAGACGATATTTGCAGATGGAGGATTCCTTATCATCTTCATCGTCGCAGGCTTCGGATATCCACTGCTGTATAACTTGATTTATAAAAATGGTGTGCTTGAGGACACTCCCATAGCGGTGGTGGATAATGCTGACTGCGCGGAGAGCCGTAGATATATCCAGAAAGTGGATGCTACACGTGAAGTCAAGGTGGCATATCGATGCACAGACATGGCGGAGGCACGTCAGCTGCTTGAGGAGAGAAAGGTGAACGGTATCATCATGTTCCCTGCGGATTTCGGCGAGAAGATGGTGAGAAAGGAGACTGCGACACTTTCTATCTACGCAGATATGAGCAGTTTCCTCTATTACAAGAATCTGCTCATGGGTTCAGAGTTCGTCATGCTGGATGAGATAGGACCAGTCAAGGCCGTACCTTATACTGAGAATCTTCCGTACAACAGAACCTTCTCCTACAGTATTTTCCTCATCTCTGCCATCCTTATGCTGATCATACAGCAGGTGATGTTCTACGGCATGACCATGCTTGCTGGAACCGCCAGGGAAGAGAACTGCAGTTTCGCCACTCTGCCAACCCACCTGCATGGACATGGTGTCGGTAGGGTAGTCTTCGGACGTGGTCTGGCATACTGGCTGCTCTTCTTTGGACTTGGTATCTATATTGCCACCATCGTACCTGCTATATGCGGATTCCCACAGAGAGGAAACTACTGGGATATACTTCTACTGCTGATGTTCTTTGTAACTGACTGCATACTGTTCTGTCAGGTGTGGAGTACTTTCATCAACAAGCGAGAGACTGTGTTTGTCCTTCTTCTTTTCATCTCTCCTATCTGCTTGTTCCTGACAGGCTTCTCATGGCCTACTACCGCGTTCCCTGCATTCTGGAGAGCCTTCTCTTGGCTGTTCCCATCGACATTCGGCTGCCAGGCATTCATCAACCTGAATACAGCAGGCGGTGACCTCCAGACCATTAGTCCGCAGCTCACCGCCATGACGATTCAGTGTGTGATCTATTTCGTGCTCTCCTGCATCGCACTATATGTGGAGCAGCAGATCATCCAGCGTAGGAGTTACTCCGATACTATAGGGCAATGATGACATGCATCATTTGCTCTATAGTGAGGAGCATATAGACACTCGATTTCGATTACAGGCATCTGGAAGCTTCCTTCCTGGGTGACGAAGAACTCTTCCGTGATGGTGGTCTTCTCTTCAGGATAAGCGTCGAACCAGTACTCTGAGCCTCCAATCTCCACCTCTCTGTAGCCCTGTGGCGTGAAGGTGTAGAAGTTGTCTACGACAAATGGTGCAAGCCACCATCCATAGTGACCAGATAGCTGCTGGGTAGGTCTGAACGATGCAGGACGACTTGCATTGACATGGACGAAGCTTCTATTTTCCTCGTTCCAGATTTCATAGCGAGCTTCCACCTTATCGCCGATATGGAGTACTTCTCCTTCGGCGATTTCGTGGCTTTCGCCCTCCTTGTCCATGAGGATGAAGCGACGCTTGATGCTCATGCCGTTGCCGCTCTCCTGAATGAGCTCGAATGGTACGGTATAAGTCTTTGAGAGTGACATCACCTTGGTGGCGAGGATATACTCAGAACCATCAAGTACAGAAGCAATGGCCTCGATGTATGCAGGGTCTTTCTTCCACTGCTGTGTCTCTTTCTGTATCATCAGCCAGAGTCTTATGCCGTCTGATACCTTTTCGTCAGAGAGCAAACCTTTCGCTGTGCAGTCTCTTAGGAGGTCGCACAGAAGTGAGTGAGCTTCAAGCTCGCTCTCGAGCAGACCTCTGAATGGCATCACTGCATTTGGATAGTACATTCCGCCAGACTTGTGCTCCACTGCGTACTCGAGAAGCGACTCGATGTCCGCGTTTATAGACTTCGAGATACGGCGCGATGTGCAGAAGCGTATACCGAATGCCTTGGCAAGTTCAATACCGCTCTCAGAAGAGTTCAGGAGCATGAGGGTGCGAAGTCTACGTGCCTTTGAGAGGATGTAGCCATTCATGCCACGATCCTTCTTAGGGACGAGGTATTCGGTAGTCTCCTTCTTGAACTGGCGATACTCTTTTCTATCAATGTTCTTGACCTCGAACGCCACTTCTGGGAACAATGCTCTCACGAAGGCGTACTGCCTCATGGTCACGGTGCAGTACCAGCGATATTTGTTGTCCTTAGAGAAGTATGTGGCATCCAAGAACTTGACTGCCTTGGCCGTGACTTCTCCAGGAAGGAGGTCCAATCCTCTTTCTCTAGCTGTACCTGCCATGTTGAGAATCTGTGCAGTGATGATGCCAGAAGAGGTCATCTCCTCGAACCAAGCGAATCCTCCGTCAGGGTTCTGGCATTTCAGCAGCTTCTCGAGGAGCTCTTTATTGTCTGCGACAGTGCCATTGAGCTTCGCCGTAAGGACTCTTGCATACATCGCCTGGGTCAATGAGACCGCGTCCTTGCCAGAAGGCTCGATGAGCTCAGGAAGCGCCTCACGTACGAGGTCAAGCAGCGAAGTGATCTTCATGTCGGCCTCGGAGCCCTGGACATTGACGAACATCGCACGAAGCTTCGCCTCGAGCTCTGCCTCTGAGTCTCCAGGGTGGAGCACTGCAGAGTGCGCCTCGGTGAGAGTCTGCTTGGCAGGTTTCACAGGGATGGCAACGAATACGGCGTCGGCTGCGTTTGTGGCATTGAACTTAAGGAGCATGCCGAGCTCGCTGACAGCTGGTACATTGACCTCAAACTCCACAGGGGTGGTTCCTCCTGCAGGGATGGTTACTACCTGCTGCTTCATGGCGAATGGCTTGGTGCCCTTGTAGTCGCTGCCGTCGAAGAGGCTCATCGAGATTGTGCCTGTGCATGGCACCTGAAGGTTGCTTGAAAGATTTGCCTTCACCACATATCTGTCGCCGACATAAAGGAGCTGAGGCTCTACTACAGAAAGCTTCACAGGTATGGTGACGAGCATCTCCTGACGCATGGTGGCATTTCGCATCGACTTGTCGTGTCCGTATACATATACATAGAAGGTAGAGAGAAGGTCTCCGGTAGTCACGTCAAATGCCACCTTTCCTTCTGCATCGGAGTAGAGGAATGGCTCGAAGGCAATGGTTCCGGCGAAGTCTTCGCGGATCTCTGCCTCCATCACGTTGTTCTCCTCAACTGCGTCTGTAGCAGGTGCGCTGTCATTTATCTCTACCATTGGCATAGCTTCTTCCTCTACCGATTCGTAAACGACTCCTCCAGCGGCCTTCATGGTGCCTCTCATGCTGGTTCTTGCCATCACGGCTTCAAAATGGAAACTGCTTCTATTTGTTCCAAGTGAGATGTCGTATGAGAGTGTAGGGGCTGCGGACCTGAGTGCTATGGTCGCCCAGTCGTTGGTCCTTATGGCCTCGGTGCTCTTGTCATATACACTTACAGCACACTCTACATTTGGTAGCGTGGCCATCTCGAAGTGACAAGCCTGACGAGGCTGTGCCTTGTCGACGAACCTGGTGAACTGCAGAGGCAGGTAGAGGCTCTTCGCGGTGTTCACGAAGTTCTTTGACCACTGCTCGCAGCTACCCTCCCTGAAATAGAGCACCTTGAGGGTAACGTTGTTTGGGTAGTTCGGCTCAAAGGCATAGTGGAATGCCTTCATTTCGCCTTTCTTAATCTGGACGAGCTCGGAGTGAAGTGTCACATCACCCTCGCCAATGAGCTCGATGCAAGCCCAGAGGTCGTCTAGGCCGGCTCCAAACTGGAATGCTATGTCGTCTCCCTTGAGTAGGGAAATGATGCTCTCGCTCTGAACCTTGAATGTCGTGTCTGACTTGGAGATCTTTATGATCTGGAACTCATTGTGTGCCTCGATCTCCTTGCCGCTTACGGTTTTCGCAGATGCTTCTACTTTGACATGATATAGACCTGAAGGCTGTGAACTTAGATCCACGCTCTTTACTGATCCTGCCTCAGCCTTGCCCTTGGCTATGATGACCTTTCCGCTATATACAGTATAGGTGATGTCAAGTCCATCATGCTTCTGGACGTTGAACTGCAGCTTGAGGTTGTCCTCGTTCAGTATGTTTGTGCCAGAGATGGCGCCTTCTTGCTCTACGGCTGTTACATTGCCTTCGTTTGAATTTACGATCGTTGTGCGAAGGCCTATGCTGTTCTGCATGGAGACTGTCTTCTGCCAGTCATGGGTCTCTCCTGTCGCATCTACGACTCTGATTTCAAGCTCCGCATAGCTATACCATCTGTCGCTTGCTTTCTCGTCCTTAGGAATGGTCACTGAGAACTTTCCGGTAGGGGAGAGCTGGAGCTTTCCTGAACTTACCACGGTGCCGTCTACGGTGGCCACATATTTCACGTCTGCGCCTGACAATGAATGTCCCGAGTAGCTCTTGAGCACACCGCTGAACATTACTTCATCACCACAGAAATAGAATTTGTCTATAGGGTCAAATGTGAGGGTGAATGTAGGAAGGACGTAATCGTCTACCTGGATGTAACTGCTCTCAAGATATTTGTCTCCCATGGAAAGACGGATCTCGTAGTTTCCCTTCTTCTTTCCTGCAGTAAGGTTGAATTCGCCAGCTACAGCACCGAAAGCATTGGTACGGAGAGTCTTTTCCTCCACCTTGTTTCTGTCTGGATCCAAAAGGGCCACCTTGACCTCGGTGCCTTCCTCGGCGGTCTTCAGCTCTATCCTGTCGTCTCCGTGGTATATTATGCCCTTGAAGTGCACTGACTCTCCTGGGTGGAATGCTGTCCTATCCTGAATCAGGATGCCCTCCCACTTGTCCACAGAACCTATGGCAGACTTGTAAGGGCTGTTGAACCTGCTGGATCTGCTGGAGTGCAGCCTTCCGCTCGCATCCTTGAATGTGCAGACTATCTCTGCGTCCCAGCTGGCGTGCTTGGTGATCTCTTCTGGCAGATAGGTGAATCCATGAAGCTTTATGCCTTTCTTTTCAGCTACGGTCTTATCGTCGTTTATTATCTTGACATCGCAAACGTCCAGTGGTTTTCCTGTCCAGTAGTCTGCTGCATATATGGCGATGCGGCTCTGCGATTCTTTCTTTACGGCAAGTGAAATGGTGTATTTCCTATAGTCTATCTTGTACTGCTCCTTGCCGGACTTAAGCTCGATGACATAATCTCCATCATCGATGTCCTTGAGCGATGTAGTGGCCTTGTCCTCAAGGAAGTACCTGTTTTTCTGGTTCTTGACGGTGCCTTCTGCAACCTTCGTCTTGTCCCGCAGGATGACATAGTCCGCCTTCTCGAGATTCTTGAAAGTGACTGTCATCTCGTTGTTCTTCACCTCTGCCGAGAGATACTTGCCGTCAAGATCGTTGATGATTCTCTCGACCTCTACAGAGCAGTCTGCGATCTTTTTCTCGATTCCTGTGTACTTCTTCTTCTCGCTGATGAATGAAGCGCACTCCTTTTTCAGATCTTTGAAAGGAGTGTCCACCTTTAATTCTGTCTTGCTGATTTCTGTGAACTTGTCACGAAGGAGTATCTCCCTTGCGAGAAGTGACATAGCCTTACCCTGGTACTTGGCTGCGAACTCCTTCATGTCGTTCATCTTCGCAGTGCTCTTGCTGAATGCAAAGTCCATAAATGCCTCCTGAGGGTACTTGTGGCCATACATTTGCCTCAAGTCTTTTTCTACGGCAGGGCTATAGCGGAAGCCGATGGACCACAACGCATATTCATAGTCATTCTCCAGGATATCGCGAAGCACGGTGCCGAACTTGTAGCTCGTGATGTAGCTGTCGTTCTCATAGAACTCCTTGTGGTGGCCAGCTTTCAGTACCTCCTTATGCTCATCGACAAATGCCTTTGCGCGAGCCGAATTCATCGCTGATCTCTCGTGAAAGTAGGTGAGGATAGGCTCGTCGTATGCCTTTATCTCTTCGTCCTTCTTCTGTACGAGAGCTGTATGGTCTTTCCAGTTTATGGATGAGCCGCAGTCAACATATCTTGAGGCCGCGAGATAGAAATCCCATGGACGTTTCTGTTCCTTGGCGCTTTCCTTAATCTTATCCAGGACTTCCATGGCTGTCTTCGGCTTGTCTGCGCTCATGGCGTCCTCGTAGCTCTTCCAGAGCTTCTCTATGGTCTGTGCACTCATACTGATGGACATCAAGGTTACAAAAAGAGAAAGTATGTATCTTCTCATAATCAAGTGGTGTTAGAAAATAGTGATGGCTTCACATACTACAAAAGTACTGCCACCTATATATATCAATGTTTTCCTTCCTTCTGAAAGCGCCTTCTGGGCGCGTGAGAGCGCGATTCTTACTCCTTCCTGGACTGCGCCGCCAAGCGTAAGGCTTACGTGATGAGGCATGGCCTTGCTCACTGTGCTGAGTATCTGCTCGGCAGGCATCGCCCTTCTGGTGTCGGGAGTGACGAAGATGTAGCTGGCTTTTTTCGGCATCATTGGGATGATACCATCAAGGTCCTTGTCGGCCATGACGCCATATACCATGATGAGCTCGTCGTAAATGCCGTCGGTGAGATACTGCTCCAGTCGGGCGAAGTTCACCTTCAGTGCAGGTGGGTTGTGTCCGATGTCGCAGATCACATCCGGCTCGCGAGACAGCATCTCCCACCTTCCATGGAAGTCCATGCGCTTCGCTGTGTGGATGATGGCCTCCTCGATCTGCTCATCGGGTTTTAAGCCAATGCTCTCGAGTGCTACGAGCGCGGTGCGTAGATTCTCGCGCTGGCAGGGACCCTGCAGGTCCATGGCGGCGAGAATCTCCTCCGAGCGCTCCCACAGAGCAGGCTCCTCGCGGTCGGCGAAGACCAGCGGAGACTGCGCCTCGGCAGCCTTCTGCTCGAAAACTGGCGCCGTCTCCTCATCCCAGGTGCCCACTACCGCAGGTACCCCAGACTTGAAGATGCCGGCCTTCTCGCCGGCTATGGCCTCCCTGGTGTCTCCCAGCATGGCGCAGTGGTCAAGTCCAATGCTCGTGACCACGCTTAGTTCCGGCGTGATGATGTTCGTGCTGTCGAGGCGGCCCCCAAGGCCGACCTCTATCACTGCCACATCCACTCCGCGCTGCCTGAACCAGTCGAATGCCATGCCTGTGGTGATCTCGAAGAAGGACAGGTTCATTTCATCGCAGATACTCTCATATCTTTCCAGAAAATTCCACACGCCTTCCTTTGTGATCATTCCTTCTCCAGATACAATCATTCTCTCCCTGAAGTCTAGGAGGTGTGGAGAGGTGTAAAGTCCCACTTTCATCCCCTTCGCGCTCAGTGCAGATGCGAGCATGTTCGATACTGACCCCTTTCCGTTCGTTCCTGCTACGTGGATGGTCCTGAATGACTTTGATGGACACCCAAGGGCCTCGTCGAAACGGAACATGTTTTCCAGACCTGGCTTGTAAGCATCGCCAAAGCCGGTTTTCTGAACGGAAGGAAACCTTACGAACAGTGCTTCTATCTTTTTTTCGTATGCTGACTCGTCAAACATCATCTTCAGTTGATAAACTACAAAATCAAATATAATCATTTTTTGACATTATTGCGAATTTATGCTAACTTAGTCGCGACATGAAAAAGAAGATATCAGCCAAATTCTCGACATACACACTTGATGGTGTGGCGCAGGAGCTGACTCCAGCGCGCATCCTGGACTCATGTCTTCAGGATCCTGGCCAGTCGTCTGCCTCCAGCGAAGTGTGGGAGCCTATAGTGGATGAGACTTTGGATCCGTCGTTCAACGATAGAGTAGCCGATCCTTCCATGGTAGTGGATTACGCCTCGAAAGTGCGAGAGCGCATTGGCTCACCACGCAGCACGGCGAAGAGCTTTCCTGAACTTACGGCGAAGTCGGCCATCGCATCTGCCTTGATAGACATCATCTGGCGCAGGGGCCATTTCACCTTGCAGGACCTTCTGCTTAAGCTTGACTGGCGTTGGCCTGAAGATGCTCTTGGCGATCACGCTTCGTTCTATGCTGCAGTCTCTGCAGCGGCTGACTACGTCGATAGCCTCGGACTCAAGCTCCGCTCGTGGACGTACAGATCTTCCGAGATGGCTTCGCTGGAAGTTAAGCCTGTACTCGCAGAACCTTCGGTTGAGGATGATGAGATGGAGGAGGAAGACCCTTATTCTCTTCGCATTGGACGCGTTCGCGCATGTCCGTCTGTCATTCAGGGACGGCCTTCCGACTGGATTATCTTCATCCCATTTGACGACTGTGATTTCAGGCTTGGTGGCTCACGACTCTCGGAGGTCGAGAGCATCCACTCAGACGCCGCACCACGCATCATTGATGCGGATTACTTCATCGATTGCTACGAAGTCGTTCGCGAACTGGTGGAGGATGGCGTGGTGATTTCGGGCGCGTCGGTGGGCGAAGGCGGCCTTATGACCGCACTTCTGGGCATGGCGGAAAAGCACGGCATAGACATTGACCTGGGAGAGCTCGCATCTGCCCGTGGTGAAAAGGATGTCGTAAGGCTGCTTTTCTCTGAGGTGCCAGGAGTGCTCATTCAGATTGCTGACATCGACTATGACTATGTCGACGCAGAGTTGCTGCTGCAGGATGTTGCCTACTTCCCATTAGGACATCCGAAGGTAGGTGACGCATCGATCTCCGTGGCGAGTTCGGCGCGCACCGGCATCAAGGGAATTTTAGAGTCGCTCATCAGGAGCCAGAGCTCCGAGGGCGAGGATTGACCACATAATATATGAAAAAACAGAAAATCTTCGTGTTGGACACAAACATTGTCCTTCACGATTTTCGCTCTATCAAGAAGTTCCAGGACAATGATATCGTCATCCCGATAGCTGTCGTTGAGGAGCTTGACAAGTTCAAGAAGGGCAATGATGCCCTCTCATTCAATGCCCGTGGTTTCATGCGTGAGATAAACAAGCTTACCGAAGGGAAGATGTTTGACAAGCGTGGAGTTCCACTAGGGAAGAATCTGGGATTCATAAAGATAGAGCCAAATCATCCGTTTCCGGAAAGCATGACGGACCTGTTCCGTGACGATATCCAGGACCACCGTATCCTGGCGACCGCCATTTGGGTTCGTGACCATAATCCAGACAAGTTCGTGGCTCTAGTGACCAAGGACATCAACCTTAGGCTTAAGTCCAAGGCTGCGGGCATGGAGGCTCAGGATTATTTGACGGACCGCGTCCAGGAGGATAGACTTGAGAATACCCAGAAAGAGGTGATATTCAAGACATTGCGTGGCGAGGCGCTTCAGGAACTCTGCTACGGACCGGAGAACTGTATTGATTGGCACGAAGCCATGGACAAGAAGCCGAAGGCGAACCAGCTCTTCAAGTTCGGTTGGCCTGGGGCAGAGTCAAAGGAAACAGTGTGTGCGCGCTTCGATGAGCAGAGAGGCAAGATAGTGCTCGTGAGGACGAAGGAGGCCTATGGCATCCGTCCAAGGAATGAAGAGCAGAAGTTTGCCATCGATGCCTGCCTGAACCCAAATGTCCCTCTGGTGTCGCTCACTGGAGGCGCAGGCACCGGAAAGACGCTCGTTGCACTCGCTGCCGCGCTTGCTCAGGAGAAGGATTATGACCAGATCATTCTCTCGCGTCCTGCAGTCATCCTCGGAAACCAGGACATTGGTTTCCTTCCAGGAGATCAGAAGACCAAGATGAGTCCGTATCTGCAGCCTTTGATGGATAATCTGAATGTCATAAAGGCGCAGTTCCGTCCTTCGTCGAAGGAGGCGCTCAAGATTGACTCGCTTCTCAAGGACGAGAAGCTCGTCATTTCTCCGCTTGCGTATATCCGTGGAAGGAGTCTTGGAAAGGCATTCTTTATCATCGATGAGGCGCAGAACCTTACTCCTCATGAGATCAAGACCATCATTACCAGGGCCGGTGAGGGCACAAAGATGGTTTTCACAGGCGATGTGTTCCAGATCGACCAGCCATATTTGGACCAGTGGTCAAATGGTCTTACCCATCTCGGAGAGAAGATGGATGGACAGAAGCTGTTCCAGCACATATTCCTTCGCAAGGGCGAGAGAAGCGAACTGTCTGAGGTGGCTGCGAAACTTTTGTAACCTCCTGATGTGTAGTTCTTAAAGTTTTTTTTAAAGTGCCGTTTTTTTGTATTAAATTTGCAGTTTTGATAACCATTTGAAACAAATATAATATGTTTGAGAACAAGAAGAGAGTCTATCGTTTCGGCGGAAGGAATGCCGAGGGCGATGGCGCTATGAGAGAGCTCCTCGGTGGAAAGGGAGCGAATCTCGCTGAGATGAGTCGTCTCGGCATGCCTGTTCCTGCAGGCTTTACCATTACTACAGAGTGCTGTGCTGAGTACTATGAGCTCGGCGGTGGCTATACCGACGCTCTTAGAAGAGATGTCGCTGCTGCACTCGAGGCTACAGAGGCTATCATGGGTAAGAAGTTCGGCGATCCTGAGAATCCGCTTCTCGTAAGCTGCCGTTCTGGTGCAAGAAGCTCAATGCCTGGTATGATGGATACCATCCTCAATATCGGTCTTTGCTCTGCTACCATCCCTGGTATGATCAAGAAGACAGGAAATCCACGTTTCGTATACGATTCATATAGACGTCTCATCATGATGTATTCTGACGTCGTTATGGAGAAGGCTGAGGGTATCGAGCCAGAGGATGGCAAGGCTATCCGTCAGCAGCTCGATCGCATGATGTCTGATCTCAAGGAGGCTAAGGGCTACAAGTCAGATACCGACATCACCGCTGAGGAGCTTGAGGCTCTCTGCGAGCAGTTCAAGGCTAAGGTTAAGGAGGTACTCGGAGTTGAGTTCCCTGATACCGCTGAGGCTCAGCTTTGGGGTTCAATCGGTGGCGTGTTCAAGTCATGGAACGGAAAGCGCGCTATCGCTTATCGTCGTATCGAGAAGATTCCAGATGACTGGGGTACAGCAGTGAACGTACAGTCAATGGTATTCGGAAACATGGGTGAGAATTCAGCTACCGGTGTGGCTTTCTCTCGTAACCCAGCAAACGGTGACAACAAGTTCTACGGTGAGTGGCTTATCAATGCTCAGGGTGAGGACGTTGTAGCAGGTATCCGTACTCCTAACCCTCTTAACGAGGCTACAAAGAATGAGCATAACAAGGACCTCAAGTCACTCGAGGTAGCTATGCCAGAAGTATATGCAGAGCTTGACGAGGTTCGTTCAAACCTCGAGAAGCACTTCCACGATATGCAGGACATTGAGTTCACCATTCAGGAGGGTCACCTCTGGATGCTCCAGTGCCGTATCGGTAAGCGTACCGGTCTCGCTGCTCTCCAGATGGCTATGGACATGCTCCAGGAGGGTATGATCGATGAGAAGACTGCTATCATGAGAGTTTCTCCTGCACAGCTCGACGAGATTCTCCATCCTATCCTTGACCCAGCTTCTGAGAAGAAGGCTGAGAAGGTGGCTACCGGTCTTCCTGCATCTCCAGGTGGAGCTGTTGGTACCATCGTATTCACCTCTGAGGCAGCTATGGAGGCCGCTAAGCTTGGCAAGAAGACCATCCTTATCCGTGAGGAGACCTCTCCAGAGGATATCGAGGGTATGCGCGCTTCTGCAGGTATCCTCACCACACGTGGTGGTATGACCTCTCACGCTGCTCTCGTAGCTCGTGGTTGGGGTAAGTGCTGCGTAGTAGGTTGCGAGGCTATGAAGATCAACCTTGAGGCTAAGACTGTTTCATTCGGCGACAGCCCAGTTGTATATAAGGAGGGCGATTGGCTCAGCCTCAATGGTGCCAAGGGAGCAGTTTATGCGACCAAGATAGACACCATGGACGCTTCTGAGAACCCACTCTTCATCAACTTCATGAGCATCGTTGACAAGTACCGCAAGCTCGGTATCCGCACAAACGCAGATACTCCAGAAGATGCTGCCAAGGCACTTTCATTCGGCGCTGAGGGTATCGGTCTTTTCCGTATCGAGCACATGTTCTACGGAAAGAACTCTGAGACACCTCTTGCAAAGCTCCGTAAGATGATCCTTTGCGACACAGACGACGAGAGAAGAGCAGCTCTGTCAGAGCTCGAGCCTTTCATCAAGGCTGCTGTCAAGAGCACACTCCGCATCATGGATGCCAAGCCAGTTGTATTCCGTCTCCTCGACCCACCTCTCCACGAGTTCGTTCCTAAGTCAGACGACAAGAAGGCAGAGCTCGCTAAGGAACTTGGCATCTCTATCGATGAGATCGACAAGAGAGGCGAGGGCCTCCACGAGGTTAACCCTATGATGGGTCTCCGTGGTGTACGTCTCCACGTAACCTATCCATTCATCGCTGAGACTCAGTACAGAGCTATCTTCACTGCTACTGCAGAGCTTATCGGTGAGGGTCTTAACCCTATGCCAGAGATCATGATCCCTGTTACTGTTTCAGCTCGTGAGCTTAGCTTCCAGAAGGCTATCTGCGATCGTATCAAGGCTGAGATCGAGGGACAGTATGGCGTATCTATCGCATACCACTTCGGTACCATGATCGAGATCCCACGTGCGGCTCTTACCGCTGATCGTATGGCTCGTACCGCAGAGTTCTTCTCATTCGGTACAAACGACCTTACCCAGATGACCTTCGGCTTCTCTCGTGACGATGTAGGTACCTTCATGGGTGACTATCTCGGAAACAAGATCCTCGATGCAGATCCATTCCAGACCATCGATACCAAGGCTGTCGGCAAGCTCGTTGAGCTCGGTATCCAGGGTGGACGTTCTAAGAGACCAGAGCTCATGTGCGGTATCTGCGGTGAGCATGGTGGAGATCCTGATTCTATCAACTTCTTCAACCGCATCGGTCTTGACTACGTCAGCTGCTCTCCATTCCGCGTTCCAATCGCTAGACTTTCAGCAGCTCAGGCAAACATCAGACAGAACAATCTCTAGTTTATAGTCGAACATAATTGAAAGGCCTCCTGATAAAGGAGGCTTTTCTTTTTGTGTTTTGGTTATTTTTTCTAAATTTGTTGTTCTAAACAAAACGAACAAGTATGAAACAGGATCTTCAGATTTTCGATCTGATCAAAAAAGAAAAGGAAAGACAGTCGTCAGGTCTCGAGCTTATCGCTTCTGAGAACTATGTTAGTAACTATGTTATGGAGGCTATGGGTTCAGTCTGCACAAACAAGTATGCAGAGGGTTATCCAGGCAAGAGATATTATGGTGGCTGTGGAGTAGTGGACCAGATCGAGTCTATCGCCATAGAGCGCCTCTGCAAGCTTTATGATGCAGAGTGGGCAAACGTTCAGCCTCATTCAGGCGCGCAGGCAAACATGGCAGTCATCATGACATGCCTTAAGCCAGGCGACACTTTCATGGGACTTGACCTCTCACAGGGCGGTCACCTTACTCACGGTTCACCAGTAAATGCCTCTGGTATTCTTTACAATGCTGTTGCTTATGGCCTTGACCAGAATACTGGTCTTATCGACTATGATGACATGGAGAAGAAGGCTCGTGAGTGCAAACCTAAGCTCATCATTGGTGGCGCTTCTGCTTACTCAAGGGAGTGGGACTACGAGAGAATGAGAAAGATCGCAGATGAGGTGGGCGCTATCCTTTGGATTGATATGGCTCACACTGCCGGACTCATTGCCGCAGGCCTTTTGAAGAACCCTGTAAAGTACGCACACATTGTTACTTCTACTACCCATAAGACACTTCGTGGACCTCGTGGAGGTATCATCCTCCTCGGCAAGGACTTCGACAACCCATGGGGCGTTACCACTCCTAAGGGCGTGGTGAAGAAGATGAGCCAGATGCTCGACAGCAGCGTATTCCCTGGCGTTCAGGGTGGTCCGCTCGAGCATGTGATCGCTGCAAAGGCAGTTGCGTTCTATGAGGCACTTCAGCCTGAGTACGTGGATTACCAGAAGCAGGTTATTGCAAACGCACAGGCTATGTGCTCTGCTTTCCTTGAGAAGGGTTATAAGGTAGTTTCTGGCGGTACTGATAACCACTTGATGCTCATTGATCTTCGCACCAAGTTCGCTGAGGTGAGTGGCCGTGTGGCAGAGAAGGAACTTGAGAAGGCAGACATAACCTTGAACAAGAACATGGTTCCTTTCGATACACGTTCTGCATTCCAGACTTCAGGATTCCGTATCGGTACTCCAGCCGTTACATCACGTGGCTTCAAGGAGAAGGATATGGTAGACATCGTGGAAATGATTGACACTGTGCTTTCTTCATGCGCGGCTCACATCGAGGTCCTCACTCTCAAGGCTGGTACAGAGCTTACAGTTGAGCAGGACGCATCCCTCAAGGAGCATAACTCAGTGCTTACAGACATCAGGAACAAGGTTCACATGATGACTGCTGGCTATCCTCTGAATAAGTATTAGTCGTGAAAGACAGAAAGCTACTTAATATAGAACTCGGCAGAGTGACTGCCGAAGCGTATCGCGAGCTCCCTCCATCGGGGCTCGTGGTCGTTTTAGACAATATTAGAAGTGCGCATAATGTGGGCTCCGCCTTCCGCACTTCAGATTCATTCAAAATTGACAGGGTGTGCCTGTGTGGCATCTGTGCTGTTCCGCCTTCTGCCGAGATACATAAATCGGCGCTTGGTGCGGAGGATAGCGTGCCTTGGCAGCATTGGGATGACACTATGGACGCCATAGAGGCGCTGCGCGCGGAGGGCTATACCATTGTGGCAGTGGAACAGACCGTAAACTCCAGAAAGCTGGATGCGTTTGTGCCAGAGCGTGGTGGACGCTATGCCTTGGTATTTGGCAATGAAGTGGATGGTGTCCGCCAGGATGTGGTGGATGCCGCGGATTTCGCACTTGAAATCCCGCAGTGGGGATCCAAGCATTCTCTCAATGTTTCTGTGTCAGTGGGTGTCATTCTTTGGCACCTACGCTCCCGCATGTGACAATTTGGCAGAAAAGGGGAGATGGCATGTTCATTGTCAACATTTGATTCAATTGGAAAATATAAAAAACAATATAATTATGATTAAACCATTGGCAGACAGAGTGGTCATCGAGCCTCAGGAGGCTATGACTCAGACAGCATCAGGTCTTTTTATTCCTGATACAGCGAAAGAAAAACCACAGCAGGGCGTTGTAGTCGCTGCCGGTCCAGGAAAGAAGGATGAGCCTATGGAGGTAAAGGTAGGCGACGTCGCTCTTTATGGAAAGTATGCTGGTACAGAGATCACCGTAGAAGGAAAGAAGTATCTCATCGTTAAGCAGTCTGATATTTTGGCTATTCTTTAATTTGGGTAATTGTTATGGCAAAGGAGATTAAATTTGATGTTGACGTTCGTGCCAAGATGAAGAGTGGTGCGGACGCACTTGCAAACGCAGTTAAGGTGACCCTCGGTCCTAAGGGACGCAATGTGGTCATTTCTAAGAAGTTCGGTGCACCTCACGTGACAAAGGACGGCGTGACCGTTGCCAAGGAAGTGGAGCTTGCTGATGCATTTGAGGACATGGGTGCTCAGATGGTCAAGGAAGTCGCTTCCAAGACCAATGACCAGGCTGGTGATGGTACCACCACCGCTACTGTTCTTGCGCAGGCTATTATAAATGTAGGCGTGAAGAATGTGACTGCAGGTGCAAATCCTCTTGATCTTAAGAGAGGTATAGACAAGGCAGTGGCTGCAGTAGTGGCGGAACTCAAGGCGCAGAGCCAGGAAGTTGGTGAGGATTACTCGAAGGTAGAGCAGGTTGGAACCGTTTCTGCAAACAACGATCAGTTCATTGGAAAGCTCATCGCAGATGCTATGTCCAAGGTGAAGAAGAATGGCGTAATCACAGTCGAGGAAGCCAAGGGTACTGAGACCGAGGTCAAGGTAGTCGAGGGTATGCAGTTCGACAGAGGTTACCTCTCTCCATATTTCATGACAAATCCAGACAAGATGGAGACAGAGCTTGACACACCTTACATCCTTGTCACAGACAAGAAGATTTCTTCGATGAAGGATCTTCTCCCTATCCTCGAGCCTATCGCTCGTGAGGGCAAGAGCCTTCTTATAATTGCGGAAGATGTTGAGGGCGAAGCACTTACTACTCTCGTTGTGAACCGTCTCCGTGGCACCCTCAAGGTTGCTGCTGTCAAGGCCCCTGGTTTCGGCGATCGCCGCAAGGAGATGCTTCAGGATATCGCTGCCCTCACTGGTGCAGTAGTTGTCTCTGAGGAGAGAGGCTATACCTTCGAGAATGCTACAGCTGACATGCTCGGTAAGGCTGAGAAAGTCACCATCACCAAGGAGAATACCACTATCGTAGGTGGTGCAGGTGATGCTCAGGCCATCGAGGAGAGAGTGGCTCTCATCAAGAGCCAGATTGCTACCACTACCTCTGACTATGACAGGGAGAAGCTCCAGGAGCGCCTGGGTAAGCTGGCCGGTGGCGTCGCTGTTCTCTATGTGGGCGCCGCTACTGAGGTGGAGATGAAGGAGAAGAAAGATCGCGTTGAGGACGCTCTTAATGCTACTCGTGCGGCAGTGGAGGAGGGTTATCTTCCAGGAGGTGGCGTGGCTTACATCCGCGCAGCCAAGGTCCTCAAGGACCTCAAGGGTGACAATGATGACGAGACCACAGGTATCCATATCATTGCCAAGGCTATCGAGGAGCCTCTTCGCCAGATCGCTCTCAATGCTGGTGTAGATGGCAGCGTCATCATCCAGAAGATCCGCGAGAATGATGGTGATTTCGGCTACAATGCTCGCACCGACGAGTTTGTGAATATGTATGAGGCTGGTGTCATCGATCCTACCAAGGTGGCAAGAGTGGCTCTCGAGAACGCTGCTTCAGTAGCAGGAATGTTCCTCACCACGGAATGTGGTATCGTAGACATTCCTGAGCCTGCTTCAGCAGCTCCTGCGATGCCTGCAGGTGGTATGATGTAGTGTCTTTTTTGACCATATATTATAGTGACGACGTCCGATTTTTCGGGCGTCGTTTCTTATAAAATGCGTAATTACTTATAATGTGTAGTCGATATTTCCTTATAGATTTCAATTTTTCGTGTGATAAAACGATAAACTGAAAATATTTTTGGTTTACCCCTTGCAGATTCGGAAAAAGGTGCTACCTTTGCAATCCCGTTCGGGAAACGGACGGTCGACAAGTTCATTGAAAAGACTGGATGAAGTACAAGCAAGTACCGAGAAATTTGATAAATGATCGAGAGCGTCAATTCTAATTGAATTGAAAGAGAGCATCAGGAGACAAGCTAAGATTTATAATTTTTATACAAAGAAGAGTTTGATCCTGGCTCAGGATGAACGCTAGCGGCAGGCCTAACACATGCAAGTCGAGGGGCAGCGGGGAGTAGCAATACTCTGCCGGCGACCGGCGGAAGGGTGCGTAACGCGTGAGCAACTTGCCCGTATCTGGGGGATAGTCGGTGGAAACGCCGCGTAATACCCCATATGTATCGGATTCACATGAATCTGATATGAAAGCTTCGGTGGATACGGATGGGCTCGCGTGACATTAGCTAGTTGGAGTGGTAACGGCACACCAA
>JAKSJM010000059.1 GCA_024398075.1 Bacteroidales bacterium | reverse complement strand
GCTGATGGTACTACATACTCTTGTCGATATAGTCAAGAAGGAATTCCTGAATGCCTATATAGAAGATTCCGGCATCGTCAGTCCATGGAATAATATCCTCCTTCACGACCACAATCTTCTGGAAAGAATCAGCTACCCTGATAAGGGAGTTGGTCTCCTGCCTGCGTTTCTCCTCGGTATCTACATTCAGGGCTGACTGGATGTAGTATCTCTTGTAGCCTTTGTTGACGATGAAATCAATCTCCAACTGGGAATGCTGCAGCTTACCGTCTTCAGATTTCCAGTGATATGGCACGACACCCACATCGACGCTGAATCCTCTTGCGACAAGTTCATTGTACAGGACATTCTCCATGATATGGTTTTCCTCCTGCTGGCGGAAGTTGAGCTTGGCATTACGCAGTCCAACATCAGTGTAGTAGTACTTCAGAGGAGTGCTGATATATGAACGTCCTTTCACGTCATATCTTTGAGCCTGCCGAAGCAGGAAGGAATCGATAAAGTAGTCAAGATACTTGGAGATAGTATCGCTCTTGATATTGATCTTCTGTTCCGACTCGAAAGTATTGGACAGGCGGGTAGGATTGGTCAGGGAACCTACCGACGATGCGGTTATATCCAATAAGATTCCCAGGACGTCTTCATTTGCCTTTATTTTGTTACGTTCAACGACATCCTTTATGTAGGTGAGCTGGAATAGTTCCTTAAGGTATTTTGCCTTTTCCTCATGGGTTGTCAACTGCATCACGTAGGGCATGCCTCCGTAGTACCAGAATTCTCTCCATGCATGTCTCTTGTCACTGTCGTATGCTGCATGGAACTCTTCAAAAGTCAGAGGACACACATGAACTTCATCGCCCCTATCGCGAAATTCGGTCAGAATATCCTTGGACAGCATCTTCGAGTTGGACCCGGTCACATACACATCGACATTGGAAAGCTTCATCAGTCCCAGAAGCACATCCACAAAGCTGATCTTTTCCTTTGAATCTGCTGGCAAGTAAGGATTCTTGATGCTTTCGACCTTCTGAATCTCATCTAGAAGGACGTAGTATTTATGGGACTTGTCGGCAGTGAGATTGCGAATGTAGCTGTCCAACTCAAGCGGGTTACGATATCTTGCGTTTGAGGCATCATCCAAGGCCAATATGATTATGTAGGAACTGTTCATGCCCTCGCTCAGAAGGTGTTCGACAAACAACTCGTTCAGAAGATATGACTTTCCACATCTCCGGATGCCGGTGATGGTCTTTATCTTCCCATTCCACTTCTTTGTAATCAGTTGTTTGAGATACCTGTCGCGTTTAATTTTCATTACCAGGGTATTTTAATATAAATATACAATTATTGCCTCTACAAAGATAAGCAAAACAGTGTAATCTGATACAGCTGGAGGATTTTTTTGTATATTTTCATAATTTTTCCCTGTATGATTTGTCCGATTCCAGAGCCCGAGGTCTGAAAGAAATATTAGGACACATTTAGTTGACTATAATTGTAGTTTGAACGGAGAAGACAAGTGGTATAGTGCTATTTATCGGCCAGAAGGCGATGTAGCCTAATAGACTAGCCTGAAGTCATCTACCCAGAGAGTACTCTTGGACGAGCCAGTGAAGTAGTCTCCGAGGGCGCTGGAAGCGCATGAGACGATGATATGGGTAGGAACTCGAGTGACGGAGGTATAGTCTAGAGGGATCTCTATCTCGACCCAGCCCGAGGTAGATTCTGTAGACTCCCAGACACCATAAGCTATCACTGCCTCTGAGTCTGACTTGAAGAAGGTGGACTTGTCTGTGGTGTTAACCTGTACTGGCGACTGAGGAGTGCCACCATACTTATGATAGTCCCAGTCTCCTAGAGCCACGTATACGGTACCCTTGTCTGGATCTCCAGCCTTCACTGGCTGGCCGTCAGGATATGTTCCTATACAGTCTATGGCTCCACACTCGTACTTGAGCCAGAGCTTGAGGGCACGAGGTCTGAGCGTAAAAGGTCTTCCGAAGTTCACCTTGCCACCCATGGTACCAATGAGTCCTGCAAACTCACCGCTGAACATATTTCCTGCAGCGAACTTGATGATCACATTTCGCGAGTTCATCCTTATGGATGCGTGTCCTTCCTTGTAGTCGGAAGTATCTGGAGTGCATATTGAATAAGCGGCACCTACTGTCGTAGAACCGAAGTTTCCGCTATCCCACCACTTGGTGCTGAGTACAGAATCCGGATCGTACAGAGAGTAGTAGTTCTGCGATTCTGCATGGCTGAAGGTTTCAAAGCCGGCATTTGGAAGCTGCATCTCTGCTTCTGTGGTGAAGGTCTCGACATCAGTTTCATTGTCACCGCTGAACGCCATGCACTCATAGGTCGTGAGTGGCTCCAGACCATCGATCATGGCCGAGAAGGAGCCTCCATCTGAAGTGACTTCGGTGACCTCGCGCCATGAAGAAGAGCCTGCCTGGCGATATCTGAAGCCGTTCTGAAGCTCAGCTATGCCAGTGGCGAAGAGCCAGGCTACCCTGGTCCAAGGGCTGACTGAAGTCAGCGACACCAGCGTCTCGGTCTGCTCCACATACAGATGCCAGGTCTCAGTGCGGCCATGAGCGGTCACATCTACCTCCACGCCATGCGTGAAGTCCTTCATCTCAAAGAGTTTTTTCGAATATGTAGTGAGGCCATCTGGGCCAAGCTTGAGGGACTTGACAGTGATGTCCTCGATATCATTTGTGCTGCGAACGGTAGCGATGGCGCGCCTGTTCGCCGCGTCGATCTCGGCAGTACCCACCTGCCCCTCGACGGCGAACCAGCGCTCGATGCTCTGTGTCGCACGGAAGGTCCACTCGTAGTCGTCGAAAGTGGTCAGGACGACCTTGAACGGCTCGCGCATGTCGTGCTTGCCGACTATGGACGGAGAGACCTTCGCGCCGTCTGAAATGGTCACAGAGGTGATGTTCACCGCTGCGATGTCGGTAGTCTCCTTGAGGTCAATGGTCACGGTATTCTGCGCAGCATCTACAGAGAAGTTCTCCATACCATCTGCAGAGATGGATGTCACTGATGGAACCACCTCTGGATAAGGGAGATCGTTCTCGATGCAGCCTGTGATAAGCACAGAGGCCAAAGATAATATCGCAAGGAGTCTCTTCATACTAGAAATGCACTACTATACCTAGGTCAATGCCCAGAAGGTCCAGGCTAGCCTGAGCCTTGAAGGAGCTCTTCGAACCATTCGCCACGCCATCCTTCACGAAGGAAGCGGTGTCGTAGCCGACACTCGCAAGGCTAAGTCCTACATGGGTGCTGAAATACTGGTTCGGGAAGAATACCACTCCCGGGCTGAAGCTCAGCTTCACTTTCCTGTTTGTAGAATAGTCCTCTACAGATGCGCCAAACGAGGTTTTGGACATGCCATAGGTGGCTGCGATCTCAGCGTAAAGCCCCATAATCCCGTTCTCATCAAGGCCGAGATACGAGCGATGGAAGACAGACACTGAACTGGACTTCATCGATGCGGAGACGTCACTCAACTCGAAGTCAAGACCGTCATTCAGAAGGCTGAGAGTGGTGCCATCTATCTGTCCATTCGCGAAGGAATAGCCGCCTCTGATGCCCAGGACTCTATTTGGGGCGTAGGCGAATGCGAGCATAGGCGCCACGGTGCCGAGCGAGGCCTTCGCGTCCAGCCCGTTCACGAGCAGCATGTACTCGCTGTTAGCACTGTTTAGATTCAGATAAGCAAACTGGACACCTGCCAGTTTCTCGCCCTTCGGGATGAGGTCATACTTCGACAGCGCAGGCTTGGTCTGAGCCGACAAGCCCTGGACCAGCACGGCGAAAAGGACGATTATGGAAGCGAGCTTTCTCATCTTAGAAATACATGGTAAGTCCTATGGCCAATGATGTCACATCCGCCATGTAATGTGCCGAGAAGGAGCTTCTGGTGCCCTCATTCACCTGATTATGAACCTGCTGTACCTTGCTTGAGTCAAAGCCAAGCATACCCAGCTGGAACTCCAGCGCCACGTGGTCGCTGATGAACGCCGACAAGCCTGGATAGACGCCCGCTGTCCACGCGAAACTCTGCTGCCATGTCCCGGCTGTAAAGCCGGTATGGCCGTCAGAGACCTTCGCCTGACCGCGTCTGAAACCAGCAGCTATGTCTATGAACATGGAGAAGCGGCCTGACGGACCCATTGGTATGAATGGACGCGCAAAAAGCATCGCCGTCCCCGAATGGCTCAGCGAATAGTAGTCATCCACCTCAATGCTCACCTCACCGAAACCCATGGATGCTGAGTCCACCTTGATCAAGCCCCTAGTGTAGCTTCCACGCACGCCCACAGCGAAATTATCAGCCACGAGATATGCTATGGACGGGGTCAATGATGTCGAGTAGCTGTCGCTGTTCACGCCCCCCACGATGGCTATCTGGCCATCCGTGTAGGTGGTGGTGGAGTAGCGGGCATTGCCCCCTATCATCCAAGTGCCCTTGGCGGCTATCACCGTAGGGCTCTTCATGTCGAAGCCACGCGTCCACTCCTGCCCCCAGGCCGCTGTGGACAGCATAGCTGCCATCGCCATCAGTATGAACCTTGGTCCCCTCATTACTCGTAGATAAGCTCCATCTTGTCTATCCAGAGCTTGCTGCTGTCACTTCCGGTGAAGTAGTCACCGTAGTAGCTGGATGCACAAGATATGACAATATGTGTAGGATATTCGTTCTCGTTTGAGTAGACGATAGGGATGGTGATCTCCTTCCAAGTGTTTGTGGAGTTTGAAGCATCTCCCTGGAACACCGCCTCACCGAGAGCTATGGTAGAAGGGTCGCTTGCGAAGTCGATGATGGTGGATGCCTCGGTGGTGTTCACGAGTATAGGGCTATCTTTGGTGCCACCATACTTCTTATAGTCCCAGGTGCCAAGTGCCACTCTGACCATTCCCTTGTCATAGTCGTTCTTTGTAACAGTCACCCCTGCTGGCGCACTCTTGATGATGTTCACCTTCGATGTAGAGTACTTGACCCAGCACTTGAGAGCAGTAGGACGCGCTGTCCAAGGACGTCCGAAGGCTACTCTACCACCAGAGGTACCGACAAGGCCCATGAATTTTCCAGAGAAGAGGTTACCGGCAGCAAGCATGCCGATGATACTTCTGGACTGGAGGCACACTGAGCGTGAGCCATCCACCTTTGAAGACTCATCTGGGACGGTGATCACGATACCCATGCTGGCAGAGCCAGACACATCCGAAGTACCGTTACCTGAACCCCACCACATGGTCTGGCTGGCTGGGTCTGAAGAGGAAGGATCGAACCATACATAGTAGTCGCTTACCTTCGAGATGTTCTCAAAGCTTCCGTTTGGAACCGCTGGAGCATCCTCGGTAGTGAAGTCCTTCACATCTCCGATGACCTCGCCTGCGATGACGAGTCTGTAGGTATATGATGTAGAAGGGGTCAGGCCTGTGAGTACTGCCTTGTATGAACCATCCGAAATCCTTGTAGAATTCACTGTGGTCCAGCTGCTTCCATCCGTAGAATATTCAAACTTCACAGCTGAAGGATCTGAGTACTCGCTCTCGTCTACGTCTGCGTATACTGAAGCGTGAGCTGCCCATACCTCGTAGCGTGAGGTAGAGGCGAGTCCTGTAGAGACTGGCTCGAAGATGATGGTGTCGTCAAACACATCCGTGCCATAGTCAACGAGAAGCTCGAAGGTCAGGTCACCATCCTTGAGGGTATACTTGAAACTCATCTTGTAGAGTTTTCCAGGCTCGACATTGTCTACAGAGCCACTCTTTGTGAAGGTATCGCCAGAGTTCAGCGTTCCGGTGAAGGTCCAGCTGAACGAAGGGTCTACGAGGCCGTCCACGATGAAGTAGCCGCTCTGGCCTGCCGTGGTGGCATCATACACGAGATCATTGGCATCGATACCGATGCTGAGTGAATAATCGGAGAAGTTTTCTGCCACAGACGGTGCGAAGGCGATCTGGGTGACAGCATTGTTCACCTTGGCCTCTACCTGCACTGAGGTGTTCTGGCCAGCGACGATGCTGAACTCCTTGGAGCCCTTGTAGCTCTTCTGGTCCCATGACGCCGCTGCAGGAGCAGGCTTCACGCACTCGCCAGCCTCGACGTCCACTCTATAGGTATCGACTGGAAGATAGATGGTGGCAGGGATATCTGAATATGTGTAGCTACGCACCAGACCGCTGAAATCTGCCATGTAGATGTTCACCTTCGCTGAAGAAAGGAGTTCTGACTCGGACATGGCCTTGGTGTAGGCATCCTCCATCTGCACTCCCACTGAGAGAGCTCCCATCTCCTCGGAAGGAGACTTGAATGACACGTCCACTGCGAAGCAGGATGACACAAGTACCGCAGAGGCGGCCACAAAGAAAAGATTCTTTTTCATACCTCTGTCCTCCCTATCTTACGACCATCTTCACAGGGATGCTGTTCTTGCAGCCCTTGAGGTCAGTCACTACCATTGTGAATGTATGCGTACCCGCGAAGTTCAGGATAGCCTCCTGGGCAGCGCTGAGGTCGAGCGTCAGCTCGGTCTGGTTCAGCAGCTCGGTTCCGTGAGGGAATGGCACCACGTCGAAGATCATCATGTTCGCCGCTGACGGATAGATGAGGTCGAGTGTAGACGCCTCTGCTGCAGCCACTGCGTTCACGAAGTTGGCGTTTGATGACTCAATGTTCACGGAGAACTTCTTCACTCCATTTGGCACAGTCACCTTCACCACGAGGCTCATGGTCCTCTCGTCGAGGGTAGGCACTACCATGTTCAGAAGGTCTGTGAACTGGGAGTCACAGCCATTTGCATAGTCAAAGTCGAGGCTGATGCCGCCGTCTCCCTTAGGTGCTGATGGGTCTTCGCCAATGATTTCCTCATTTCCCACAGACACGAGATTGTTCAGGTCCTCGTCATCCACGAATGAGTTTATAACGATGTCGAATGTGGCGTTTCCTGTGCTGTCCACCTTCTTTATGAACTTGATCTGACGCCACTGTCTGGCAGCAATGCCTGTGAAGGTCTTTGTCATCTTCTGGCTCTTGCCCTCGATGGACCCCTTGAATACCACCTCCATGGTGGTGTTTGCTCCATTGTTAATGGCGAAGTATCCTGCGCTCTGGTCGTAAGATGCTGTAGAGCCGGTGTAGCTCATCTCATAAACAAGAGGATAACCCGCTGTCACTGAGACGCTTGCAGAGCAGTCACCGGTAACCATCTTGAGGAAGTCCTCGCTGTAGGCTACAGTGACCTTGCACTGAAGAAGGGTGCAGGTGAGGGCGCCGAGGCTCGTGGTCTGACCAGCCACGATGGTGAAGTCAGCAGAGGTGCCGTACACAGGCTGTTCGAATGCGGCAGGCTCGATGGCATCGCCTGTAGAGCGAGCCTCGAGGGTATATTTTCCTGCAGGGAGGGTGATCTTGCCGTCATTCTTCACTGCCTGGTAGGTAGTGCTTACGGCTTCCTTGCCATCTGCATCATAGATCTTGATGACGTAGCTGCCGCCAGCTGCGGAAGCCTTGGTGACTACTTCCTGGTCCTCGTCGAGGGAGAATGAAGCGAAGGAGAGGGTACCCTGCTTAGAGTCCTTCTCCCTTGAGAAGTTACTGTCCTTCGAGCATGCTGCGAGAAGGAGCGCAGCGCCGAGCGCCGCTATGGTGAGTATTCTTTTCATGCTGCTAGTCATTTAGTTCCACGTCGCCGAGGTCAATGGTCTCGGTGGTGTCGTTGAAGGTAATGGTAACTGTGAGGCCACCCACATTCGATACGTCGAAGCGGAGGGTGTAGCACGTAGCCGCCTCGATGCCGCTTGAGTACTCCTTCGAGAAGGTGGTGGTCGCTCCGGTCTGGCTCTTCATGGTGCCGGCGATGGTGAAACGGTAGGCATCGATGAAGGCTGCGCGCGTCTCGCCCTGAGGGAATGGGATCACGGTTCCCGAGCCTGTGGTCAATGTGAACGAGTACTCTGGGAAGTAGTTCACGAAGCCTGCAGAACAAGCCACCTTCACGAGGCTGTTTCCGAGCGCGACAGGGATGCTGACGCTTGTGGTCTGGCCTGCGGTCACTGCAAATGACTGCTTGCCCACGAACCAAGGCTTGTCGAAGCCCTCATCGCCTTCTGCGCCGTAGCTTGCGTCGACGGTGTAGTTGCCCACCATATACTGCATGGTGGCGTCATACTCCGATAGTTTGCCACTCCACACTACACTCGATGAGGCGTTCTTTATGGCAATGTCAAAGTCCGAGGTGGACGGGAGTGCGGTGTAGTCACTCACCACGCTCTTCGTCATCTCGACGATGTCTGTCTTCTCCGCCACGGAGAAGCTGACGAGGCCGCAGTCCTCCGCTTTCTTGCATGAAGCAAGAGCAGCGAGGGCAGCCAATGCCAGGATGATTCTTTTCATGTTCATATCAATTTTTGTTTTCTATCTTGTCACCTGTACCTTGATGTTATCCAGATACAGCCATGCGGTGGTACTGTGAGTACCTGCCTGATGTTCTATCTCGGTACGCCATGTCACTCTGAATACATTGCCTGCAGGGGCGGAGTGGATGACCATGGTACGGTCATTTGGCGTACTGGTATATGAGCCTGTATATTCCTTAATGTAGAAGGTGTTCTCGCTCTCAAAGGTTCCATTCGTGTCACCACTCTTATAAGCCTTCGTGTCGGTCACATAGCCCAGATATACATTCTGTCCTACGTTTCCGTCCGTGATGATAGATGGACCATAGAAGTAGTTGTTTGCACCGTAATCGTATGTCACACTGATGTTTACAGGTTTCTTGATAATACCCTTGATCGGTGCGGAATCCACTCGGGCATGATAGTCGGCCGAGGTCTCTCGGCGACAAGCGACACGGATGCATTGGCCTGTCTCACCACCTACGCGACCTCCGGTCCAGCCTCCAAGGAATGACACTGCATCCTTGCTGCCAGTGCTTGAGAACACCCAGTCGTCATTTGACTTGAAGCCGGTAAGGCCGGAGAAGTCCTCGAATAGCAGATATGGGATGTTCAGCGACATGTTCACGCCATAGCCAGAGCTCATGTCCGGCATGGTGAGAGTCTCGCTGATAGTGATGTGCTCCGAATCGTAAGTGGCTGTAACAGAGGCGCCGCTCAGAGAGCGGTAAGCGCTCTCGTCCTCGAACTCGAGCTCGAAGGACTCGCCGCTGGTGATGTCGTGGCCTGGCTCGTAGACGTAGACATTGGAACCAGTATCACTCCACCTGCAGCCAGCAGGTGCGGTAAGGGTGAGCTTCTGCGCATCCTCGCCGAGGTGGTTTGAGTCTACATGGAAGAGTATCCTGAAGAATGAGGAGACGCTCTGAGGCACCACAGCCACAGAAGTGGCATGACCGGCAGCCATGGCCCTGGACTTCAGGCTGATGGGTGCGGTGGTGCCGACTTTCGTCTCCGAGTATGCCTTGATGGTCATCGACTCGCCCGCGGCAAAAGTGGTAGGGAATATCGCCGCGTATGCGTACTCCCTCTCAGCGCCCGAAGCGCGCAGCGGCTCCGCGAGGTCCAGCGTGATGACGCTCTCCCCCGCCGACAGCGACGCCGAACCTGGGGATGTGACATCTACATTGACCGAACCAGCCACCGCCTTCGGCATGGTGATCACCATCTTCTGGATGGGCTCACCGAGAAGGTCGTGACTATCAGGCACATAGAACCTCAGTAGGTGTATGAGATGGTCAAAAACCAATGCCATCGTAGAGTGATCCTCTGGCTCCGGCAGGCCCCTCAGGGCACCTGCCTCTGTCGCCGAGGCCACCATGATGTCTGCACCGCCACCGGCCTTTCCGTCCTGGACGGATGGCAATGAGAAGGTGAGTGATGTCCCACTTACCGCCAATGGTCTCGGATACGCACAATAATATGTGTAGCGGCCCTCTGGCATCGAAGAATCAAGGGTAGAAGAGAACCAGGCCTTGTCCCCATCCAGGGCAATGAGCCCGAACTCCTGTCCCGCCAGCGCCCAGCTTCCATCGCCGCCACGAGCCCAGAGCGACACCTTGTCGCCCACGCTCCACTCGACGCTGCAGCCATCGCTCATGACAGCGCTCTTCGTGGCCGCTCCGGCTTGAAACACCACCTGCGTGCAGCTCTCCTGCCCCGCACCCACGGATGGCACTACGTCCATCCTCGTGCAGGCCACGAGCACCGCGCCCACGATAAGCAGCAGTATGTCGAAACCCCATTTTCTCATAAAAAATCGTCTCGCCCAAAAAGAGCAAGACGACAAATATATGAATTATTTCCCTATTTGGCATATTTGGAGAATCATACACAATTATGCGCCCCAAATATGCCCATTATCCCAGAACCATCAACTAAAGGAACCTATAGACGATGCCGACAGCAGCCTGCTGAGAGCTGATTCCAATGCGTGGAGACCAGTTTCCATTTTCGCAGCAAGCACCGAGCGAGCCGAAATAAGTGTAGATGTCGATCTTTGGCGTAGCCCTGACATATTGCCCACATAAGAAAGTAATAGTAATTTCAATAAAATCACTATATTTGAAGAAGTAACCATAAAATGACAAAATCATGAGTGAAGAGACAAAAGTAAACCCTGCTGACCTCAATGGAGACGGCAAGGTAACCCTCAAGGAGCAGCTTCAGTACACAGCCATGAAGGCTAAGGAAGTAGCAGAAAAGGCTATGGCAAAGGCTGGCGAGGTGGCAGACAAGGCCATCGAGGAAGGAAAGGAAGTATACGCCAAGGCTAAGTCAGGCGAGCTCAAGGAAGAGGCTAAGAAGACTCTTGCTGAGACACAGGAGAAGGCAGGCGTGCTTTTCGACAAGACCAAGGAAAAGGCCGCTGAACTTGCAGACATGGCCAAGGCTAAGGTCGAGGAGCTGAAGAAACCTCAGGAGCCTCAGAAGCCAGAGGAGCCTCAGGCTTAATGAAATCATTTGAAGAATTAGGCCTGCAGGAAAACCTGCTCGAAGCCATAAGGGAACTGGGATTTGAGTATCCCATGCCCATTCAAGAAGAAGTCATCCCCTTCCTGCTGGAGGGGGACGACGATTTAGTGGCGCTGGCGCAGACGGGTACCGGAAAGACAGCAGCCTTCGGGTTACCATTGCTCCAGAAGCTGGATATGAACGACCTGCGCCCTCAGGCGCTTATACTTTGCCCTACCAGAGAGCTCTGCCTCCAGATAGCAGATGACCTGAATGACTACGGCCGCAAGATGCCAGGCCTGCACATACTCCCGGTCTATGGCGGCACCTCCATCAGAAACCAGATACAGAACCTGAAAAACGGTGTACACGTACTTGTAGCGACACCTGGACGTCTCCTCGACCTTATGGAGAGAGGCGTGATCAAGCTGTCAAATGTACGAAATGTAGTGATGGATGAGGCCGACGAGATGCTGAACATGGGCTTCCTGGAAGACATTGACACCATACTCGCCGCTGTGCCGGAGGAGAGAAACATCCTCCTCTTCTCTGCCACCATGCCTTCCGAGATCGAGAAGATCTCCAGGAAGTACATGCGCGACCCTCGCGAGATCGTGATTGGCCGAAAGAACGAAAGCACCGCTTCGGTGCGCCACATCTACTACCTGGTAAAGGCAAGCGACAAATACCAGACACTGAAGAGGATAGTGGACTACTATCCTCGCATCTACGGCATCATATTCTGCCGCACAAAGGCGGAGACACAGGAGATTTCCGATCGCCTGATCCATGATGGATACAACGTAGACGCCCTCCACGGCGACCTCTCGCAGGTGCAGCGTGACTACGTGATGCAGCGTTTCCGCATCCACAACATCCAGTTGCTCGTCGCCACAGACGTCGCCGCCCGCGGCCTGGATGTGGAAGACCTCACCCATGTGATCAACTACACCCTCCCAGACGAGACAGAAGTCTACACCCACCGCAGCGGCCGCACCGGACGCGCTGGAAAGACCGGTATCTCTATCGCCATCATTGGCAAGAAGGAGCAGCATCGCATCAAGGCCATCGAGAAGATCATCAACAAGACCTTCGAGGCGGGAAAGATCCCTACCGGCAAGGAGATCTGCTCGAAGCAGATATTCTCCCTCATGGACCGCATCGAGAAAGTGGATGTGAACGAGGATGAGATCTCCGACATCCTGCCGTCTGTCTTCCATAAGCTGGAGTGGCTGGACAAGGAGGACCTCATCAAGCGCATTGTCTCGATGGAGTTCAACCGCATCATCGACTACTATCAGGAGAATGAGGACTTCGAGGCAGACACCATCTCGCCATCGAAGCATGACAAGTTCAATGTCACAGCGGAGGAAGGCTTCTCGAAGATATTCATCACCCTCGGCAAGATGGACGGCACCACCCCGAAGAGCTTGATCGGCATAATTAACAATGTCCTCGACAAGAAAGTGGACCTCGGCCGCATAGACATCTTCACACGCTACACGCTGTTCGATGTCAAGTCAGAAGAAGCCGACCGACTCATCGAGGAAATGAGCACCCTGAAGGTGCGTGGTCGCGCCGTTCGCGTCGCCCTGGCCACCGAGGACCAGATGAACCGCGGCACCAAGGAACGCGAGCGCAAGAAAGGCGACAAGGGTCGCCGCAAACGCCACTAGATCACCAAATCCATCTCAGGGAGAGGCTTGGCTGGGTTCGCTGGGTCGCCGGCTATACGGGATACGCTCTTCACGTTCGGAGATGTGAAGAACTTGTCGTTCACCTGGTAGGTAGAGCAGCATACCATGCGCACCTTGAACTCCGCAGTAGGGTTGTCGAGAGTCTTCGTGAACTCGACAATCTTCTGGGATGAGGTAAAGTCGATGTTATACTCTATCTCGCCCTGGCCAGATATTTCTTTTTTCTGGTTCTCAAAAGCTGGTTTCCAGTCGTTTCCATCGAGATACTCTACCTTCCAGTACTTGGCGCCATAGTTTCCAGGGTTGTAGGTGAAGATCATGTGGAGGCTGGAGCCTTCCGCTATCTCCTGGCCATTCTGGGTCTCGAAGAGCCACTGGTCGCCGGTCATCGGACCGCACATCACTGGCTGGCCACCATTTGAGACATTGAAGATCATAAGGCCTGAGTTGTCGCCAGGCCACAAGGTCTTGTCCACCTGGACGTAGCTGAGTTTGCCCTTGCCGGATTCATTGGCGGCGATGTAGCCGCGCTCACCTGCATCATTGGAATAATGATATACGCCGATCTCGCTCTGGCCCGTCCATGTCTGGATGTAGCCGTCTGACTTCGCCCTGTCTGGGGTGAAGAACCACTTCGCGAGCACCTGCATCTTCTGGTCATCGCCGCCACCCTCATGAGGGTCCTCGATAGCCGAGAGATCTGTGACCTGATAAGGATGCTCTGCCGCTCCGTGAGCAGCCTGCTGGCAGACATTGGCCACATAGTCGGAGATGGTAGATGGATGGTAGCTGTTTCCTACCACGCTCTCGCCCATTATCTTCTCGTACCACAGGCAACCTACAGTGTAACGGCCAATGGTATAGGACATATGCCATCCGTCGCGGTTGAATGTGTCACCAAGGTATGAGCTGCGGCCATTCTGGACAGCGTCCATGCTGTTCATCACGAGCCCTATCTCTGGATGCTTCTCGCACACCTGCTTGGTGGCCTCGCAGATCATCTGGTACATCACCTGCTGGTCGAAGCCGTAGTAGCTGAACTTGGTGCCTGTGTAGCCCTTCTGAGCAGCCCAAGGAGCATGGTACACGAGGGTGTAGCCAGGCTTGGCGGTCTTCTTTATGTAGTCAATGAGGGTGGTGAGGGCTGGCTCCATGGAGTGCGTGGTGCCCTTATAGGTCGTGTCATAGAAGCCGTGGTAGCCGGCACCCTCCTGCACGCTGATGTAGTCCCACTCTTCATCCACAAGAGCCTCGGAAAGCTTGACGGAAGCCGTGGTATTCATGGTGCCCTTCACTATCTTTCTGTAGCTGTACGCAGCGGCATCGGACTGACAGTTCGCCGCATGCTTCTCCAGAGGACAGCCACCTATATACATATCGCCAATGATCACGTCCTGCCCCGCCGCAGCGAAAAGGCCATAAAGTTCCTGCTCCACAGCATCAGCCGAGAAGCTGTTTCCGATAGCGAGAATCTTGATGGTCTGAGGGCGTGTGCCAGCCTCCTGCTTCACAGTGATGGTCTTCGCGTCGCCTTCTGCGGGAGTCAATGTGATCGTGGCCTCGCGCGCCTGGAGTTTCTTGTTCTCCTCGACCTCAAACTTGAGCTCGTCGGTAGTGACTGCCTTGGTCGAAACCCTCTTCACCCATTCATCGGAAGACTTGACCTTGTAGGTCATGCTGTGCTCCACTTTCAGCACCAGCGTGCCGCCCGCAGCGGTGAACTCTGCTGGAGATGGAGTGGACTTGATGTCAAATACGACCTCTTCCTTTGGTTCTGGTTCTGGCTCCGGTACCGGGTCAGGATCAGGGGTGATAGGGTCATTACCCTTGCAAGATACGCTGAGAGACAGGCTCATCAGCAGCAATGAATAGAGCAATCTTCTGGATTTCATGTTATGTAGTATCTAGTGTTATCTAGTGTAAAGATAACACTTTTCCAGAAAGAAAGCATCGGCGC
>JAKSJM010000058.1 GCA_024398075.1 Bacteroidales bacterium | reverse complement strand
CACCATAGAGTGCTTTGAGAACAGAATGACCGCTCGCTAATCTGTGAACAATAGATACTAAAAGGAGTCCCGCATTATTCAGCGGGACTCCTTTTATATTACTAAATGAAGACTACTCTACAGCAGGCTCCTCTGGCTTAGCAGGGGCATTCTTGCTCTTCATAACGAGTAATGCCACAAGCGCACAAGCTACGACAAGGAGTCCGATGGAAAGAAGTGGTCTGAATCTGAACCAAGCGATGAGGATCACCACTAAAGACCAAACAGTTCCGAGGATGTTAGACACGAGCTTCACACCAAGGTTTGCAATCTTTGAGAGGAAAGGAATGACCTTGAGGATCATTACAAGGAAACCAAAGATGTTGTAGAATCCACCGCAGCAGATGAGGATACCGAGGATACGGATAATCCAAAGGATGGTGGTATTTGCCTTCTCCTTGGCCTCGAACATCTCCTCCATGGTCTTTGTGCCCATGCTGAGTGTGCAGAGGCTCTTGCCATTCTTATGAGTGAAAGGCTTGAAGCTGTTTCCGTCTACGACTGCAAGAATAGATGCATCGCCGTCATTTGACTGTGTGAAGGTGATTCTCACGTCACCGATCTCAGGAGCCTGAGGTGAGCGACCGAGATAAATGGTGTTATTTACCACGTGAACGTACATCGTAGAGTCCTTCGCTGCTGTCACAGGCGATTTGATGGCCTTGATGGCTGCATTCCACTCATTGATAAGCTCTGGCTTCACATCCATGTTTGCCAATGGGCTGTGGCAAGGGATTGAAGAAATGAGTGACTTAGGAAGATTATACGCGCCAAACTTCACGACATTAGCCTGATAACTCTCGTCTGAGGTATTCATCAGAGTAGAGTTCAAGCCCTGATACTCAGGATCCTTGAAGCTGTCGGAATCCACTGGGCTACCAGTCCATCCCTTATTATAGGTATAGGTGGTAGTAACCTCCTCTGCACCTCCGATCTTATCTTTTTTCGTGGTCTGAGACGACTCCATCCACTGGTAGAACTCTACATTTCTGTGGAGATTTGCTGTAACTGCACCTACTCCGAAGGTAGGGTCTGAAAGATACTCCTCTGTAGACACGAATGCATTTGCATGGATGAGTTTGCCCTCATTCTCTGGGTTCACTGCACTCATGTCATCCACATGGACAGCCTGGTCAGCAGCAGCGTCAAGCATCTTCGCTGTCTTCACCGCACGACCTTCATTCCACCAGAGAAGGACGGACGCAGCGATGATAAGCACGAAACCTGAGCCTATGTTCCTGAAGGAATTGCCGACACGGCTGCCATAGCTATTTCTATGGGTTTCAGTATAAGCCATAATGATTAAGTGTTAGGGTTAATAGGAAAAAAGAACGAGGAGTCCAGCGGGAATGCTGGACTCCTCGACTATGATTCAAATACTAGAGATTTGGATTCTCCTTGGTCCAATCCTCAACTGCAGGAACGATGCCGAGAGCAACGATCTCGTCACGCATCTTGCAGAGATGCTCGTATGAAGCCTGGAGGTCCTTCATCTCCTGCTCAGTTCCCTGAGGAGCGGTGAAGTGAACACCTGTAGCGTCGATAGTGGTAGGCATAGCCATCATCACATTCTTGTAACCGCACTTGTCGCAGTTTACATAGCAGCCTGCAGGCCATGTGAATGGAGTGCCACCCATAGCTGCCTCGATCATCTTGACAGCCTGGTATGCAGGGCTCTGGAATGAGCTACGGCCACGAAGCTTGATGATAGCAGAACCACCCTGGATAGTGTTATGCTTGATCTCAGCCCACTTCTCCTCGCTAAGCTCAAGCTCTGCGAGAGGCTTGCCATCGATCATAGCCTTAGATGCGAACACTGCCATAGACTCGCCATGACCACCATAAGTGTATGCGCCAGTTACCTTGCTCTGGAGAACGCCGAACTCATTTGCGAGCTGCTCCTGAAGACGGGTGCTGTCGAGAGCTGCGAGTGAAGTGAGCTGGTTTGGCTTAAGGCCAGAGTGGATGAGTGCTGTAAGAGCGGTAACGTCTGCTGGGTTGAAGATAACTACAACGTGCTTAACGTCTGGGCAGTACTGCTTGATGAAATCACCGAACTCAGCAGCGATCTTGCAGTTACCCTTGAGGAGATCCTCACGAGTCATGCCATCCTTACGAGGTGCACCACCTGATGAGATGATGAACTTAGCATCCTTGAATGCAACAGCTGGATCTGTGGTCCATGTAATGTTTGCGCCTTCGAATGCGCAATGGCACATCTCTTCTGCTACACCATGAACACCTGGCTCGAAAATATCATAAAGACAGATGTTAGGAGTAAGACCAAGCATGAGAGCGGTCTGAGCCATGTTTGAACCGATGGCACCGCCAGCACCTACGATGAGGAGTTTTTCGTCTGTAAGAAATTTCATAATGATTATAGAGTTATGTAAAAAACCATATTATTTATACGAATGCAAATATAGCAAATATATTTACTAATGAATCCAAAAAATGTTTATATTTGCAGACGAAAAAACACGTTTGAAGTTTTATATGGAACCTCCCAGTTCTATTCTTATAGACACTACCCTATCGGCGGACCCGGCATCTGAGGTCCCGCCCTCGGTTCAGTTGTATATAACACGTCCGTAGTCGAAAGAGCTTTCTTCCGGCTGCTTTTGCGTGCATAGAACTTCAGCATATTGATAACTTAACTTTTTATACATGGGACTATACCTTACAAAGGAGCTTAACGACGAGGCCAGGCTAGGAGTCTGGCAGATTACAGAGACTGAGGAAGAACTAAAGGCACTCAGCTCTACACCTACTGACGAGATGGAGGAAATATCCTACATCAAGAGCGAGTCATTGCGCAAGCAGAGACTTGCAGTCAGGGCGCTCCTTAACGAGCTTTTCGATGATAAGGTCTATCTCGCTCATCACGACAATGGCAAGCCTTACATTGAGAATAGCTCCATCAACATAAGCATCACCCACACCGAAAAGTTCGTTGCTGTCATTCTTGACGACAGAAACGAAGTCGGCATCGACATCGAATCGCTTGACCGCGATTTCTCCGCTGTGGAGAAGAAGGCACTTTCCGAGGACGAGATCGACGACCTTGAGGAAGATAAGGAAGAGAAGAACGAGCAGCTTGCCATCTACTGGTGCGCAAAGGAAGCCATTTATAAGAAGATTTCACAGTACGGCATCGACTTCTCCGAGCAGATCGAAGTTGAGGAATTCCGCTACAAGGGTGAGGGCGAACTGGAAGCCACATTCACACACAAGGATGGCCATGAAGAGGAGCTGGAGCTAGGATATATGACCTTTGACCGCCATCTTCTCGTTTGGGTCTGCGAAGAAGACTAAAAAATACCTTATTTAGAATAATTCTAAATTAAAACTAAGTTTATAAAGCTGTTAACCAACAAGTTAACAGCTTTATTACATAATTGTTGATAACTTTTTTTGCCGGATTCTTTTTCATTGGGAATATATTATTATATCTTTGCGAAAGCGCTTTGTCGCTAGCCAACCCTCCGTATAGAGGCTCGACTAAAACTAACTTCAGCAAATACAGAATACTATGATAAAGAATGTCAGGAAAAGAGACGGACGTCTCGTCGAGTTCAACAACCAAAAGATAGTGGCAGCCATCCTCAAGGCCATGTCTGTCACCGAAGCAGGTGAGGACATTGTACTCGCAGCCCAGATCGCCGATGTGATCTCTAAGAACGAGAAAGAGCAGATGAGCGTGGAGGAAATCCAGGACTGCGTCGAAATGGAGCTCATGAAGAGCCCTAGAAAAGAGGTTGCGAAGAAGTACATCGCATACAGAAACCAGAGAAGCCTTGCGCGTAATGCCAAGAGCAACGAGATCTTCCAGGAGATCATCGACGCGCAGGCAAACGATATCACTCGAGAGAACGCAAACATGAATGCCGACACCCCAGCCGGCATGATGATGAAGTTCGCGTCCGAGTCCACAAAGTCATATGTGGATTCATGCCTTCTTTCCGAAGACGTAAGAGATGCAGTTGCCAAGGGATACATCCATATTCATGACAAGGATTACTATCCTACCAAGAGCCTTACATGTCTTCAGCACCCTCTCGATGAGATTCTTGAGCATGGTCTGAAGGCCGGTCACGGCGAGTCACGCCCAGCGAAGAGAATCGAGACTGCAGCTGTGCTCGCATGTATCTCCATGGAGACAGTACAGAACGAAATGCACGGAGGCCAGGCCATCCCAGCATTTGACTACTATCTCGCACCATATGTAAGAAAGACCTTCCAGGAGGAGCTCAAGAAGCTCGGCGAGTTCAACGGCAAGGATTACTCTCACCTGAACGACGTAAAGATCGACGACTATATCAAGAGAGACCTCACTGGCCTGCAGGGCGACGAAAGAGCTATCCAGTACTGTATAAACCAGACTGTAGGCCGCGTGCACCAGTCCATGGAGGCATTCGTTCATAACATGAACACTATCCACTCTCGTGGTGGTAACCAGGTAGTATTCAGTTCCATCAACTATGGTACCGACACCTCTGCAGAGGGACGTTGTATCATCAGAGAGATTCTGAATACCACATATGAGGGAGTTGGAAATGGCAGCACCGCCATCTTCCCTATCCAGATCTGGAAGAAAAAGAGAGGAGTAAGCTACCTCCCTGAGGATAGAAACTACGACCTTTACAAGTTCGCTTGCAGAGTGACAGCACGCCGATTCTTCCCTAACTTCGTAAACCTTGACGCTTCATTCAACAAAGATGACGCATGGAAGGAAAATGACCCTAAGCGTTACATGCACGAGGTCGCTACCATGGGTTGCCGTACACGAGTTTACTCAAACAAGTTCGGTCCGAAGACCTCAGTAGGTAGAGGTAACCTTAGCTTCACTACCATTAACATTGTACGTATCGCTATCGAGGCGATGAACGAGCCTGACAAGGAGCGCCGCATCGCTAAGTTCTTCGACAAGCTCGATTGGGCTCTCGACATTTCAGCGAAGCAGCTTAACGAGCGCTTTGACTTCCAGAAGACAGCGCTCAAGAAGCAGTTCCCACTCCTCATGAGCGGACTTTGGGTCGGAAGCGACAAGCTCGAGGACTGCGACACTATCGAGAGCGTAATGAATCAGGGTACACTTGCCATCGGCTTCATTGGCCTCGCAGAGTGCCTCATCGCACTTTGTGGCAAGCATCATGGTGAGAGCGAAGAGGCTCAGGAGCTTGGACTCCGCATCGTGAAGCACATGAGCGAGAGAATCGAGGGCTATTGCGAGACATACCAGCATAACTTCTCATGCTTCGCTACTCCTGCGGAGGGCCTCTCAGGCCGCTTCACGCGCATGGACAAGAAGAAGTTCGGCATCATCCGCGGCATCACCGACAAGGACTATTATACAAACTCAAGCCACATTCCTGTATACTTCAAGTGTTCTCCTCAGCACAAGGCCGAGATCGAGGGAGCGTACCACAAGTACGAGGGAGCTGGCCATATCTTCTATGTGGAGATTGACGGCGATGCCACACATAACCCAGAGGCAATCATGCGTATCGTAGATCTCATGGACCGCTATGATGTCGGTTACGGTTCTGTAAACCATAACAGGAATCGCTGTCTTGACTGTGGTTATGAGGATGCAAAGGAAGGCCTCACAGAGTGCCCACACTGCCACGGACATAACATCGACACCCTTCAGAGAATCACAGGTTACCTCGTAGGTACAACGAACCGTTGGAACAGCGGTAAACTAGCTGAGCTCAAAGACCGTGTCGTCCACAAGTAAAATCAGAGTACTTGATATTTTGGAGCAGACCATGGCCGACGGCCCTGGTCTGCGTACTTCTATATATAGTGCAGGATGTCTGCATCATTGCCCTGGATGCCACAATCCCCAGTCATGGGATATGAAAGGAGGAAAGGAGATGACCGTCGATGAGCTTCTGGAGATCGTCAAGGCCGACGAGTTTTCCGACGTCACTTTCTCTGGAGGAGACCCGTTCTACCAGGTGGATGCGTTCACAGAGCTGGCCAGAAGGATCAAGGAAGAGACACACAAGACCATTTGGTGCTGGACAGGATTCACCCTGGAAGAGATCCAGGCTGACGCTCACTTGTCTCAGATTCTTCCCTACCTCGACGTTCTCGTGGATGGTCCATTCATCCTGGAACAGCGCGACACTGAGCTTCTCTTCAGAGGCAGTCCAAATCAGCGCATAATCTATCTCACAAAAAAAGACGACGACATCTGCGAAGGTGCCGTCGAGCTCGTGAAGTTAAGATAGGATTATTCTGGTCTCAGCCAATCCTGAGGGTCGCTTGGCTGAGATGATTCCCAGAGCTGGAAATGCAGCTGGGATGAGCCTCCAATGGCATCTACCGAGCCTATCACATCACCAGTCTTCACTTTGTCACCGGCTTTTACGGATACCGAACCAAGCTTGCAGTAGAACGTGAAATAACTACCGTGCTGGACAAGCACGCATTTGTTGTATCCCTGCATGACGATGACCTTCTTCACTTCTCCATTGAACACGGCCTTGACCGATGTGCCAGGCGCCACAGCGATGGAGATACCATCGCTATCAGGTAGTCTAAGGTTCTTGTATACAGGGTGATACTGTGGGCCAAACGACTCTACCACAGGTCCCTCTACTGGCCAAGGGAGCTTACCCTTGTTTGCCGAGAACTCATTGGAAAGAGTATAGTCAATAGGCTTCGTCGACGACTTCTTGGAGCCCTTCGAGCCACCCTTCACCTGCTCAGCGATAAGTTTCTGAATCTCGCGATTCAACGACGCCACCTCCCTACGCTTCGCTGCCAGCTGATTCTGGTAACGGGACTTGTCTTTCTTCAGCTGCGAGATTATCTTCTCGGAAGATGCCTCCTCGCTCTTCAGCTGGTTGACTTCCTTCACACGAGCCTGCCTGAGAGCATTGGCCTCTGCCCTAAGCTGCTCAAGCTCAGCCTTCTGAGCCTCCACCTCAGACCTAGTCGCCATGATTTTCTCGCCCTGGGAGTTCATCTCACGGGAGAGATTCTTCAAGTACGAGAAGCGACGCAGCCCCTGACCAATGTTTTCGCTTCCTATGATGTACATGTACCACACACGCGCATCCCTGTTCTTGTACGCGCTGCGCACCAGACGGTCATAATAGAAAGTCATCGTGTCCAGACGCGCCTGAAGGGAGTCAAGTTCATGCTGCTTCTCCCCCACCTGACCATCCAGAACAGCGATCTCCGCGTCACTCTCCTCGATAAGTTCACGACGAGAAGCTATCTTTTTCCTGGTAAGAGAAAGACTGTAGGTAGCGTCAGCGTTCTTCGCTGAATTTGCCTTCAACTGACGGTCAAGCTCCTGGATTTCCTTCTCAAGTCTTTCTTTCTTGTTTTTCTTCGCCGTGACAGTCTGAGCATTCGCGACCATGGCGCCCACAAAGAGCGCCAGCACAAGCATGCAGATATGTCTCAGCGTATGTCTCATTTCTTTATGGCAGCAAGGCGTTTCGCCACTCTTTCTTCCAGATCAGCGATAGCGCCGTCAGAGTTCTTGCCCTTGGCGAGTTCCCAATAGACTGTAGCTAGATCGTACTCACCTAGCGCATACAGGACCTCCGCATAATGATCAAGGATGGTAGCGCTCTCCTTGCCACCATAGATCATGGCATGCTTGAAGAATGGCTTCGCTTCCACATCCTTTCCCTGCATGTGAAGTATCCATGCATAGGTATCAAGATAGGTGGCATTGTCAGGCTCGAGCTTCACCGTCTTCTGACTCATCTTGTATGCCTTCTTCAGGTTCTTGCCTTCCAAAGAGATGAAGTATGCATAGTTATTCAGCACGGGAGCGTAGTTAGGATTTACCTTGAGAGCCTTTTCGTATGCCTTGTACGCAAGTTTGGCATTTCCGAGCTGATGGTTCATGTCACCTATGGTAGAATACGCCGTAAGCACCACAGCTGAATCCTTCGGGAAGGCCGCCATCAACCTTTCATTATCCTCGATAACACCGGCATAGTCTTCGAGATTATAGTGAGCGACGCTCTTCATGTTAAGGAATCCCGGCTCGTTAGGGAAGACGGCGAAGGCGTCCTCTGAAGCCTGAAGCAAGTCATCCCAGCGCTCCATGTAAGAAAGCGACTGAACCAGGTCGGCACGAGCAGAGAGGCACTTTGGATTCACGAGAACATTGCGCTTGAAAAGCGCTGCTGAAGTATCCTCGCGACCGGTAGCATAGTAGTAGCTTCCTGCCGTAGAGAGCATGGACGAATCCTTCTGATGGCATGCTACACCCAAGTTTACAAGTGAATCAATCTGAATCTGGAAGTTCCTCACGAACTGAGGGTCGCTGTGCTGCAGGACTGACGACAGGTACTTGCTCTTCATCGATGCTTCCACCATGTCCGACGCCATGAAGGTGGAGGCCACATTGAAATACTTGTCATACTGGCGGCGCTGCCTGTAAATCTCAGAAGACCCGAGCAGCGCTGGCGCGAAGTCGTACTCGTAACTGAGTGCCTCGTCATAGTAGCGAAGCGCCAATGAGTCATCGTACATCTGCATCTGATGGTCTCCCATCGCTGTGAGCACGCGCGCAGAAGCGAATTCATTGGCATAACTCTCCAGGGTGGCGAAAGCATCCTTCGGCTTTTTCATCTGCATAAGCACGTCGTATCTCGCCAGAGTCACCTGCTCATTCTTTCCAGACACTGTCTCGATGTCGTCAAATGTGCGCAGCATCTTCTCCAGATTTCCCGTCTTTCCGTAGAGGTTTGCGAGATTATAATAGATATCCAGCTTCTTCGGATGGTCCTTGAGGAGGTTCTCGTAGATACTTATGGTGAGCTCCTCCCTGGAGGTAGAAGAATACAGGCGCGCAAGCATGTCGTTGTACCAATAATTCTTCGGATCCAGCTTCACCGCCTCCTTGAGATGCACTTCAGCCTCTGCGATGTCTCCTTTCGCATACGCACAAAGACCTAAATAGTACATGGCAGCGTCATTTGTCGGGTCGAGATCAATGATGTCGACAAGCTTCTTGTAGGCGTCGCCGTAGCTTCCAGCATTGTATGCAGCCATGGCTGAGACGAGTCTTGCTGACGCCTCGTCCTTAAGTACGCTTCTCTGCTGCGCGGATGCTGAAAAAGCGAGTGTCAGCAGGAGCGATATGTAAATGATACCTAGTTTCTTCATACACTATTTGCTAACTACAAAAATAGTACATTTCTTGGTTTCGTTTATGGGTACAATTGCATTATTTTCGCTAATTTCGTAGCTGGTATAAGTTTTTTTCAAGATTGCGATGCAACATTTCAGCATATTGCCGCATCTTATGAAACGAGCGGAAGACCAAGAACGGCAAGTGAAGGAGGTAAAGGAGGCCGACGAGACCATGAAGCTCATCGAAGCGTGCAAGCGCGGAGACAGGCGGTCTCAGAAAGCCATATACGACTTGCTGGCATCGAAGATGTTTGCTGTCTGCATCCGATATATGGGTGACAGGACGGAAGCAGAGGATGTCCTGCAAGACGGTTTTGTTTACCTTTTCACCAAGCTGGACTCCTTCACTGGACAAGGTTCCTTCGAAGGCTGGGCCCGCAAGATCTTTGTAAATACTGCACTGATGAGCCTTAGAAAGAACGATGTTCTGAAAGACTCCGATGACATAGATGTATCCTTCGATTTAGCGAGCGATACTACATCGGCAGTCCAGGACATCAGTTACAAGGAACTGACGAAGATCATCAGCGAGCTCCCGAGTGGATTTAGAACCGTATTCAACATGTACGTTATAGAAGGCTACTCGCACAAGGAGATCGCCGATGCGCTTGGCATCTCCGAAGCCACATCGAGAAGTCAGTTACTGCGAGCCAGGGCCATCCTGCAGAAGAAGATCAAGAAATAGAGTTTTATAAGATGTACGAAGATAAGTTCAACGATTTTGATCTGGAGTTGAGATCAATGCTCTCGGACGTGGAGGAAGAAGTTCCTTCACGCGTTTGGGATGCAGTGAGCGCTCGTCTTGATCAGAAGAAGATAGTAGCCCTCAGATGGAGGAGAGCTGCGGCCGGCATGGCTGCGGCAGCCGCCATCGTGGCTGGCGTGCTTATCTTCAGGCATCAGCCTACCCAGGAGGTAAACCCTGGAGACTTCCTCGCGAAGGTAGACTCAGTGGAGGTGATGGTACCTTCACAGGTCGAGGAGGAGGTCATCCCTACCATCGAAGAGCAGATCGCTCATTCAAGAACATTTGTTGCGCAGGCTGTACAGGTCACCAAGGAAGCTGAACCAGAGGTGGTCACAGAGCCAAACGAAGACATAGTAGCAGAAGAAACCGTCACCGAAAAGACTGTAGAGACCAAACCTGAAGTCTGTGAGCAGCAGGAGAAATCCTCCGAGCCTTGGGTAGATCCATTTGCCGCTTTCAGCGAGGAGATCTCTTCGAAGAAGCATATAGACTGGAAGGTAGGTGGAAACGTGACAAGCAACGAAGCTTCACTCGCAAGCACTATCAAGAGAGCCATTCCTCAGGCCGCGCCAAGCACTACAGGCATTTACAATGAAGGCAAGTCTACATACTTCATCCCTGTATCTTTCGGACTTGGAGTGAGGTACCACTTCACCGACAGATGGTCTGTAGGCACAGGTCTGGAGTACACTCTTCTCTCTAGATCATTCACCGGTAGATATATGAAGTTCGGAGCAAGTGGCTGCGAGAAAGACATTACCACAGAGATCCAGAACAGCATCCATTACATAGGAGTGCCTGTGAACGTATATTTCGACATCCTCTCGTCTCAGGAGAGAATCAACCTCTACGCTTACGCAGGAGGCATGATGGAGAAGGGACTCGCAAATGATTTCACACTCTCTGACAGGGGCACCACCATCCGCCACCACGAGACCATCAGCGGTCTTCAGTGGTCAGCTACAGCAGGACTTGGAGTGCAGTTTGTACTCACTGACAAGTTAGGCCTCTATCTGGATCCGAGCCTGAGATATTTCTTCGACTGCGAGCAGCCTATGAGCGTCAGGACAGTTCAGCCGCTTATGTTCAATTTCGAAGTAGGTTTACGTCTAAACTTATAGAATACTACATTTCTTAAAATAGTGACCAAGCATCCCAGAATTGTGACGAACGATTCTGGGATGTTTGCTTTTATTGCTTTCATTTGCAAAAAAGACTTGAACTATGAAAGCTCACCTAGCCATCGTCGTGGCGCTATGCGCGTGCACGCCACAAATCCCGTCATTGAATACCGGAATAAGCAGAAATGACAGGCTTGACTACGACATCCCTGACAGAATAGACAGCTCGTATATAGCGCCACCAGCACCTGGTAGCACCTGTGTGTGGATTTGCGGCGTGGAGTTCCCTGCAGACTACGACTGGAGACGGGACGTGATAAAAAACGATGTCGAAGCAAACATATTTCTCATAAGGGATGGAGAAAAAGTATATTCATTGCCCGTAAAGCCTAGCAAGAAAACGACCACGGAGCCTAACAAGCATCATTTTCTTCACGACGCCATCTACTGCGAGTACTGCGACACCAGCGGAACCTATCTGCTACGAAACGGCAAGACATACGCACGTTTTCCTGGACAGTGGCAGCTCATCGGACTGCTGGAAAAAGACAGCAAGATTCATAGTCTATGGAGAGCACAGAAAGGCAGAGGATTCATGCTTGCGGAGGACGAAACCATCAAGACAAGCAGGATGTCAGCCGAAGCCATTGGAAGTCTTACAAGCACCCCATTTTGGCCTACGGGGGCACTTTACGAGAGCAAGGGAAAGATCTGCTACAACTACATCGCGGAAGATGGCAGCCATCATGTAGTTAGAGACGGCACAGATGAACATGTCTGGATGAACAGCGATGTGCAAACACTGTACGACGTAAGGGTCATCGATGGAAAGACCACTGCCATCTATTCAAAAAGATATGGTGGCATCTTTTTGAGGCAAGGCGCGAGCGAAACCCGCATCGAAGGGTTGAATGAAGTCACAACCATTGGCTTAAAGAGCATATGTCTATTTGAGAGTGAGGGAGCTACCTGGTTCATGTGCAGCTACGAGATAGATGAGACCTTCGAGTATCACAGCGTGTGGAATGGAGGCACGAAAATGGCCATGAAGATATATCAGACACACGCATATATGGACCATGGTAAGGTGACGCTGATGGGGCCAAACAAGGACGGAGGACTGTGCTATCTGAGACCAGACGGCACCATGGTGGACATAGATGTCAGAAGCTACAGGTTCTCGTGGAGATGTGCCTGCGTGCATGAAGGGCACACATACATCGGCATCACTCCGCGTGAAAAAGGAAAGCCATCGATATGGATCGATGGCGATGTATCTGAAATCCCGGTCAATGGTTTCGTGACAGGAGTCTATGTCGTGGACTACTAGTCCTCCCAGCTGAGGTGGCGCGCACCTTCTGCGTCTACGCTTATCGTCACCTTCAGAGTCTCCTCTGGAAGGATCTCCTCGATGTTCTCTGGCCACTCCATGATACAGAGATAGCCACTGTCCAGATAGTCATAGAGGCCGATGTCAAAGGCCTCGGCTATCTTCTGGATACGATAGAAGTCGAAATGGTACATGGGATCGCCACTCGCTGTCCTATATTCATTGATAATGGAGAAAGTAGGAGAACTGACTGCATCATTCTCCACACCAAGCACCCTGCAGATGGCCGTGGTGAATGTGGTCTTCCCTGAGCCCATAGGGGCATAGAAAGCGATGAGGGAATGCCCCTCGATCTGCTTAAGAAAATCTCTCGCCACTTCGTCTATCTGGGCAAGCGATGCTATAGTGAGTTCGTGCTTCATCCTACAATCTATTTTCTGTGACAAAGATAGGAATATCTTTTCAAATAGTGTCTTGCCTGTCCAGGAACCTGTATCCAGCAGCTTCCAGAAGGTGAGGAACCTCGATGTCCTTGGCTCCAGCGAGGTCTGCGATAGTGCGAGCCACCTTGATGATGCGGAAATATGCCCTCATGGAGAAATGCATGGTGGTAAGTAGCCTATTCAGCGTCTTCGTACATTCTTCGGACAATGGACAGTACTTCTCTATCATCCTGTTTGTCATCTCTGCATTCGTGGTGATATCCTCGTCAAGGAAACGCATGCGCTGAATCTCGCGGGCAGCACGCACACGCCTCGCGACTACAGCGCTCGGTTCCGCCTTCTGCCCTGACGCTATCTTGTCTGGTGGCAGGGGTCTGACCCAGGTTTGCAGGTCGATTCTGTCCATTATTGGCCCGCTGAGACGCGCCAGGTAGTTTCGCCTCTGCGTGGGTGAGCATGTGCAACGGTCCCCTTCCCCGAAGTAACCGCAAGGGCATGGATTTGAGGCCGCGACCAGCATGAAGGAAGCAGGAAACTCCACCTTCGAGCGAAGACGCGAAATAGTCACTTTACGGTCCTCCAACGGTCCTCGCAGAGCTTCCACCACGGACTTCGGAAACTGGCCGAATTCATCAAGAAAAAGCACCCCATTTGAGGCCAGTGACACTTCACCGGGCATTATGCCATCCCCCGCGCCGCCGCCGATAATGGCGGGCAGCGAGGCGCTATAGTGAGGTGCACGGAAAGGACGCTGGCGTATGAGTCCGACCCCACGCGTACTCACGCCAGCTATCGAGTAAATCTTGCTGGTGACAAGCGATTCTTCATGAATCAGCGGAGGAAGAATGCCTGGTATAGCCTTGGCCAATGAGCTCTTTCCACTCCCAGGCGCACCGACCATGATCAGATTATGCTGGCCAGCGCAGCAGATCTCCACTGCTCTCTTCGCGCTCTCCTGCCCGATGATGTCGGCAAAATCGACCTCTGGCACATCTGCAGGTAGGATTTCTCCTGTCGTAGTATCTACAACTATTCCAGTCTTTGTCCTAGAACGCACCATCTTCTGATAATCTCTGGAATTCTTGACCAAGAGATCATCAGCGGATGATGGATCAGATATTATCCTTAGAGCCTCCAGAACAGTAGATACTCCATAAACATCGACATCCTGACATTCCACTGCCTCAAGTGCAGAAGTACGTGGAAGAATGCAGCCCTTGAAGCCTTCCATGCGAGCCATGTCGGCAAAAGCGAGACCTCCAGGAACATCTCTGACAGAGCCATCAAGGCCAAGCTCTCCCATTATGAGATAGTCCTCTATACACTGATGCTGACACTGATCTGAGGCGGCAAGAATACCTAGAGCAATGGGTAGGTCATATCCGCTTCCATTCTTTCTCAAATCTGCAGGAGCCAGATTTATAACTATCTTCCTGCCCGGGATTTTATATCCCAATGCCTGAAGAGAGGTAATAGTCCTAAGAAGGCTCTCCTTGACTGCAGTATCTGCAAGTCCTACAAGATGAATCCCGATGCCTGGAACGATATCTACTTCCACAGTCACTCGCACTGCATCTATACCGATGCATTTAGCTCCAAATACGTTAACTAACATAGCACACAAAAGTTTAGGTAAAGCGCAAATGAAGCAAAACTAAACTTAAGAAATGCTACAAAACTTAAAAAAGTGACGAAAGGGAGGTAAAACAAAAAGAAAGAAGGACACAAACCGTAAGGCTTATGTCCTTCTTCGTGGAGATAAAGAGATTCGAACTCTTGACCCCCTGCTTGCAAAGCAGGTGCTCTA
>JAKSJM010000057.1 GCA_024398075.1 Bacteroidales bacterium | reverse complement strand
TACCAGCCTTACGACGAAGCTGCTCACCAACAAACTTAATACCCTTGCCCTTATATGGCTCTGGCTTACGGAATGAACGAACCTTTGCTGCTACCTGGCCGAGAAGCTGCTTGTCACAGCTCTTGAGCACGAGCTTAGGGTTCTCACCCTTCTTAACCTGTGGAGTCTCAGCGGTAACCTCAGCAGGGAGCATAAGCTGGATGCTGTGTGAGTAACCTACAGAGAAGGTAACGAGCTTGCCAGCTACCTCAACACGGTAACCGACGCCGACGAACTCCTGCTCGGTCTGGAAGCCCTTAGACACACCTACAACCATGTTGTTCACGAGAGCACGATAAAGACCGTGCATAGAACGATGACGTGGCTGGTCAGTAGGACGGGTGAATTTGATTTCGTTTCCCTCGATGGTAACGGTGATATCAGAATCTACCTTCTGACACATCTCACCAAGAGGTCCTTTAACCTTAACAACGTTGCCGTCGAGAAGCTCTGCTGTCACGCCGGCAGGAAGGTTTACAGGTAATTTACCAATTCTTGACATTATTCGTTTCTTTTAGAAATTAATAAACATAACAAATAACCTCGCCTCCGACGTTCATGTCCTTAGCCTCCTTGTCGGTAACAATACCCTTAGAGGTAGAAAGGATAGCGATGCCGAGTCCATTGAGTACTCTTGGCATGTTCTCAACGTCTGTGTACTGACGAAGACCTGGCTTAGATACGCGCTCAATCTTCTTGATAGCGGCAGCCTTGGTCTGTGGGTGGTACTTGAGAGCGATCTTGATGGTGTTTGAAGGGGTTCCCTCTACAACCTTGTAGCTGAGGATGTAACCCTTCTCACAAAGGATCTTGGTGATAGCGATCTTCATCTTTGAAGATGGGATCTCTACTACCTTCTTTCCTGCGAGATACGCATTGCGTACTCTAGTAAGGAAATCTGCAATTGGATCAGTCATTTTTTTGTCTGTTTTGTGGACGACCGGCGTCCGTAGACGCCCGATATCCGATTGTTAATAATATAATTTATATAAGGTATATCTATTACCAGCTAGCCTTCTTTACACCTGGGATAAGACCGTTGGAAGCCATCTCACGGAACTGGATACGGCTGATTCCGAATGCTCTCATGTATCCCTTTGGACGACCGGTAAGAGAACAACGGTTGTGAAGGCGAACTGCAGAGCTGTTCTTAGGGAGCTTATCGAGAGCTACCCAATCGCCAGCCTCCTTGAGAGCCTTTCTTTTCTCGGCGTACTTAGCAACTAACTTTGCGCGCTTTACCTCGCGAGCTTTCATTGATTCTTTTGCCATAGTCTCTCTTATTTATTGTGTTTCTTGAAAGGAAGACCGAACTCCTTGAGAAGAGCGTAAGCCTCTTCGTCAGTCTTAGCTGTGGTCACGAAAGTGATCTCAAGACCGTGGATACGAGGGTTCTTGTCGATATCGATCTCTGGGAAGATGATCTGCTCCTTGAGACCGAGGGTGTAGTTGCCCTGACCATCCATCTTCTCTGAAATACCGTTGAAGTCACGGATACGTGGGAGAGATACGCGGATGAGCTTCTCGAGGAACTCATACATCTTTACATTACGGAGAGTAACCTTAGCGCCGATAGGCATACCCTTACGGAGCTTGAAGTTTGAAATATCCTTGGTTGATGTGGTTACGAGCGCCTTCTGACCAGTGATGAGTGTAAGCTCTGCAGCTGACTCCTCAACGATCTTCTTATCCTGTGTAGCGTCACCAACACCCTCATTAAGAGTAATCTTTACAAGCTTAGGACACTGCATTACAGTGCTGTAGCCAAACTGCTTCATGAGCTTGTCTACGATCTCCTCCTTGTAAACCTTCTTGAGAGTAGGTACGTAACCTGCAGGGAGTACCTGTACTCCACCTGCTGCGTTATTTGCGTTCTTTGCCATAATTATTTGATCTCCTCTCCTGACTTTTTAGCGTAACGAACCTTCTTCTCGCCGTCCATCTTGTAGCCTACACGAGTAGCCTTACCAGATGCTGGATCGATGAGGTTAAGGTTTGAGATATGTACTGGAGCCTCCTGCTCTACGATACCACCCTGAGGCTGGTTTGCATTTGGCTTGGTGTGCTTCTTCACCATGTTAACACCCTCGACAACGGCGCGATCCTCAGCTGGGATAACTGAGAGGACCTTTCCTGTCTTGCCCTTATCGTTACCGGCATTTACATACACGGTGTCACCTTTCTTAATGTGTAACTTCTTCATAATGTGCAATTTTTAAAGGACCTCTGGTGCCAGTGAAACGATCTTCATATACTGATCGCGGAGCTCTCTGGCAACTGGGCCAAAGATACGGGTACCGCGAAGCTCACCCGAGTTGTTAAGAAGGACGCAAGCGTTATCGTCAAAACGGATGTATGAACCATCTGGTCTACGAATCTCCTTCTTTGTACGTACAACTACAGCCTTAGAGACTGAACCCTTCTTAGCGTCACCGCCAGGGATTGCGCTCTTAACTGCCACGACGATTGTATCGCCAACCGTTGCATAACGGTGGTGTGTACCGCCAAGTACACGGATACAAAGAACTTCCTTTGCACCGCTGTTGTCGGCAACCTGTAAACGTGATTCCTGCTGTATCATAGACTATTTTGCTTTTTCAATGATTTCAACTAATCTCCAGTTCTTTGTCTTGCTGAGAGGACGTGTCTCCATGATGCGTACTGTATCACCTACACCGCACTCATTCTTCTCGTCCTGAGCTACGAACTTTGTGGTCTTCTTTACGAACTTGCCGTACATAGGATGCATCTCTTTGATTTCAACGGCTACAACGATGGTTTTATCCATCTTTGTGCTGACCACCAATCCTATTCTTTCCTTACGAAGATTTCTTTCCATAAGTCACTAAATTTTTAGTTCTGTGATTTTTCTTTCTCAGCAAGGATAGTGATCATACGAGCGATATCCTGTCTGGTCTTCTTAAACTTGGATGTATCCTCTAATGGAGAGACGGCGTGATTCATCTTCATAGTATCAAGATTCGCCTTCTCGATCTCAATGCGGTCGCGCAGATCTGCTACGGACATTTCGCGTACTTCAGAAATTTTCATTTTCTTCTTTCTCCATTAAACTATTCAACATAATCTCTACGTACCACAAACTTGGTATCTACTGGGAGCTTGTTAGCTGCGAGGCGCATAGCCTCCTTAGCGATAGCAAGTGATACGCCCTCAGCCTCGAAAAGGATACGTCCTGGAGTGATAGGAGCAACGAATCCGTATGGATCACCCTTACCCTTACCCATTCGAGTAGAAAGAGGTTTCTTTGTAACAGGCTTTACAGGGAAGACGCGAATCCAGATCTGACCCTCACGGTTCATATAACGTGAGATAGCCTGACGGGCAGCCTCAATCTGCTGAGCAGTAAGCCAACAATTCTCAAGGGTCTTAAGACCGAAAGAACCGAATGCAAGCTGGTTTCCTCTCTGAGAGAGACCCTTCATGCGGCCTTTCTGTTCCCTTCTAAACTTTGTTCTCTTAGGTTGTAACATTTCTGTATAACTTTAAAATTATTCTCAATTTTCCCTAAATGACTGAGAATCAGCTGGTTGGGCGCACTTCTCCTCAATTTTGGGATTGCAAAGTTAGTAAAAATTATTGAATTATCAACTATTTCGACACTATTTTTCACATATTTTAGACACGAGTTGTTAATAGTCAAAATCGTTATTTTCAACCATTTACAAACATTGTTGAAAAATAATTCCTCAAGTTTTGGACACGCCTCGAACAGCCCATTTTCACCCCATAAATTAGGCACGACTTTCGCTATAAAATGTGTAACTTTGCACCTTATGAAGAAAGGACTTCGCACACTTTTCACCATGATCATGGTCCTGACTGGGCTCGCGCTCAGCCAGCAGGATGCGTCCGCTCAGTTCTGGAAAAGAAAGTCCACCAAAGACAAGGTAGAGGAGGCCAGGCAAGCCCAGCAGGGCGTCCAGCAGCAGACTACACCGACCAAGCCAGCGAAGAATCTAAGTGGCTACATGCAGTACATCGTCGACGATCAGGGAGACACAGTATATGTAGCAGAGCTCCGCCCTATCTGGGTTTATCCTAAGGGCACGAAGAAGAGCCCAGACTGGCGCAAGTACTACAGGCTCGTCTATAACTTCAATAAAGTATACCCGTACGCGCTCATGGCGAAAAAGCTTCTGTCCACTGTAGACATAAACACAGAGGACATGAATCGCATCGGAAAGGAGAAGTACATAAACATGAAGCAGAAAGAGCTCCTTCAGGAGTTCGAGCCCATTGTCAGAAAAATGACCATCTCCCAGGGACAGCTGCTCTGCCGCCTGCTGGATAGAGAGATAGGCATGACCTCATACGAGATCATCAAAGACTACAAGAATGGCCTTGCCGCTGGCTTCTGGCAAGGAATAGGCAAGCTTTTCGACCAGAACCTGAAAAGCCACTACGACCCACAAGGCGTAGACAAGGCGACTGAAGAGCTAGTGAAGAAATGGGAGAATGGAGAGTTCGACCAGCTTTACTACTCCATATTCTGGGAGGAGCCGAAGAAAGTCGTCATACCGGCGAAATACAGGTAGCTGTCGCCATCAATCCACGAATCCATAACGAGGAAGCGCTCTCCCTGAGGGAGAGTGAGGTCTATCTGCGAATGAATGTGTCCAAACACGAAATAATCGACCTTGTGAGTCTTCGCGTACTCGCACGCGAACTCATATAAAGGCTCACCAGGACCCTTGAAGACGTATTTTTCGCCACGCGCCAGGCGGTTGTGGCTGGACCAATTGTTTCCGAAACGGAATGCGAACCAAGGGTGTAGAGCGCTGAAAAGCACCTGGCACACGCGGTTCTTGAAGATGCCGTTCATGAGTTTGTAGCCGCGAAGGCCTGGACCCAGGCCGTCTCCATGCCCCACCACGAAATTCTTCCCGGCGAAGGTAAATGCGTACGGCTGCTGTATCTTCTTCATGCCCAGCTCTTCGAAGTAGCTGTAGCACCAGATATCATGATTTCCCGGGCAGAAGTACACCTCCACGCCGGCATCCATCAGCCCCTGCAGGGCGGAGAAAACGCGCACATACCCCTTAGGCACCACGTCGCGATACTCGTACCAGAAATCCCATATATCGCCCAGCAGATACAATGCTGCCGTCTCGGCGGTCGGGATGGCGCGCAGGAACTCCACGAAGCGCTCCTCACGAGCCTTGGGATCCTTGATGTCCAGGCCGAGATGCACGTCTGATGCGAAATATATCCTGCTACGCTCCATATCTTAGAACAATGTGAAAATCAGTACAGCAATGCCCACGATAGCACAATACAGAGCGAACCACTTAAGTTTCGCCTTCTTCACGAGCGCTATCATGACCTTACATGCGAAAAGTCCAGAGACAAAAGCCGCCACAAAGCCCAGAAGCAGCGGCATCACACCTATGGACGAAGCGGCGAAATCGCCTCCCACTACATCCAGGAACGCCTCACCGAGAATAGGCACAAGGACCATGAGGAACGAGAACTGCGCCACCACTTCCCTCTTGACACCACACAGAAGACCTGTGCCAATGGTAGTGCCCGAGCGAGAGAGGCCAGGGATCACGGCGATAGCCTGACCGAGGCCGACCACGAGCGCCTGCGCGTAACTGATACCATTGCGCGCAGCGCTCTCCTTAACATTGGTCTTCGAAACCGCATCGGAGAAATAAAGGAGAATGGCTGTGACAAGCAGCGCCACTCCCACCACGGCAAGTGATGAGAAAAGCGCCTCGACGTAGTCTTTGAAGAACACGCCTACCACGAAGACCGGAATCATTGACACCGCGATCTTCAACACATAGTCCGTCTCGTCGTTGTACTTGAACTTGAAGAAGCCGCATAGCAACTTCCAAATCTGCTTTCTGAATACGACAATGGTCGCGAGCACCGTCGCCGCATGCACCGTAACATCGAAAATAAGGTCCTCAGCGACCTCCACGCCCAGAAGTTCCTGTCCTATGGCCAGATGACCCGAGCTGCTCACCGGCAGAAACTCGGTAAGTCCCTGGATCAGCCCCAGGATCAACGCCTGCCACCAATCCATAACTACTCCGATTTAGGACGCTTCATGATGGCCACGATGATGACCACGATGCCTGCCACAATCACGATAGGCGCAGCCACGAGTCTGCGGAAGTCAAACATGGCATAGTTGAACACATTGGGATCGGAACTGCCGCCGCCCATGAGCAGAATATAGCCCGCTATCATCACCAGAAGGCCTGCGAGCATGAGTTTTAGACCCTTGGGGGTCATCGACATATTGTTATCCATAACTTATCAATTTCAATAATAAAGGTCGTCCTTTGAGAGCGACACGAGCCTGTTCACCACAAAGAATGTGCTCAAAACGCAGATGAGCACACCGCTGACGAGGACAATGCCAAGCACCAGCATGAGCATCTCCACGCGGAAGATCTCGAAGAGCTGGGCGAACTCGCTACGCACAAAATAGAGCAAGCCCACGAGCATGGCCATCGCGATGAGGGCCGAGAAAAGGCCCTGGAAGATGGCTTGCACGAGGAAAGGCGCGCGTATGAACGAGCGCTTCGCTCCCACGAGCTTCATGGTATGAATGGTGAAGCGGCGCGAGAAGACATTCAGACGCACCGTGTTGTTTATCAGCACAAATGAAATGAAGAGGAGCAAGATGGTGAGTACGCCAAGCACCAGCGAGATGCGACCCATGTTCGCATTGAGCGCCTCGATGAGCGACTGCTGGTAGCTGACTTCATCGACAGGCTTCATCTCCTCAAGCTCCACCCTCACGACCTCGAGGCTATCCGGCAGCACGTAGTCTGCCTTCAGCGTGAGGGCGATAGAGATAGGCACAGGAGAAGTCTCGAATACAGAGAGGAAATCCTCTCCCAGCATCTGCTGAAGCTCCATTGTACCCTGCTCCTTGGAGATGTAGCGCGAGCTGCGCACATATCTCAGGGAGTCCAATGATTTCTGGAAATCCAATGCTCTCGCTTCGTCCACATCAGGCTTCAGCAGCACCGATACCTCCATGTGCTCCTTGAAATAGTTCGAGACCGCTCTAGCGTTCACCAGCAGGAGACTTGCCACCCCGACGAGCAGCAGCACAAGGCTGATACTGATCACAGATGACACATAAGCGCTCCTCAAACGGCGCCTCATTAGCTTGTTCTCTCCCTTTTCCATAATTGCAAAATCACTCAAAGATAATGAATAATCAAAATATGAAAAAAAATTCTTACCTTTGTTATTCGTAAATTTATTATAATAGGTTAAAATGGAAGATTCTGTAAAAAGAGTTCTGTTCGTCAATTCGGAGATTTTCCCCTACCTCCCAGAGACAGAAATATCTTCAATTGGACGCTATCTCCCACAAGGAATCCAGGAGCGAAAGAAAGAGATTCGCTCTTTCATGCCACGTTATGGCTGCATCAATGAAAGGAAGAACCAGCTTCACGAAGTCATTCGCCTTTCTGGCATGAACATCATCATCAGCGAAGTGGACAGGCCGCTCATCATCAAGGTGGCTTCCATCTCCGCAGCGCGCATGCAGGTTTACTTCATCGACAATGAAGATTACTTCAAGCGCAAGAGCATCTTCACAGATGCAGACGGCAAGTTCTTCGAGGACAATGGAGAGCGTGCCATCTTCTTCGCACGCGGCGTGCTCGAGACTGTGAAGAAGCTGCGTTGGATTCCAGACATCATACATTGCCAAGGATGGATCTCACAGGTTCTCCCGCTGTATCTAAAGAAAATCTACAAGGACGACCCTATCTTCGCGAAGAGCAAGGTAGTTCTTTCACTGTACAATGACACGCCAGAGGATTCTCTGGGTGCCGACTTCTGCCAGAACATTCTCTTCAATGGGCTGAAGCCAGAGGACCTCGCTGTAATGGAGGCCACCGATGGCATAAATCTTGCGAAACTGGCAGCAGAATACTCCGACGGCGTAATCGTCGCATCACCAGACGTCAAGCCAGAGATCCTCGACTTCTGCGAGAAGAAGGGGCTCCCTATGCTGCCTTATGACGCCGCAGCACTTGCAGATGGCAGCTACGTGGTGGAGTATGACAATTTTTATGACAAGTTGTAGAAATGAATCTTAATTTCAAACGCTTAGCGTTATTCCTCTCATGCTCTGCGGCTGCCCTTGCCGGTAGCCATTCCTGCATCTCCACAAATATGGGTGTAGGAGAGAACATGATACCTATAGACCAGCAGTACAGCGTGTACCGTAGCGAGCTGGATCTCAAGGACGTTTACATGCAGATGGCGGACAGCCTTTCTGGATTCTCAAACAGCCACATCACCATCGGTGCCATCAGGGACCCTGAGTTCGGCCTTACCAAGAGAGGCTGTGCTCTTACGCTCGTGCCTATGCTCGACACCATGGACTTCGGAAAGAACACCAAGATCAAGGCGTTCAACTTCAACGCAGCCCCAGATTCAGTGTCTTACGCCGACGAGAACCAGAAGTACATCATCCAGAACATCAATGTATACGAGCTCGAGGAGGCACCAGACTTCAAGAAGTTCGACATCAACGGCTCCATCAAGCACGGAAAGAAGAGAATCACCAAGGGCTCTCCTGTGTACACATTCAACGGAGATTCACTCACCTTCAAGTTCTCAGACGAGTTCGCACAGAAGTTCCTTACCATCAAGCCTGGCGAGACCAAGAACTTCAAGGAGTATCTCAAGAGATTCCCTGGCATCTACATCGAGACCGACGTCCCTGCTGGCGAGGGCGGTAGAATAAACACCTTCAATGTCCAGCTCGGATTTGACAGCCAGTACTACTACTTTACTGACACATACGCATCGCTTGACATCGTTGCCGAGTATGATGGCGTACAGAAGGATACCAGCTTCCTCTTCTACTATAGCCCTACCAGACACATGGACGTGGATTCACTCCTCCAGAAGGGCACATCAGGAAACTACCCTCAGTACTGTCTGAACATCGCAGAGCACAGCACACGCGACCGCGCAGGCAAGGCCAAGGACAAGATCCTCGTGGAAGGTGGTGGCGGCCTCAAGCCTGTAGTAAAGGCTACAGACCTCAAGAAGATGGTCATCGCAGAGCTCTCCAAGCATGGCGACCCATCGAAGGCGATCGTGAACAGAGCCACACTCGTATTCCCATTCGAGTTCCCAGAAGACTACAAGCAGATGTACAAGTTCCCTTCATACCTGAATCCTACAGTCAAGGTAAAGGGTGAGGACTATGTATCATTCGCCAGTCTCACAGACACATCTTCAGAGGATGAGGATCCAGGCGCAATCAACAGATCTCTCCTTCAGTACAGCGCTGACATCTCATACCACGTCCAGAGCATCCTGAGCCTCAAGGACGAGTCCAAGATATCAAACTACGACGTTTGGTTCCTGAACATGTCGACCATGACAGTAGTGACCTCAAATGAGTCAAATTCATCCATGAGCGACTACTATAACTACCTCGCATACTCTAGCTACTACAACAGTATGTATGGTGGATACGGCGGGTACGGCGGCTATGGTTACGGTGGATACGGTTATGGCGGATACGGCGGTTATGGAGACTACTACTCAAACTACTATAACTACGCCATGATGGCTTCTCTTTATTCAAGCTCATCAAGCACCACCTCAGAGAAGGTCGAGATGAACAGCGACAGTTTCTTCTGCGCAGAGCTCAATGGTCCAGACAGCCCTACAGGCAGGACTCCTAAGCTGAACATAGTGTTCTCGTTCCCTAAGGAATAAGACATAAGCAAATAAATAAAAGACCGGCTCGAAAGAGTCGGTCTTTTAACTTATCTCAAGGAAGGAAGATTACTCCTTCTCAGCCATCTTCTGCTGAACCTTGTCGATAGCATCCTTAACGGTAGCGATGCCACTTGTCTCCTCATCTGGAATCTTGATACCAAATACTCTCTCAAACTCCATGAGAAGCTCCACTGTATCAAGTGAATCTGCACCAAGATCGTTGGTGAAGTTAGCTGTCTCAGTGATCTCAGACTCGCTTACAGCGAGCTTGTCGGCGATGATAGCCTTTACCTTGTTTACGATTTCCTCGTACTGCATAATGTTAATGTTTATGATTTTATATATACACTCTAATTTTAGGGCTACAAAGTAAATGAAAAAATTTCAATAATTAAAATATTCGGTTGAAAATCTATCATTTAGCCCTGCTCATGTTCAGCCATATCCTCAAGCCGTTGAGCGAGTTAAGAAGATAAAAAGCATACTTGATGATATAGATCAGCGCATAGGAATCCCCCGAGCCGGAATAGTTCGACACCCACATGGCTATGGAGAAAATGTTCACTCCTATCCATAGTATCCACTGCTCCATGTATGCAGTGGACATAAGATACTGGCCGAGGACATTGCACATAAGCGGAAGGACATCGAGAACAACAGCCACCCTAAGGAAGCCTTCGGCTGACGACCTGTCGAACTTCAAAAGCACGAGATAGGCAATCAAAGTGCCCACGATGAAAATTCCTGACACAAGCCAGCGCTGGCTCGATGTGAGCCTGCGCGCCTCCACCTTCGAGGAGCCACCCGCGCCACGATGCTTCCACTGGTAATAGCCGACAAACTGCATAGGCACGAAATACAGGAAATGCAGGATAGCATTTCCGAGACCTGAGCTGCCGTTTTTCCAGCTCACAAGACACATCACACCATATATGCTGACATCGAGCAGTCCAAACAGGAAAGTGATGATCTGGCCATTCGCCGAGCAGACGATCGAGAGCACTCCCATGAGGGAACCGAAGGCAGAGATGAGCAGCAGCCACAGACCGGTCTGCGCGTTTCCTGCCTTTATGAGTGTGGTGATGATGAGGGCTGCGGTCATGCCGAGAAGGATGAACGCATTGAACCATTTATTGAATCTTGTGTCGTCTTTCATTACTCCTGGGAGTTAAGGGTTTTATGGATGCGGTCTGCGAGAACGGGGCCGACCAGCGCAGCGACGTCGGCGACGGGAGCAGCCGCGATACGCGCCACGCTGCCGAAGTGCAGCAGGAGGCGCTGCTCCGTCTGCTCGCCCACTCCCTTGATGTCGCGGAGCGCTGAATGAACCTGCTGCTTCGAGCGGAGCGAACGATGGAAAGTGATACCGAAACGGTGCGCCTCGTCACGTATTTGCTGCAGGACCTTGAGCGCCTGCGAATTTCTGTCAATGAAGAGAGGATAAGGATCGCCTACGCGAATCACCTCCTCGAGCCTTTTGGCGAGGCCCACGACGGTGAGTTTGTCGGTCAGGCCCAGCTCCTGGAGAGCCTGGTAGGCGAAATCGAGCTGACCCTTGCCGCCATCTATCACGATAAGCTGCGGAAGATCGTCTGGGGCCTCCGCGAGCATGCGCGAGTAGCGGCGGTTTACGACCTCCTTCATGGAAGCGTAATCATTGGCACCGACCACCGTCTTTATCTTGAAGCGGCGATAGTCCTTCTTCGAAGGATGGGCGTCCCTGAAGCAGACGCACGACGCCACAGGATTTGTTCCCTGGATGTTCGAGTTATCGAAGCACTCTATGTGACGCGGCAGCACAGGCATGCCTATGGCCTTCTGCAGCTCCTCCATCACACCCATGTAGAACGACTCCGGATCGGTCTGTTCTCGCTGCTTGAGGCTATTGAAGTGGAACTCCTTCGAGTTCTTCGCGCTGAGTTTCATCAGCGCCAGCTTATCTCCCATCTTCGGGATAGTGAAGCTTACGCCATCTATCTCCACATCTGGCAGAAATGGGACAATGATTTCGCGTGACAACTCGCCGAATTTTGTCTCTATCTCGCCAATGAACGAGCTCAGCACAGAAGCCGGCTCCTCCTCGATGTGCATCTTGAAGCCAAGGTTGAGCGACTGTACGATGGAGCCGCCACGCACCCTCAGGAAGTTGCCGAAACCATCGAGGCCATCGATCTCAAGAGTGAAGACGTCGCAATCGATATCCCTCGCGGCAGTGATGATGGAGCGCGAATAATGGTTCTCGAGGGTCGCCATTCGTTCCTTGTAGGCCTGAGCATCCTCGAAGCGAAGTTCTGCTGCAGCCTGAAGCATGAGTTCCTTGTAATGGGCAATGATATCGCGCGCGCTTCCATTCAGAAGCGCCACTATCTCTTCTATCCACCCGCGATACTCCTCCATGGAGACAGCGCCTACGCAGCAGCCTCGGCACTTGCCTATCTGGTAGTCCAGACACGGCCTCACCTTGCCTCGGAGAATGCTCTGAGAGTCTATCCTTATGTTACATGAACGAAGAGGATAAGTGGATGTAAAGAAGTCCATAAGGTTCCTCGCATGCATCACGGAGCTGTATGGACCGAAATAGCGCGAGCCATTCTTCACATGTCGTCTCGTAAGGAACACCTTCGGATATGGATCCGACGTAACGCAAATCCAAGGATAGGTCTTGGAATCCTTCAGGAGGATGTTGTAGCGGGGCTTGTACTGCTTGATGAGGTTGTTTTCAAGGAGCAATGCATCCGCTTCCGTATCCACCACCGAATACTGCATGTCAGCAATGTGCGACACCAGGTGGCGCGTCTTCGTATTCAGCCTCTCGGGGGGCACGAAATACTGGTGGACCCTCTTGAAGAGGTCCTTGGCCTTACCTACATAAATCACCGTTCCCTCGGAGTCATAGTATCTGTAGACTCCGGGGGAATGCGGCAATAGATCTATTTTTTCTCTAAGTTCCAAGACTACTCGTTCACACCAAGTGCCTCAGCCACAGCTGCTGCAAGCTCCTCGCCTGCGAGACCACGCTTGAGGATGGTTCCATCTGGTCCGAAGAGGATGATGTGAGGGATGCCGTCGATGCCATAGAGGTTTGTAGGCTCGCTGTGACCATTGTTTATCTGGTTCCAGTTAATGCCATATACCACTGCAGTATCGATGGTGTTCTGGTAGTTCATGCCACGGCTTTCCTCCCATACTGAAACGCTGAGCACGTCGAAGTTATCACCATGATACTTCTCGTAGATGCTCTTGATATTTGGAATCTCTCTCTTGCAAGGAGGGCACCATGGAGACCAGAAGTCAACAAGCATGAACTTGCCCTTGCCTACATAGTCAGAGAGGCTTACCTGCTCAAACTTAGGCTCACCATTCTCAACTGCTGCCACATGTGAAACTGTGAAGTCAACAAACTTATTGCCTTCCTTGGTAGCCACCTTTGCAGCGAGGCTCTCCATTACTCTCTGTACGAAACGATCCTGCTTGAGTTCCTCAGAAAGAGCGTTGATAGCAGGCTGAAGCTCCTCAGGGTCTGCAGTATAATAGCAGTCGCGGAGTGCAACGAGAGAGACTGAATCCTTAGGATTCTTCTTGATGGTAGCAAGAGCGAGAGAGTTCATCTTCTCTGTCACCTTCTCCTCGAGCTCTGCGAACTTAGCGTAAAGGTCTTCTTTAGCTAGTGTAGAATCTGCCTGAAGTGCATCAGCACCTGTCTGATACTCCTGGATGAGAGCGTCCATAGCGTCCTGATAAGCCTGGGTCTTCTCTGCGTTTGTCTGCTGCTTGCAGCTTACAAATGCCATGAGTGCACAAGCTGCGATAGTAAATAACTTTTTCATATCTGGATTATTAAAAATCAATACTGCCGGTCTCGGAATTCCGAAACCGGCAGTAAATATACTCACTTTTTCGCTATTGCGAAAAAATTACTTCTGGTTATCGTTTCTGCGAGGGCGACGATCACGGTTGTCACGACGACCACCGCGGTTCTCGCGACCACCACGCTGCTGAGCAGCCTGTGCGTTCGCAGCTACACCTGCGTTAGGAGTAAGATCCTGCTTACCATAACGCTCACCGTTGCAGATCCAAACCTTGATACCGAGGCAACCTACCTTGGTGTTTGCTACTGCAAGTGCATAGTCGATATCAGCACGGAAGGTGTGAAGAGGGGTACGACCCTCCTTGAACATCTCTGAACGTGCCATCTCGGCGCCACCTACACGACCGCTGATCTGAACCTTGATACCCTCAGCGCCTACACGCATGGTGTTAGCGACAGCCATCTTGATGGCTCTTCTGTAAGATACACGGCCCTCGATCTGACGAGCGATAGAGTCAGCTACGATATGAGCATCAACCTCAGGACGCTTAACCTCGAAGATGTTGATCTGAACATCCTTCTTGGTTACCTTCTTGAGCTCTTCCTTAAGCTTGTCAACTTCCTGGCCACCCTTACCGATGATTACACCTGGGCGAGCTGCATTGATAGTGACGGTGATGAGCTTAAGTGTGCGCTCGATAACGATCTTTGAAAGGCTAGCCTTTGCAAGGCGGCTTGTGAGATACTTACGGATCTCGTAGTCCTCAGCGATCTTCTCAGCATAGTTACCACCACACCAGTTAGAATCCCAACCACGGGTGATACCGATTCTGTTGCTAATTGGATTTGTTTTCTGTCCCATATTTTACTCCTCCACTGCTGCTTTTTTTACATCAAGAATGACGGTGACGTGATTTGAACGCTTGCGGATACGGCCTGCTCTACCCTGAGGGCAAGGGCGGATACGCTTAAGTGTGCGTCCCTGGTCAACCATGATGGTCTTAACGTATACATTACCATTCTCAAGCTCCTTTGCGCTCTCTGGATTCTTAGCCTCCCAGTTTGCAACAGCGCTCTGGATGAGCTTCTCGAGTCTGATTGATGCCTCTCTCTTTGAGAAGTGGAGAAGATCAAGAGCTTTGTTAACCTCAACGCCACGAACTGTGTCTGCAACGAGACGCATCTTGCGTGGTGAAGTAGGTACGTCATTCAGCTTAGCAATAGCTGTAGACTTCTTCGCCTCCTTGAGGCGATCAGCCATGAGTTTCTTACGCTGTCCCATAGTTTTTACTTCTTATTGTTACCTGAATGACCTCTAAATGTACGTGTAGGGGCGAATTCGCCGAGTTTGTGACCTACCATCTGCTCAGTTACATAAACAGGAATGAACTTGTTTCCATTATGAACTGCGATTGTATGGCCGATGAAGTCAGGTGAAATCATGCTGGCGCGAGACCAAGTCTTGACCACCTCTTTCTTCTTGCTACCTTCATTCATAGCAAGAACCTTCTTCT
>JAKSJM010000056.1 GCA_024398075.1 Bacteroidales bacterium | reverse complement strand
GCCGCCCATGGCCTCGTGAATGGGTACCTCGCGCAGCGAGGGGGGATGGAGTGCGCAGCACGCAAGCTTTGTGGCCCATTCGCCTCCGGCCGACCTCGCCCTTTGCGGCAAGGGGTTCGTGCGCAGGGACAGCCATTTTGCGCACGGGAGACGGCCAAGCAAGGGTTTCGTGCGCAGGGACAGTCATTTTGCGCACGAGAAGCGGTCCGGCGAGGGTTTCGTGCGCGGAAACGACCATTTTGCGCACGAGAGGCGGTCCGGCGAGGGTTTCGTGCGCGGAGACGACCATTTTGCGCACGAGAGACGCACTAGCGAGGGTTTCGTGCGCGGAGATGCTCATTCTGCGCACGAGAGGCGCGCAGGCAAACCCTAACGATGAAGGAGGGTGAAGAGGAGGGCCGGGAGATCGGTTATGGGAAGGTCGTCGTAGCGATCGACCGGCAGGGATGGGAGGGGTGAAGATGGGAATTTGCGGCGCCAGAGCCTGGCGGCACGGTAGGATTTGGTCACGACGCCGACGCGCGGAGCGTGAGCTCCCGCACTCGCCATGTGATCGTCGTGCGATGCATGCACGCCCGCATTTGTCAAGTGGCCAAATCCGACGCGCGGGGCGTGAGCACCCGCGCTCGCAGTGCGAGCGGCGCGCGGCGCTGGGGCGCCGGCGCTTGGAGTGTGGTCGAGCAGCAGTGACGGGAGGTCGAGGCCGGAGGCGATGGAGGACGAGATGCCGCCGGAAAAGCGAGGGTTGCATTCTAGGAAAAAGAAGCTCTTATCCTTAACGGAGTATCTAAAGTCAAAGCCACAAACTCCCTCATAACCAGATGCTTCGAGCATCTCCCGAACATATTCCTCAAGGAGTGGGACCGAGATGGTTTCGCGTAGGATTGATACACCTTTGGACAAAGGGAAATGGACTCTGTATGCACTTGCCGCAAATGTGTTACCGATGCGGATAGCATCGACGCAGACGTCGTAACCTTCGATGTAATCCATGATAAGGTAACTCCCCCGCTTGGACTTGGAGACAAGGTTTAGTAGAGCTGTTTCATTGGCAGGGAAATAAACCGAGTCGCCTCCCTGTCCCTTGACTCTCTTGAACACCACGGGATACGACTGGACATCCGAAGGCGAAGAATACATTTTCGGTTGAGGAACGCCCAGTGACGCTGCAAGCGAGCACGCCATCTTCTTGTCGTCAAGGAGCTCCAGCAAGCCAGATGCCGCTACAGGGATAGTCACCCCGGGGAACTCATCTTTATGACGCGCAAGCACTTCCGGATGGAAGATGGGAATAACCACCGAGGCCCTAGTCTGCGTGACCAGCGAGTGAAGTCTTGCGATATACTCGCCCTCATGCTTTACTGGTGGAGCAATGAGAAAGCGCTTGCCGCGAGTGAAACGAGAGTGAAAGGCGATGCCGTCTGCCCTGGTGTCGCATACTGCGACTGACAGGCCACGACGCACCAGGCTGCGCAGCACTTGATAGCCCACGTTACCACCTGCCTCAACAAGTATTACATCGCACTTCTTCACATAGCAAACATAGGAAAATTTGTTATATTTGTACAATTAATAATTGACAAACCAAATGAAAACATCAAGAATTTTGGGTATTGCGGCATCATTGGCACTCGCAATGACCATGGCCAGCAGCTGCTTCGTCGGCAAATACATGTGTAACTACGCACTCCTTCCTGAGGAGCACGGAAACGACATCGAAGGCGACAGGGAGAAGACAGAATCCAGATACCCAGGCATCATCAAGTGGTATGACGACCTTCACAATTCAGGCGAGTTCAAGGACACCACCATCATCGGCGAGGGCGGTTACAGGCTACACGCAGTGTACGCAAAAGCCAGCCAGCCTGAAGACGCACAGGGCTCAGCCATTGTCATCCACGGATATACCGACAACCACATTTGCTTCCTGAACCTTGTGAGGATGTACAGGGATTCACTGAATTTCAATGTTCTCGTGCCAGATCTCCACTACCACGGAGAGTCCGAGGGACGCGCAGTGCAGATGGGTTGGCTTGACCGCCTCGACATCGAGAGATGGATCAAGGTAGCGCATAACATCTACAACGATGACTTCATGGTACTCCATGGTGTGTCAATGGGTGCGGCTACCACCATGATGGTCAGTGGCGACGAGACCCCTGACTATGTCAAGGCATTTGTGGAGGATTGCGGATACTCTTCTGTTTGGGACCAGTACGCACACAACCTCAAGCAGATGTTCCACCTCCCTACCTTCCCTGTCCTGAACAGCGCAAGCATTGTCTGCAAGCACCGCTATGGATGGTCATTCAAGGAGGCTTCGTCAATGGCTCAGCTCGCGAAGTGCGAGAAGCCTATGCTCTTCATCCATGGAGACGCTGACGACTTCGTACCATTTGCACACCTTCAGAAGAACTATGACGCCAAGGTGAAGGGCTACAAGGAGATGTGGGTTGCTCCAGGCACAGAGCACGCTATGGCCTACAAGGATTACCCTGCAGAGTATACCGAGCACGTACGCCAGTTCATTGCCAAGGTAAAGAAAGGCCTCTAGACATGCTTATCAGACCTGCCTTAAACTCTGATCTTCAGGAGCTGCAGCGCATATTTGCCGCAGCGAAATCCTTCATGCGCTCTACTGGGAACCTTGAGCAATGGAATGGTCCCTACCCTAGCGACGAGCTTCTTCTAAGCGAGATCAGCGCAGGTCACTGCTTCATGGTAGAGTCAGAAGGCAAGCCAGTGGCGACTTTCTGCCTCATCCTGGGGGCTGACCCCACATACAGCTATATTGAGGGCGAATGGCCCTCTGATGCGCCATACGGCACGATTCACAGAATAGCCTCTGACGGCAGCGTCAGAGGCATTGGTGAATTCGTATTCAATCATTGTTTCTCTATCATCGACACCATACGCATCGACACCCATGAGGACAATCTCCCCATGCAGAATCTAGTCACGAAGTATGGTTTCAAAAGATGCGGAATCATCTATATAGCAGATGGTTCACCTAGAATCGCCTACCAGAAGTCGCTTTAGGGATGAATTCTCCATCCACCCAGTCTCCTTCTTCAAACTCTTCGGGAGCGTAAGGAAGCAGCATCTCTTCTTGATAGTTGTCAGCCCTCAGCGACGACGGAATTATGGATACATAGCCTTTATTAAGGACATACTTCGCGTCCCATTCCAAAAAATACTCCAGTTCCTCACGTGTTCCCCAACAGTTTGAGGTAATCTCGCCAGTGAGGTAGCGCACCCTATAGAGAATCTGTCGACGACCGATAGCATTGAAAATGCCGGCATTTGACATCATGATGCTCTGGCTAGAAGAATATGTAGGGCGACAGAAGCCCCATCTGTAGGTCTTTCCTCCCTCGAAGATTCCCAGAGACTCCACTGAAGAGCTCTCGTAATGATTCCTCGTGCCTATCAGGTCATACCACAGGACCTCATCATCGCGAGTAGGGGTCGTGGCAAAATCAGGGAACTTGGAGTTGAAGTTCGCAGTGACATACTTGTCCACATTTCTCGAAAGTCCACGGCTGTGCGACGTCTCAAGATTCGTCCAGAGTGACTGGGTGAAGGTAAATGATGAGTTACTGTAGTACTCGTCACCGAGCTTTCCTATACCATGACCATTGCCCTCGTGATGAATGACCTGCACAGTCTCCAAGTCTGTTCTTCCTATTGCGAAATAAGCCACAGATGATGACTGGCCATAGTCGTATGGAGAGTTCGTGGTGATGCTTGAGCTGCATGTTCCCGCATGGCACTTGTGGTTAGCCACCATGAGGATGGTGGCATCCTTGATGCGATTGCTTGCGTTTGTCTTGAACGCCTTCCTCGCGTAGGTGCGCGCGAGCTCATTGTCACCACTCATGTGTGTGGAATTCTCCTTGAACTGCACCATGAATTTGGTCACGGCAGTACCATTTTTAGCACCATTCGAGCCTGTATTCACTGCATCGATGCGCTCTGGAGACACTGCATTGACATAATAGACATTGAACGCATCCTTGAGGGACGCATAAGGCTCCACCGAGAACAGTTCCTGGTAGATCTTCAGCATCATCTGCTGATATGTGCCATTCTCGAAGTCCTCCTCAATGAAGCCGTCGCCCATGATGACCACATCCACTCCCTTGCCATCGCTTCGCTCCTGGAGGGTCACCACCTCACCATCACGAGCCGAATCCTTCTTCCAGCCCTCCGAAATGGACAGCGAGCTGCAGTAGCCACCCTTGATGACATCATCTTTGGATATAGGGACATCCGCATATAGAACTTCGTCGCCACGCACAATCACCCTGAGCGAGCTGCCTGCAGGAAGGGGTACGTCCTTGCAGCCATGCATCATGTAAGCCACCAACTGGCTTTCCGTGCCATAGCCCTCGAGCCCGATCGAAAGGGAGGAAACCCTCGAAGGCCACACATTGCTCATACCAGATGGAGTATCCTTAAACGCACTCGCAAGATAGTTCTTGTCATAGAAAACAGTCTGCGGCTGACCAGCCTCAAGCAGCTGCAGCTCAATGCTCTTAGGGTTCTTGAAAGTCGCTCCACTCAGGATAAACCTCATACATCCAGACTGTGTACATCCAGCAAACGAGACGTGCGACACGTCATAGTCGGCACTGCTTTGCGACGGATAGACATACTGCCTCATGGAGTGGAAACGCGACAGGTGACCTAGAGGATCAGACTTCTTCTGTACCTGGCCCTCGTATGAGAAGAGCATGAACTGAGGGTCATTGATAATCTTGTCACCAGGGTAGAAGAAGAAATGCTGAGTGGACTTATAGGTGATAGCCCTGTCTGCTACAAATGTATTTGAAGCAGCACCACCAGCTGGCACTCGATAAATCGATCCCTCATCGGAACGTCCTACAGGCGAGGCGAAAACAGCGTCTCCATCCTCCCAATGCGTGCGCATCCTTCCGGTCTCGAAATCATAAGTGGTCTTTGTACCCGCATCATCCAGGTCAATGGTGATGACCATAGGTATCACAGCATCAGGTTCCACAGCGACTTCCTCCTTGACGGAGCAAGAAACTACGGCTACAGCGATGCACAGGGCAGAAATGATTCGTCTCACCTTCATATCCTTAACTCTCTACACTTTCATCTATAGGGTCCACTGGCGACTGGTCATCTATCTCATCAAGGGCAGTGCGCGAGTCATCCATGGCAAGCAATGAACTGATCCTGTGCTTACTGAACTTGGCAAGGTGAATGAAGAAATAGATGAAGACAAACGAAAGGATACCGAACAATGCCGCAGATGTGCCCGAAACCATGAGAAGTGCATCATAGGAAAGGTGTGCAAGAATAGGCAGAATCAGTGCATACGCCAAGTTCTTCATTTTATATGAAGACGAACCGAATCTGGCGAGGGAGATGAAATAGCCCATGACCACGGCGAAGAAGAAATGCGCAGGCACGGCTGTGACCGCTCTGACCACACCTACAGTCATCCAATCAGAAAAGTTTCTTATCAGATAGAGGACATTTTCAAATCCGGCGAATCCAAGTCCAATGGTAACGGCATACACCACGCCGTCAAAATACTCATCGAAATATGGGTTCTTGTATAGCAGCAGACATAGCATCACAAACTTCGCAAGTTCCTCAGGAATACCAGCGCCAAAGATTGCCACTTTGATAAAATCAAGTGCACTGGAAGGCTCGGAAGGAACTATCCCCATATCCATGAGAGGAGTGGAGAAAACCAAAGAAAGCACAGCAGATAGCACGCCAAAGACGAATCCCTTGACCAGAAGATTCGTTGGTTCCTTGGCGTACTTGTCTTTCCTGTAAATGTAGTAGAAAAGAAGTGCTTCAGGCAAGAGTGCCGCTACTATCAGCCACATAGATTACTGGTTCTTATAGAATACTCCGTCGACCCAAACACCCTCCTCATTTACAGGTTCTGCAAAAGGAAGAAGAGCCTCTGGCTCATAATTGTCAGCATTCAGCATAGGAGGAACTGTCGACATAGTGGACATGCTTGACATCTTTGGAAGGAAATTCGCAGCATCCCACTGAAGGAAGTAATTGAGTTCCTGAGAAGTACCGAAGATATTGGAAGTAACTTCACCCTTGAGTCTTCTGTAGCGATACAGGATCTGACGTCTACTGATAGCGTTGAAGATACCAGTATTTGCATTCATGATAGACTTGCTCGCTGTCTCAGTAGGACGACAGAATGCCATTGAATAAGTTTTTGCGCCCTCATAGAAGCCAAGAGATTCAACTGAACTACTTTCATAATGATTGACAGAACCTATCATGTCGTACCATAATACTTCAGAGTTGGAAGTCAATGGCTCCGAGACACCAAATGATGAGTTAAATCTAGACGTCACGTATTTATCAACATTTCTGAATAGACCCAAAGCATGCTGATTCTGAAGGTCTGTCCACCAACTATAATTGAAAGAAGTCATACTATGTGAATACTCGTCAGCGAGTTTACCGAATCCATGTCCATTGACCTCATGGTGAATGAGCTGCACTCTCTCAGCCTGGGTTCTACCTAGTGCCATATACGCTACGGCACTTGCCTGACCATAATCTCTACCATTAGCACTTCCCCATGAGTTATGACAAGTGCCGGCACGGCAAGCCTGGTTCGCCACAACAACGATGGTAGCATCCTTGATGCGTTCATTGGCATTTGTAGAGAATGCTCTCTTTGCATACTCACGGGCAAGGGCATTGTCTCCACTCAAACTTGTCGAATTCGCAGTGAACTGCACAGAGAATTTAGTCACATTGCCACTATTTGTAGCGCCATTTGCACCAGTGTTTGTAGCCCCTGTTCGCTGAGGGGATGGTGTCTTCACGTAGAAGACATTGAAGTCATTCTTAAGCGTAGCATACGGCTCTACTGAGAAGAACTCAGAGTAGACCTGGCGCATGATCTGGTCGTAAGTTCCATTATCGAAATCTTCCTTGATGAAGCCATCTCCCATGATCACGAGGTCAAGGTTAGTGCCAGGGTTTTGAAGTGTAACCACATCGCCATCCCAGCTGTACTCCGTATAGTCTCCTGCCAGTTCATGCCATCCGCTGTCAACAGAAAGGCCGCTGCAGTAGCCACCCTTGATGGCAGTTGCTGCAGGAATGACAGTATCAGCATAGTAAGATTTGTCACCAATCACCGTCACTCTTAGTTTACAGCCTGCAGGAAGTGCCATATCGGTACATGTGTGCATCATGTAGGCTGTCAAGCTTGTCTCTGTGCCATACCCTTCAAGTCCGAGGGATAGAGATGCGACATTTGAAGGCCATACAACAGTCTCGCCAGAATCAGAATCGTTATACGCAGAACTCAGACGATTCTGCTCGTATAAGACATTGGTCAGTACAGTAGAGCCATTAAGAACCTGAAGCATGATCTTCCTTGGATTAACGAATGTCACACCACTAAGGTAGAAGATCATACATCCAGACTTCAGAGAACCGGCAAATGAGACATTTGCCATATCATAGTTTGAATTATATCCGGAGTACTTGAGCACCTGTCTCATACTATGATACTCCGACATATGAGCCATCGGCGCAGATTTACGCTGCACCTGACCCGCATACGAGAATCGCATGAATGAAGCGTCATTATACACCTTCGATGCTGGATAATAGTAAGCATGGTCTGTAGTCGCTGATGTGATCTGTCTATCTGCCACAAAGGTATTTGTAGCAGCCCCACCAGTAGGCACCCTATAAGCACAGCCCAAGCCACTGCGATATGCAGGCGAGCAGTACACAGCATCACCATCCTCCCAATGCATGCGCATGCGACCACCGGCGAAATCGTAGGTGTGTTTAGTATCAGGATCATTGCCCGGGTCAATGGTTATGACCATAGGAAGCTGAACCAAAGTATTATCTACATCTGCGACATCCTCCTTGACAGAGCATGAAACAAGCGCGAGCAATGCACATGGCACCGCTATAGCAAAGCTATACAATCTCTTCATACTCATAATAGTCAAAGTCCATCGGAGTGATAATCTCGCTTCCCTGTGAGAAGCCCAGGATGCCAGTCTCCAGCTCGAGCTCCATGACATCCACTGTAGGTGCACAATATTTGGTATTCATAAGCCTATAGATTTTCTTCTTCGTAAAAAGCATCGAACAACTTCCTCAGGGCTGCCTCATCCTTGATTATCTGTCGAAGCGCTGCCAGACGCTCAGCGTTTGGCGACTGTGGCACCCAGAGCTTGAGATAGCCGCCTTCTGCGTACTTCTCATGCATGTGCTCCAAGGTCCTCTGCCAATGCCCCTCCCTGTCCAATTCTGGATAATGCGCCATGCCGTACTGGACAGTCCTGCGTATCACCACATCAGGGATAATCTGCCTATCGGCTTCTGCCACGATGCGGCTATACATGCCGCGTGGCTCGTGATCTGACGATGCTCTATGATCTTCTGCAGCATTGGCAATGATTTCGATCTGCGCTGGACTGAACCACTCCTTCAATTTCTCATCTGCACGGATAATGCGCCCGGACACAAGATGGTGTGTCTTTCTGTCTTCGCACAGTCCAGTGTCATGAAAGGCGGCAGCCACATAAACCAGCTCAGGGTCGACATCATAGAACGAGGCAAGTCTCATCGACTGCGAGATAACATACTTCGCATGATCCCTCTGATGGCCCTTGTCAAACGCATCATAACGAGGTATGATGCTCCCCTCCACGTAATCCACAATCTCTGGTCGTACGCGGCATCCTAGCATCACGCAGATTCTCTCAAGCGCAGCGGCATCCTCTTCGCTGAATTCGTCCAGATTCTTGCTATCTATATCCAGGACGCCGATGATCTCTCCCCTCTCACGTATAGGCAATACCACCTCACTACGTGATAGGCTTGAGCATGCTATGTGTCCCGGAAACTTCTCTACATCAGGGACAATGATTACGCGCTCCTCTTTCCAAGCCGTGCCGCATACGCCACGTCCAAATGGTATGCGCGTACATGCGACAGGACCCTGGAAAGGTCCAAGCACAAGCTGGTTCGATGCCTTATCGACACGATAGAAACCTGTCCACCAATATCCGGCAGACTCGTGTATAAGCGATGAGATATTTGCGTAACAAGCTATAGTATCATCCTCACCATTGATAAGGGCGAAGGCCCTTTTGATGACATCTTCCCAGTTCATAGTCAAGTATTTAGAGTGTATCTATTACAGGTGCAAGTATATCGCAGAGCTGATCGTTTTCTATCAGGAATCCATCATGACCATAGATGGAACTTATCTGCTTGTGCACTGCACCTGGTATGGCTGCTGCCGAAGCGGCGCCCAGCGATGGCGGAAACAGCATGTCGCTGGTGATGCTCACCACGATCGACTTCGCCTTGATAGTAGAAAGCGCCGCTTCTACGCCGCCCCTTCCTCTACCCAGGTTCATGCTGTCGAGTGCATAAGAAAGATACCAATAGCTGTATGCATCAAACTCCCTTCTGATAAGTTTCTCACCCTGGTAGCGCTGATACGACGACGCACGGTCTGCGACCATAATATCGTCATCCTTTTCGCTCTGGGTAGTATTATATCCGTCACAGGTACGATACGAGATGAGCGCGATGGAGCGCGCACACTTAAGACCTAGCTCGCCGCCATGAATATCCTTAGCTTCCTTGAAAGTAGGGTCTGCCAGCATTGCCATACGCTGAGACTCATTGAATGCGGTGAGAAATGGAGGGACCCTATTTGCAGTCGCGAGGAAGAAGGCATTCTTAATGACTTCTGGTTCCATTACTGCCCACTCGTAAGTGAGGAAACCGCCAATGGAAGGGCCAATCATGAGGTCTATCTTCTCGATACCCAAGTGCTTACGCACAAGGATATTTGCTCGTACCATATCTCGTATGGTCGTATCCGGGAATGAAAGAAGATAAGGTTTTCCCGTGGCTGGGTCGATAGTAGCTGGAGAGCACTCCCCGTAAGAAGAGCAAATCATACTGACACATACGACATAGTATTTGTCGACGTCAATGAGCGTGCCCTTGCCTACCATCTGTGGCCACCAATCCTCCGGGTCTGAATTGCCCGTGAGGGCATGACAAATCCAAATCACCTTCTCCCCTTTCGAGTATTCTCTTTCCGGGGTGTGATATACTAGATCCATATGGTCCAAACTTCCACCTCTTTCGAAGTGGAAGGGACTATCAATGGAAACTTTACGTCTAATCATCTAAAGTGGATTATGAGTTCTTTGCTACCTCAAGTGCATGTGCTATGTCTGCAATGATATCGTCTGCATCCTCAAGACCAATGCTGAGACGCATGAGGTCTGGATCCACGCCTGCCTCAAGCAGCTGCTCGTCAGTGAGCTGGCGATGGGTATGAGATGCTGGGTGAAGTATGCAAGTGTAGCAATCCGCCACGTGTGTTTCAATGGTTACGAGGCGAAGAGCATCCATGAACTTGTTCGCAAATTCACGACCACCGTTCAGGGCAAATGCCATCACACCGCATGAACCATTTGGAAGATACTTCAGCTGGCGCTCGTGCTCAGCATCCCCCTCAAGGTCGCTATAGCGAACCCACTTCACTTCAGGGAGAGCATTCAGGTACTCAGCCACCTTCTTTGCACTCTGGCAGATATGAGGCATGCGCACAGCGAGCGTCTGAAGTCCAAGGTTAAGATAGAATGCATTCTGAGGGCTCTGGATGCAGCCAAAATCACGCATGAGCTGGCTTGTAGCCTTCGTGATGTAGGCAAGCTTGCCGAAGCTCTTTGTGTAGATAAGGCCGTGATATGAAGGGTCTGGAGCACATAGACCAGGGAACTTTTCAGCCTGAGCATCCCAGTCGAAGTTTCCGCTATCAACGACGACACCGCCCACCTGTACGCCATGACCATCCATGTACTTGGTGGTTGAGTGAGTGACGATGTCAGCTCCCCACTCGAAAGGACGGCAGTTTACCGGTGTAGGGAATGTGTTGTCAATGACACAAGGCACACCATGCTTATGTGCAATGCTTGCGAGCCTTTCGATGTCAAGAACTCTTACACCTGGATTTGACACGGTTTCACCGAAAACGAGCTTTGTGTTCGGTCTGAAAGCTGCCTCGAACTCCTCATCAGATGCGTCCTGGTCGACAAAAGTCACATCAATGCCCATCTTCTTGAATGTGCATCCGAAAAGATTGAATGTACCTCCATAGATGCTGGCTGTAGAGATCATGTGCGAACCAGCCTCACAGATATTGAAGCAAGCAAAGAAATTTGCAGCCTGTCCTGAGGATGTAAGCATAGCTGCGACTCCACCTTCCATGTCAGCGATCTTCGCTGCGACATGGTCATTCGTAGGGTTTGCGAGACGGGTATAGAAATATCCATTGTCTTCAAGATCGAAGAGGCGTCCCATCTGGTCGCTATTTTCGTACTTGAAGGTAGTGCTCTGAATAATAGGAATTTGTCTAGGTTCTCCCTTGCCAGGATTATATCCTGACTGTACACATTTTGTTCCGATTTTTGTATTCATGATATATCAGTCCGTTATTTGCCAAAATAAAAAACAAATATAAATAATAATCCCCACAAATGTCACAAAAATCTCTATAGAAAAGCAAAAGGCAAATATGCCCGCCAAACATGATGTAAATCGCAGAAAAAGTGCTAGATTTGTAGGTTAATATTTTTAATATTAGTTAGTAGACATAACACAAAGAATGAAAGTACTCAAATTTGGAGGCACATCGGTAGGGACACCTGCCAGCATCAGAAACGTAAAGAGCATTGTCGAGGCTATCGACGGCCCTGCTGTAGTGGTCGTATCCGCACTGGGCGGCATCACTGACAAACTCATCCTCACCTCAAAGATGGCGGAGGCTGGAGATGCAGATTACGAGAAGCAGTTCGCCGAAATAAAACAGCGTCACATAGACATGATCGAGGAGGTCATCGCTGACCCTCAGAAGAAGTCTGACCTCAGGGAAAAGGTCGACGTGCTCTTGAACAAACTTGAGACCATATACCGTGGAGTATTCCTCCTTGGAGACCTGTCTGAAAGAACATACGATGAAATCGTAAGCTTCGGAGAGCGTATCTCATCACATATCGCTGCGACCCTCATCGATGGCGCCATGAGATTTGACTCATTGGGATTCATCAAGACCACTGAGGACAGTGTCATTGATGTAGAAGCCACAAATACGCTCATCAAGAAGGAGCTTGGCGACTTCGCATCCAAGTGTAAGGTAGCCCTAGTTCCTGGCTTCATCAGCACAGACACAGTCACAGGAAAGACCACAAACCTTGGTCGTGGTGGCTCAGACTACACTGCCAGCCTCATCGCCGCAAACCTCGATGCAGAGATTCTCGAGATATGGACAGATGTGGATGGCTTCATGACAGCCGACCCACGCATCATCAAGAAAGCCAGGGTCATCGATGAGCTCAGCTACGCCGACGCCATGGAGCTTTGTAACTTCGGTGCGAAGGTAGTTTATCCACCTACCCTCTACCCTGTGTTCACCAAGGGAATTCCTATTCTCATCAAGAACACATTCAACCCTACAGCGCCTGGCACCATCATCAAGAAAGATGTGAAGGCCAATGACTCCGCTCTCACAGGCATCACATCCATAAACGATACCTGTCTCATAAACATTTCCAGCCCTACCATGCTGGGTATTCCAGGTATCGACAGTCGCATCTTCGGTTCGCTCTCTGAGCACAATATTAGCGTATTCCTCGCTTGTCAGTCATCTTCCGAGACAGGCATCACCATCGGACTCAGGATGAAGGATGCCGAGAAGGCTTGCGAAGTGCTGAATCATGCATTCGAGGCCGAGATCAGCATGGGCGCGATGTCGCCTGTAAAGGTACAGAGCGACCTCGCTACCGTATCGGTCGTAGGAGAGAACATGAAGAACTACATCGGTACTTCAGCCCAGCTCTTCAACTGCCTTAACAAGAATGGTATCAGTGCTATCGCTTGCGCACAGGGCGCATCAGAGTCAAACATCTCCATCGTCGTAGAGAAAGCACTTGTAAACAAAGCACTTAACGCTCTTTATAACACCTTCTTCCTGAACGAGTGTCAGGAACTCAATGTGTTTGTATGCGGAGTAGGAACTGTAGGTTCGAAGCTACTTGAGCAGATCAATAGCCAGAGCGAGTATCTTCTCGAGGAGAAGGACCTCAGAATAAACATAGCCGGTATCGCACGTAGCACAAAGGCCATCTTCGACCCTAGCGGACTCGTTATCGACGGTTATCGCGAGAAGCTTCAGACAGAAGGAATGGACATCACTCCAGAAATCCTCTGCGAGAAGGTGATTGGCATGAAACTCTATGGTTCAGTATTCGTGGACTGCACCCCAAGTGCTGAAATAGCAGACATTTATGAGAAACTTCTTAGCCATGGTATCTCAGTAGTGGCTGCAAATAAGATGGCTGCATCTTCAGAGTACAAGCATTACAAGAAACTCAAGAGCCTCGCAAGAAAGAACGGCTGTCGCTTCTGCTATGAGACAAACGTAGGTGCTGGACTCCCTATCATCGGTACTATGAGCGACCTTAAGAACAGCGGAGACAAGATAGAGAAGATCGAAGCAGTGCTTAGTGGTACACTTAATTACATATGCAGCACCATAAGCAAGGAAATCCCTTTCAGTCAGACTGTTAGACTTGCCAAGGAGCACGGATACTCAGAGACAGATCCTAGAACCGACCTATCCGGAAAGGACGTCATGAGAAAACTTCTCATCCTCTCCAGAGAGACCGGAAACAAGCTTGAGCAGAGCGACATCAAGGCTGCTCCAGTAATTCCAAACGAGCTCTTTGCGTGCAGCCTGGATGAGTTCTGGGAGAAACTTCCTGAGCAGGATGCCAAGTTCGAAGCACTTCGTGAGAAGGCAGAGAAAGAGAACAAGAGACTCAGATATGTGGCAAGGATGGAGAACGGACAGTACACCGTAGGACTTGAGACCGTATCTGCCGAGCATCCAGCATACGAGCTCGAGGGAGCAAATAACATTGTCCTTCTCACCACATCACGCTATCACGATGACCCGCTCGTCATCAAGGGTTACGGTGCAGGTGCAGACGTTACAGCCGCTGGAGTCTTCGCAGACATCCTTGGCATAGCAAACATCAAATAGACTAATAAACTTAACAAAAAGCATAAAATGAAAGCAGCAATTGTAGGCGCCAGCGGCGCAGTTGGACAGGAATTCCTCAAAGTGCTTGAAGAGAGAAACTTCCCAGCAGATGAGCTTCTTCTCTTCGGTTCAGAAAGAAGCGCTGGACGCAAATACACTTTCAAGGGCAAGGAGATCGAGGTAAAACTTCTCCAGCATAACGACGACTTCAAGGGAGTAGACTACGCATTCGTGTCTGCGGGTGCAGGTACATCTCGCGAGTTCGCAGAGACCATCACCAAGCATGGCGCCGTGATGATTGACAACTCAAGCGCATTCCGTATGGATCCAGACGTTCCTCTCGTAGTGCCTGAGTGCAACGCAGAGGATGCTCTCGTACGTCCACGCGGCATCATTGCAAATCCAAACTGCACTACCATCATGATGGTAGTAGTGCTCAAGCCTATCGAGAAGCTCTCTCACATCACTCGCATCCATGTGGCAAGCTACCAGTCTGCATCGGGAGCCGGTGCACAGGCGATGGCTGAGCTTCAGCAGCAGTACAAGGAGATCGTCGAGGGTAAGCCTGTGACGGTAAATAAATTTGCCTACCAGCTTGCGTACAACGTAATCCCTCAGATCGACGTATTCCAGGACAATGGTTACACGAAGGAGGAGATGAAGATGTTCAATGAGACAAAGAAGATTCTTCATTCTGACGTCAAGACATCTGCTATGTGCGTACGCATCTCATCTCTCCGTTCGCATTCAGAAGCTGTATGGATCGAGACTGAGAAGCCTCTGACCGTTGAGGAAGTACAGGCAGCGATCGCTGCCGCTCCAGGAGTAACCCTCCAGGATGACCCAGCCACACTCACCTATCCAATGCCGCTCTACACTGGTGGCAAGGACGACGTTTATGTGGGTCGCGTACGCAAGGACCTTGCAAACGAGAACGGCATCACACTCTGGCTCTCAGGAGACCAGATCAAGAAGGGAGCCGCTCTCAACGCCGTACAGATCGCTGAGTATCTGATAAGCCAGAAATAACATCACATAATTACACACTATGAGCGAAGTACATATCATCAATCATCCGATGATCCAGCACAAGCTGACCATCATGAGAGAGAAGGAGACCGGATCTAAGGATTTCCGTGAGCTCCTCACTGAAATCTCACTTCTTATGGGATACGAGGTCACAAGAGACATTCCTCTTGAGGAAGTGGAGATTGACACACCTATCTGCAAGATGATGGCAAAGAAGGTTTCAGGTAGAAAGCTCGCCATCGTGCCTATCCTGCGTGCAGGCATAGGTATGGTTGACGGCCTTCTGACACTTGTCCCTGTAGCAAAGGTTGGCCACATTGGTCTCTACAGAAATGAGGAGACACACAAGCCAGTAGTTTACTACTGCAAGCTTCCAGAAGATATCCAGGAGAGACTCGTGATCGTAACAGACCCTATGCTCGCCACAGGCGGCAGCTCTTGCGACGCGATCGATATGCTTAAGGAGCGTGGATGTACAAACATCAGACTCATGTGCCTTGTAGCAGCTCCTGAAGGCATCGCTAAGGTTCAGGAGGCACATCCTGACGTAGACATCTTCGTTGCTTCAGTCGACGACCATCTGAACTCAGATGCATACATCGTCCCAGGCCTCGGAGACGCCGGTGATAGAATCTTCGGCACGAAGTAGCATAGCAGCTCCACGGCCATCATAGACACACCGAAGGAGTAAAAAGAATCGGGGATTTTGGCAAGTACCAAAATTCCCGATTTCTTTTTTACCCTGTCGTCATCACGCCTTGCTATTGCAAGCCGCAGATGCCGACACCCGCTTCCGAGCCGCGGGTGGCACGTCCTTCGTGTGTATCTTTCAACTACCCATTAGCTGAAGACTAATGGGCTTGTGACTGCCCGGTAGTGCATGCGCCCTTATGAGCTCCTACCTTTTTGCGTCCCTTGGGACGTGGCGTCACATCGCAGGGTGATTGACTGCACCCTCCGTCACCCGGCTTGCCGGATGGCGACTGTATCATCGGATGCTCGGTACCCTTCAGGTACTCAAGACCCAGCTGATACAGATTCATAGCTGCAATGCGGTCATCGTTGGACTGATAGCCGCAGTGCGAACATTTGTAGACATGATTTGACTTGTCACGACTATGCTTGTCGACACAGCCACATACCGGACACCGCTGGCTGGTGTACTTGGGATCCACCTTGACGACCTTCTGGCCGGCAAGGACAGCCTTGTACGTCAGCTTCTGCTCAAGGTCGTAGTACGCCCAGCACACCGTGACGTATCGGTCCTTAGTCTTGATACGCTCGGTGGCTCCTCGGATGCCCTTGAGGTCTTCAAGCACGAACAGTGTCCCGCCCGGGTTCGACTCCACGAGTGCCTTAGACACGCGATGGTTCACATCGCGCA
>JAKSJM010000055.1 GCA_024398075.1 Bacteroidales bacterium | reverse complement strand
ACCAAAACTTGTTTGCAGTCGCCTGAAAGGCATGCTACGCTGCGTTGCATTTGCGGGGCAGGATAAGTCTTTTCGTCTCCATCATGTCAGATCAGGTCAATTATTCTTGCAGCGACGTCCTGTGGCCTGTCAGCCAACAGCTGCCCGTGGTTCATTCCTTCAAATACTTCAACGTGTACGTCCGGGTGAAGCTCCCGCAGGTGCCTTACCTGAGGCTTTGCTACGAACGACTCCTTTGAACCATGCCAGAAATGGATGTCTGTGTCAGCGACAGACTCCAGCTTGTGAGTGTAGATATCCTTGTAGCTGTCAAGCACCGCGCGTCCCTTGCCGAATGGTGTGTCAAAACCGGCTGTGTGCGCAGGCTCGTATTCTGCCTTGTTGTGGGTGTTGAGTATCGGTTGTTCCATTTCGTTCGTTCAATATTCTCTCAGTTTTCCTCCGTCATCCCATCCTGGCTGCATACGGCCTTCGCGGGTGTCTTCAATGAGGGATTTGAGCATATGCCGTGCATACTCCGGACGTTTTGTGCTGTTGTAGTGCTGAATACGGTCTACCTTTATGCGTCGGTATGCACCTGGAAAGGAGTTGAAGTTTCTCCAGACAATCGGGTCTTCCTTGAGCGCTTGAACGACCCAGTCCTCAAAAACGAATTTCTCTGGATCGCAGTCCGGCATCACGGCCAGTCCTGCCGGAGTCATCTCGCCGAGGTCGATGAGGCGCCTGCAGCGTTCGATGTTGTTCCAGCACCAGTTGCTGCGCTTGCGTCTTGGGGTGAAGTGCTGCACAGGCTTGCCGTCGTCTATCCGCTTCTGGGTGCTGTCGATCCACCCGAAGCACAGCGCCACCTCGACAGCGTCCACATATCCGACCACACCGGGATACGGTTCCCGCGCCCGGTTGACACGCAGCCAGAAGTCCGATACCTTGTCATGGTTTTCTATGTACCAGGAGTAAAGCTCCTCACGGGTGTGTATGCCCAGCAGATTAGTGACTTCCATATCAGAAGGTTCTTCTATATTCCTTTGCTATCTCATCGAAGGTCCTTGTCCCGTCGATGTATTCCTTGTACACATCCTCCACATCCCTGCCATGGTAGACCTGGCAGAGACCGCAGTTCTCGCAGCAGCTGGCCCTTCAAGCTCATCGGCTCCGTATCCTGTCATCCACGCAGTAACGGTGAATATCTCGTCTCATGTGCGTTCGTTGTCGGTCCTTCCGTGGTCGTCACTTCTCTTCCTTTGTCATCATGTATACGACGGCAGTAGGCACGAGGACCAGCAGGATCAAGCAGCCTTCGAGGATTGCGTATGAACCTACCCTGTCCAGAAGCGTCTGGAAACCGATAATCCCGTCCACTATCAGCACACACAGGGCGAACCAGCAGACGAAGAATATCGATGCGAATTTGAGCTTGCGTTTCTTGAGCTTCATGGTATCAATGTATTGTTCAGTCGCTTTAGCCTCTCCGGCATTCAGAAATCAAGTGTCCTGCTCGATTGCCTTCAGTACCTGATCGGCATGTACCTTGGTCTTTATCTCCTTGGGAGTGAATATCCTCTCCACCTTGCCCTCTTCATTGACGAGGAAGGTGGTGCGGAGTGTGCCAATGGTCCTGCGGCCACATGCGACCTTCTCACCCCATGCGCCAAGCGCCTGGAGGAGCTCCGTGGATGTGTCAGCGATGAGCGGGAACCCAAGTCCATGCGCCTCCGCAAACCGTGCCTGGGTCTCCTGCTTGTCCTTGCTGACACCGACTATCTCATATCCCGCGGCAGCAAGCTCCTCCTTGCGAGCCTGAAGGGAGCATGCCTCAGCGGTGCAGCCACTGGTATTTGCCTTCGGATAAGTATAAAGAACTATCTTGCGGCCTGCGAAATCGCTCCTTTTCACAAGCCTTCCCTCCTGGTCTGTACCGAGGATCTCTGGAATCTGGTCTCCTATTTTCATGATATCATTGGATTATAATTCTAATAGTCTTCAGTTTTGCGCCCGCCACCTTCAAGCACCAATCCAGTCATACTTAAAACAGCTTACGATCCAAACTCAAAGACTGCCACCACCACAAGCTGCACGGCGATGATCGCAGGGACTCCCCAGGTGAACTTCCTGTGCTGCGTCTTGTGATGGAACGCCTGCATGCCCAGGTAGGCGCCAATGGAGCCCCCGACGGCCGCCAGGAGAATCAGAGTTGACTCGGGTATGCGCCACCTGTGGCGCTTCGCCTTCCACTTGTCGATCCCGAATGCCAGGAAAGCCACCATGTTAACGGCCAGCAGAGCAAGGGCTATTGCGTAGTTCATTGTCATAGGGTGCAAATTACAAATTTTCCGTCATATGCGCAAGAATACCATCTCATCGGAAAAATATTCATATATTTGAACAGAAATACTACACATACATGAAAAAGTTTTTTACAGCAGCGGCGGCGCTTCTTACAGTAGCCACAGCATTTGCACAGCCAAAGGCTGGCAGTTTCGAGCAGACATGGGCCAAAGGACCTTCATGGCTCAATGACGCAGTCATCTATCAGGTCTACCCATCATCCTACAAGGATTCGGATGGCAATGGTATCGGTGACATCCCGGGAGTGATCTCCAAGCTAGACTATATCGCCGACCTCGGTGTAAAGGTGATATGGTTCAACCCTATCTTCGTTTCCGGATGGATCGATGGAGGTTATGACGTCATAGACTTCTACAGAGTAGACCCACGATTCGGAACTAACAATGACCTCGTGGAGCTGGTAAATAAAGCACATGAGAAAGGCATGAAGGTGATGCTTGACCTAGTCGCAGGCCACACATCTCTTGAGTGCGAATGGTTCAAGCAGTCTTCAGAAGATACGAACCTTCGCTATTCGGATTACTACATCTGGTCAGACAGGCTTCCAGACCAGAAAGCTGAGGCAGAGCTTGAAGAAATGCTGAAAGATCCAAACTACTTGCAGAATACCAAGGGCAAGTGGATGAAGAGCGAATTTCCACGTGCCAAGTACTATAACAAAAACTTCTATGCATGCCAGCCATCATTGAACTACGGCTATGCAAACCCAGACCCTAACCACCCTTGGGAGCAGTCAGTAAATGCACCAGGCCCTAGAGCGGTGCGACAGGAACTCAAGAACATCATCTCATTCTGGTATGAACTTGGCGTGGATGGATTCCGCGTGGACATGGCCGCAAGCCTCGTGAAGAATGACTCAGACAAGTCGGAAGTCATAAAGCTTTGGCGCGAGGTACGTGAATGGATGGACGCCAACTACCCTGAACATGTCCTTATGGCAGAGTGGGGTTCGCCAAAGTACTGTCTTGCTGGTGGCTATAACATTGACATGGACCTCAACGGAACGTCTGCAAAAGCACGCAGACTCTATTTCGACAAGAAGCATCAGGCTGACGGAGGCTGCTATTTCTCACTGAATGGAGGCGAGCCTTCTACATATGACCTCTATGGAAACCCTTGGCCAGAGGATAAGATCGACAGGAAGACCACACCTGCGCAGATGCTCAAGACTTACTACGACAACTACAAGGACTGCTTCGACGCCACACGGGAGATGGGTTACATCGCCACACTTACCGGAAACCATGACCACCTTCGCATGAACACCGGTGCACGCAATGACGCCAAGCAGCTGAAGGTCATGACCAGTTTCGTGCTCACAATGCCACTCCCTATCCTCTATTATGGAGACGAGATCGGAATCCGTAGCCTCGTGGACCTTCCGAATGTCGAGGGTGCGAACCACAATGGAAAAGAGCGCGCCGGCGGACGAAGCCCAATGCAGTGGGATTCAACTGCAAATGCAGGATTCAGCACCTGTGATGAAAAGGATATTTACATCCCAGTATGTCCTGAATGGACTCCAGCCACATCTTACCCTAAGTATCTGGAGTGGAAGAAGAATGGATGCAAGGGTGCGACGACCCCAGGCATGATCACCGTAGAGAGCCAGGCTTCAGACCCATCTTCGCTTCTTAACTTCACAAAGAAAGTCATAGCACTTCGCAAGGCCACCCCTGCATTCTGGGCAGATAGCGACTTCACCCCTATTTTCAACGAGGCCAACCCATACCCTATGGTGTATACTCGTTCCAATGGTACCGAGACCTATCTCGTGGCGCTCAACCCTACTGGAGTGAAGCGTAGCGTAACCATACCATCGCAGACTGAACTCAAGGCAGGCAGCTACCTTGCTGGCAAAAAGGCGACTCCTGCTCTTATCGAGGGCCAGGCCACATACAAAGTCACAGCAGCAGGAGACCTCATAACCATGGGGCCAACCAGCGTACTAATTGTGAAGGTGAAGTAACTCAGCTACAAAGACATAGAAAACTTGAAACCAAGTCCATGGGGCTCCACACTGAATGCAGTGATGGAGCCCTTATGGTATGTAACAAGAAGAAGGGCAATTGTCAACACGAGGATCAGTCACTACCTGAGTTCACGGCACAGGAAGTCCACGACTATGTTCACTACTTCCTTTGTCTTCTTTGTCAGGCGATGATTATTTCGAAGGGTCTACATGATGAACGACCCTTCCTTTAGGGTCTTTAAGACATAGCAATGAATAGGTTCCGTTTCTTGGTTTGGTAGGACAGAACCAAAGTTCTGAAGATTTCTTCTGGAGACGAAAAACCGTAGAATAGATAGTAGACTCGGCACACACTCCATCGGGATCTGTGAGAAGTCTTTCCACGCCTTTTACATCCATCTTCGATGAAAGTCTTACGGCAAACGGAACTATTTGAGAATCATAACTATAACCGAGAGCATCCAAGACAGCGGAATGCCTTCCCGTATTGTGGAATTTGGTCAATGTGGCAGGATCGGCATAGGCCTTCCTGAAAGAGAAATTGCCATCACGAGAAGGGTCATACCAGCCTCTTTCCACGGCATATTCCACGAGGTCTGGACAAGCCATGAAATTATCCTTGTCCTTCAAATCTACTTCGCCTATCACATAATAGTTCGGAATGGTCATGACCGCATCATCAGGCACTCTCTGAGCGACCCAGTGACGACCTCGCACCACAGATACCACCCAAGCCTCTCGGCTGTCAGCCACGATGTATGAGCGACCACTTCCAGCATAACCACGCTTCTCCACCAGCGAACCGATGATGCGCACTGCATCTTTTGCAGAGCGCGCTTTCTCGTAAACTGAAAATCTCACCTCATACAGCACTCCCCCATCCACAAGGTCCTTTCTATCTTCACGGGAAGGGCAATTGTCAGAGGCAATGCTTACGCCCCATCTGTTCAGGAAAGTATCCGCTGTCTTAAGCCCAGGGACCTCTGCCCACAAGCCCTGTCGAGAGGTATTCATGTAGAACTCCTTAACATTTCTGTCATCTTCGTTGTGACCGAAAATCACGGAACCATCTGCACTGGCATGGCATCCAACTACGATGCTGAAGCAAAGAATAGAAAACAAACTGATCATAAAAACGCATTTGAGTCAATTGTCCGAAAGATAGGCAAAAAACTCTATTGGGCAATGGGATATATTTTATTATCTTTGTAAGTTGATATATAATATCAAACATTATCAAAAAGACACTGAACATACTACTGCACCTTCTTGGGCTCCTGCTTATACTCATTGTGGCAGGCGTCCTTCTGTGTCATTCGTCCAAGGTGCAGACTGCAGTTGCTCACAAAGTCATGGAAAGGGTCAAGGAATCCACTGGACTTGACATCGACTTCGGTTCCATATCGCTCAAACCTTTCAATGCCATTGTCATAAAGGACGCTGTACTTATGGACCCAGACCCATATCGCGCTGATGGTTTCGCTGCGCAGGACACGATAGCACACATTGGAAGCGCCGTAGCCTCTTTCTCCCTAAGGGGTCTCCTCGATGGAAGTGGCATCTACGTCGGAGATGTCCACGTCCAGAATGCCCTTTTCAGCTACGTCATTGAGGATAGACCAGAGTATCCAGAGTCAAGCAGCAACATAGGGCGCATCATCCATACAGAAAGCTCCTCTGAGTCAAATTTCAAGATGGAGATCAGAAAAGCCACCGTCGAGGACTTCGAGGTCAGGATGATGAATGCGCCGCAGAAGGAGTTCAAGAAGATGGGACCATGCATCGACTGGACCGACCTCAGCGCTCACCTTGATGCGAAAGCGTCCAGGATAAGCATAAAAGATGGAGTAATCAAAGCACGTGTCAACGAAGCGTCACTGAAAGAGAAGTCTGGTTTTGAGATCACTCATGTGGACTCAGACGTGAAGATGGAAGACGGAGTATTGAAACTTGCTGACTTACACTACACCGATACATGGTCACGCCTTAACATGCCTAGGTTCTCCATGGACTTCAACCAGAAGTCAGGATACTTCTTCAAGGATGTCAAGATGAACATATCGCTCATTCAGAGTCAGTTGGCTATTCAGAGCATCTCCTACTATGGCGCTGGAGCATTGGACCAGAACCCTATAGTTCTCGACATTCCAAATGCTAGTGTATCAGGACCTGTCGGGGCATTGGACATTAAGAACATCCAGTTCACAGACATATATAGTGGCATGAGTGGCAATGTGAGCGGAAGCATTGACGACCTGCCAGACACAAACATGAAGTTTGACCTTACCCTCACAGATGGCCACGCGCAGACTGAAGGTCTGCTGAAATTCATCTCGGCGTGGTCAAATTCAGACATCAAGATAGGCGACATTGCCAAGGGAGAGGATTTCGGCATTGATGCCACTGTGAAGGGACCATTGAACGACATGGTCATCAAGGGAGGAATTCACTTCGCCGGAGGACTGGTGACTCCTGACATCAGGGTAAAGAATGTAACTTTCAGCGACCCGATCAGCATCGAGGGCGGCATCAGCACGCACGACGTAAACATTGGCGAAGTCATCGGCACCACTGCCATCAAGGAATGCACAGCTTCCGCCAAGTTCGGAGCCTATCTCACCGAGGGCAACCCATCTCTCAGGCTCGATTCGTTGAAGGTGTCACGCCTCAATGTCCTCGATTACAATTATTCCGACATATCAGCTGCCGGCACATTCTCCCAGCGTGCATTCAATGGACGCGTGGTCAGCGCAGACCCTAACCTACGCTTCCTCGCGCAGGGCCTCTTCAACATCTCCAGGAAGACGAAGAACGCCGCATACGACTTCTTCGCTTCCGTCGGTTATGCCGATCTCCATGCGCTGAACATCGACAAGAGGGCGACCTCACGCGTCAGCCTGCCTTCACTGAGGGCAAATTTCACCCGCACTGCTGAGAAAGATCTCACTGGTCAGATAGAGGCTACAGGCCTTACACTCACCGGTATGGATGGCAAGCATAACATAGGCACCATCAGCATCTCATCGCACTCAAATGACGACGTGAACCGCATCAAGCTCACGTCATCATTCATCAATGCCAGTTTCTTGGGCACAAGCCCTGTATCCAAGTTCATAAAGGATATAATGGACGCCAGCGTATCAAGGGAGCTCCCAGCGCTGCTGAAGTCGAAGAATAAGGGAACATTCGGTGACGAATACACTGTCTCGTTCGACTTCCATAACACAATGGATCTGCTGAGATTCGCCCTTCCGGGAGCATATATTGCAGACGGCACCAAGGGACAGCTGAAGCTTGAAAAAGATGGACGTCTGAAGGCTGATATCAAGTCAGGGCGAATCGCATTCAAGGACAAATTCCTCAAGGGGCTTGACATCTCCATCAACAACCTTGGAGATGTGCTTAGGGCCACCATCTCATCTGACGAGAATCATGTGAGCGACGATATTTGCACGAAGAACAATGCCATCGAACTTTTCGCACACGCTGATTCACTGAGCTTCAGCTATGATTTCGACAATAAAGAAGACAATGGCAGCCGTGGAAACGTATTGCTCACAGGACTTATATCAAGAAACAAGGATGGCAAGCTGCATATCAAGGCAAACGCTCAGCCTTCAGATGTACGATTCAAGGGCCAGGACTTCAAGCTGAAGTCTGGCGACATAGTCATAAACGGCAAGGAAATCCAGATTGACAGATTCAGGATCTTCTCCAGCGACCAGTTCTTCGATGTAGATGGAAACATCTCGCCATGGAATACGGATACGCTCAGAGTCAAGTTCTCAAATATGGACCTTGGCATAGTGAATGCCTTCGTTCCTCTGGACATCGCAGGCCGCATAAGTGGTTCTGGAGAACTCTACTCCCCTACGGCCAATGATGCGGAGCTTAATTTCAGCGCCAACAGTTCAGTGATTTCCATCGGGAAAGAAAACATAGGTGCGCTTTCAGCCATTGCCTCAATCGAAGGACACGATGTCAAGGCAAATATCAGCAGCGTACTTGAAGGACATCAAAATCTTGACGCTCACCTAAACTACGCCACAGACGAAAAGGTTGCTGATGTTACAGCATCATTCAATGGCTTCGACATAGGCTTTGCACAGGGATTTGTCAAGAGCGTATTCAGTGAACTTGGCGGCAAGCTATACGGAGAGTTGAAAGCATCAGGACCTACCCAGAACCTTGACATCAAGAGCAAGAGCATGAGGATAGTGGATGGTCTGCTAAGGGTTGACTACACAAATGTGCCATACTATCTCGAGGGACCTTTCACTGTAGACAAGGAAGGCGTGCACCTCGGAAGCATAAAGGCAAGGGATGATCATTCCGGCAAGGGTACTCTGACCGGTGACTTCAGTTTCGGAGGCTTCAAGAACATGGCACTGAACATCAGTGGTATACTTGACAACATGGAAGTATTTGACACTGATGGAAGTACAGGAGAACCTATATATGGAAACATCTTCGGAACAGGACGAATGAGCATCTCAGGACCGCTGAACTCACTTGTACTGGAAGCAGATGCGACTACAAATAGAAATACAAAGCTCCATATTCCTCTTGGAAACATGTCTTCATCAGAGAACACCGACCTGCTTCGCTTCAGACGCGATGAACGAAGAGAAGAGGTAGACGCCTACGATATGATGATGAGAAGGATAAGAAGGGAGAGCTCCGGCGCAAGCGACTTCGGCCTCAAGCTGAAGGTCAAGGCTACCACAGATGCAGAGGCCTTCATCGACCTTGATTCAAGTGGTGATATGGGACTTTCCGGAAAGGGTCAGGGAGACATAAACATTGACCTCAGAAACTCTGAATTCCGAATCAATGGAGACTACACCCTGGACGAGGGAGACTTCAACTTCGCCATGCTCGGCATCATATCGAAGAAGTTTGACATAAAGAGCGGCAGCTCGATCAAGTTCAATGGTGACGTGATGGAGAGCGACCTCAACATAGACGCAGTATACTCTCTGAAGACCTCTCTCACCTCCATACTTACCGACACCACGAAGGTCAGCAGCCGAAGAATGGTGAACTGTGGCATCCACATCACAGATAAGTTGAAGAATCCAGAACTCGGTTTCACAATCGACGTCCCTGACCTCGACCCTACCACACAGACACTCATCGACGCGGCTCTGAATACAGACGCGAAGATACAGAAGCAGGTCATGGCGCTGCTGCTCACCAGCAGCTTCATTCCTGACGAGCAGTCCGGTATCGTGAACAACAACAGCATGTACTACAACACAGTCACGGATATCATGTCGAACCAGCTGAACAACATCCTGCAAAAGCTGAACATACCTCTGGACCTTGGTCTAGGCTATCAGGAAGGCAGCGGTGGCACGGATATCTTTGACGTAGCTGTATCCACCCAGCTCTTCAACAACAGAGTGGTGGTAAACGGAACCATTGGAAACAAGAGAAAGCTGAACTCCATGTCACGCAGCGACGTCGTCGGCGACCTCGACATTGAAATCAAGATGGATGACAATGGTCAGGTGCGCCTCACAGTCTTCTCGCATTCGACAGACGACTACACGAACTTCATGGACAACTCCCAGCGAAATGGAGTAGGTATCGCTTACCAGAAGGAGTTCAATGATTTCAGAGAAATGATAAAGGATCTGTTCCTGAGCAAGAGCGAGCGTATGGAAAAGGCATCGGCACAGGCTATCAACAAGGAAGAGACCGTCAAGATTTACATCAAGTAGAAATGAAAGGAAAACTATATCTGATACCATCACCACTCGGAGAGAACGAGCCATCTGAGGTGATTCCAGGGCCAGTTCTTGAACTGCTCCAGCATCTTCACACCTACGTCGTGGAAGAGGTCAGGACAGCGAGGAGATACCTCTCCAAGGCCGGCCTCAAGGGCCACATCGGCGAGCTTGAGTTCCACGAACTGAACGAGCACACCTCGCAGGAGCAAGTAGAGGCACTTAAGTCGCTGTTTGATGATGGCAATGATGTCGGACTCATCACAGAAGCAGGTTTGCCCGCCGTGGCTGACCCTGGTTCTGCCCTTGTAGCACTCTGCCACAGACACGGCATCGAAGTAGTACCACTCGTGGGCCCATCGTCGCTGATGCTCGCGCTCATGGCGTCCGGACTCAACGGTCAGTCCTTCGCCTTCATGGGCTATCTCCCAGCAAAGACTGACGAGCGTCGCTCCGCCATTCGCGCCATGGAGAAGGATTCTGCAGCGCACAAGCAGACAAAGTTATTCATTGAGACGCCATACAGAAACGACTCCATGTTTGCTGACTTACTTGCTATATGCTCTCCTCGTACCCGCATCTGCGTCGCCGCAAACATCACGATGCCAGACGCTTACATATGTACGAAAACAGCTGGAGAGTGGAAGAAAGAGAATCTAATTATAGGAAAGAGACCATGCGTATTTTTAATACTGGCATAAGCACAGGCATCATGGAACTCAATGGAATGGAGTTCCACGCATTTCACGGATGCCTAGAGCAGGAAAAAAGAGAAGGAAATCTCTTTGTCGTGGACTTCAAGGCAGAGCTGGACATAGATGGGGCTGTGAAAAGCGACGATCTTAAAGACACTGTGGACGTCAATGCCATCTACGCCATTATCAAGGAGGAGATGAATCATAGATGCAACCTCCTTGAGACTGTAGCGTCAAACATCTGCAAGCATATAGTCAAGGATTTTGAAGACTACCTTCTTCTCGTCGAAGTCAGAGTGTCAAAGCACAATCCCCCACTTGATGGCAAATGCGAATGGTCCAGAATAACAGCACGATGGGAAGCATGAAAATACTTTTTCTTACTCTCGGCTGCAAGTTGAACTACGCCGAGACATCCACATACGAAAGAGAGTTCATAAAGGAAGGATTCGAGGTCATTGGTCCAAGAAGCAAGGAGCAGGCTGATGTATGCCTTATAAACACCTGTGCTGTAACAGAAACAGCGGAGAAAAAAGATAGAAATCTCATAAGAAAGATGCACAGGCAGCACCCCGATGCCGCTATCATAGTGACAGGATGTTATGCTGAGCTCAGGAAAGAATCCATCAAAAAAATAGAAGGAGTATCACTTGTCTTCGGTGCCAAGCAGAAGAGCAGAGTGGTCAGAGATACCATTGCCTTCCTTAAGGGCGAGCTTCTCACAGAGGAGGACCTGCAGCGCAAGGGTATGGCGGAAGAATACAGGGAGATATCGAAGGAAACCATGCCGGCATACTCCACAGGCGAGCGCACGCGCTCCTTCCTAAAGGTGCAGGATGGATGTAACAATTTCTGCGCATACTGTACAGTCCCTTATGCAAGAGGAGAAAGCAGAAACATCCCTATCTGTGAGGTTGTAAAACAGGCAAGAAACATAGCGGCAGAAGGTGTCAAGGAGATAGTCCTCACTGGCATAAACACAGGAGACTTTGGCCGCACTACAGGAGAGTCGTTCCTAGACCTTCTGAAAGCGCTTGACGAAGTGGAAGGAATAGAAAGATACAGGATTTCTTCCATTGAGCCAAACCTCATCACAGAAGACATCGTAGACTGGATTGCGTCTGGCACCAAGTTCCAGCCACATTTCCACATACCACTTCAGACAGGTAGCGACACCCTTCTGCATAGCATGGGGCGTCACTATACGACAGAATTCTTCGCTTCCCGAATAGAGTATATAAGGAAGGCCATGGAAGGCGAAGGTAAGCCTAAGGTATTCTTCGGCATAGATACGATGGTTGGTCTTCCTGGCGAAACGGAGGAGTTATTTATGGAGACTTACCGCTTCATCGAGTCCATACACCCAGCGTTCATCCATATTTTCCCTTATTCCAGGCGTCCAGGGACACGCGCAGCGGCCATGGAAGGCCAGGTAAGCGAGAAGATTAAGGAAGAGCGCGTTCACCGTCTTGAGGAGCTTAATGAGAAGCTACACGCTGAATTCATCAAGGCAAATGAAGGCATACATGAGAAAGTGCTTCTTGAGTCTTCAGAAAAGGATGGAATGATGGCAGGCTACACAGGAAACTATATACGAATAGAGCGACCGTTTGACGGGTCGCTCTCAGGTAAGATAATCGACGTGGTTATTTAACCAGTTCGAAAGGAGACTCCGGATTTCCTGTCCACTTATAAAGATTTATGTTTGTGAACTGGACCTTCTCTGGAGTCTTTCCATTTTCTGAGAAAAGATAGTAACCATCTCCGAGTGGACAGAAGCCTGTACTTCCCCACTTGAAGTTCCATCCCCATGTATTTGTGGTCTGATCATAAAGACCAGCCATTGACAGAGGCATCTGAAGTACAGCACCCTCCTTGTGCAGAGTGTCATCATTGCCGATAAGCGGAGCCTTGAAAGGCTTGCTTAGCACATCCACAGCATAGGCAGCATAGTTTGGACATCCCTCCTTCTTTCCTTTATATACCATCATGAAGATGTTCTTCGTATATGGATCATAGCCCATGTTCTGGACGCCATAATTTGTATTCATAGTACGGATGAAGTACTTGTAAAGAGGCAGTTCCGGACCTGACTGATGCGCATCTTTATAGGTGAGAGTCTTGGCATAGAGTTTATCCCACAACTTTATGTCGTAGCACAGAAGTACCTGATAATCATTATCTGTACGATCGACATCACTATAGATTCCGTACGCCACATAGAGGTACATCCTGCCTCTACCGCCCTTTCCAAATGCAGGCGCGAATGTGATGCCATCGATGCCAGAGCATCCATAGCGATGCTCGACTTCCTTGCCCTTGTTTGTAACCTTGTCCGCATAGTCGCGGCATGCATCCTTGATGCAGACTGTTTTCAGCACGCCATCTTTCTCGGCATCCATGCCGATGCGATCCATCTTGTCAACATCTATGATAGCCACATAGAAGACAGACTTCTGCACCTGCTTCTCGACGTTCTTAGCAATACCCTGTCCGATCTCATCGTCCTTGAACTCAAGTGAGGCGTATACCTTGCCATCTTCTGGATTCAATGTCATAGCACCAAGATGTCCTGGGATACCAGCCATGGACGCCAGCACATTTCCCTGCAAGTCTGTCTTGTAGAAAACCGTCGTGAAAGACATGTACATGTAGCCCCTCGCCTCATCTACAGCTATACCTTGGACGTGGTTCTTTCCACCCTCCATGTAAAGGCCAGGCTTTAGAGCCTTATGTGAATTCTGCGCGCCGCAGACTGCGCATGAAAGAAAAAGTGCGGTGATTAAAGTAGTGATTCTCATAAACTAATCTTCTATTATAAGTCCATCATAAGCAGGAGCTACGCCCTCTGGAAGCTGCTTCATGAATTCTTCGTGGCGAGGAAATGCATGTGCGAGATGAGTGAGCCAAGTGTGCTCAGCACCTATCTTCTTCGCCAGCGCCAGAGCCTCTTCGTAGCTGAAATGCGAATGATGTGGATGATAACTTACTGTATTAAGTGTCAAATGTTTCAGCCCCTTGAGCTTGACAAATTCCTCTTCAGGGATGTAGCTCATATCTGTGATGTATGCGATATCACCGAAGCGGAAACCAAGCACAGGCATCTTGCCATGAAGGCCTCTTATAGGGATGATCTCCACGCCTCCTTCTGGAGCGGCGGAGTCGTCAGGAGAGAAAGCGTCGCTGACTATATTTCCATCACATGGGACAATGCTTCCGTCCTCCAGCCTATGGCAATACCCTACTTCGCGAACCCACTCGAGGTTACCCTTGTCATTTGGATAAACGAGGAAAGGCTGCTCGCTGATGCGATGCACCCTCCACTCTGGCGCGCCAGGATACTTCTCATCCACAAACGCATACGAGTACATGATTTTCAACGAATCAAGTACCCTATCCTCGCAGTAGATCTCGGCTGTTTTCCTATCGATGTAATTGAAAGCCCTCACATCATCCAGCCCACCCACATGATCCATGTGATTATGTGTGAGAAGTATGGCATCGACATGCCTCACTCCAGCTGCAATCATCTGCGAGCGAAAATCTGGACCACAGTCAATGAGTATGGTCAGTCCCTTGTACTCTACAAGAGCCGCAGCTCGAAATCTTTTGTCACGAGGGTCTGTGCTACGGCAGACCTCGCAGTCACAACCAACGATAGGCACCCCTTGCGAGGTGCCTGTCCCTAAAAATCTAAGTCTTGTTTGTCCCATTACTCGGTAATCTTCGCCTGCACTCTGGCCATGGCTTCACCTGCCAAGGCGTAATCTGCCTCGTAGGCTTTCTCGAAGTAGATGAGCGCACTCTTGTAGATGGACTGCTGCATGTTTGCCACCTTGGCCTTGTTCTTCTTCCAGGAAACCTCTGGAGCATTGTCAGCGATTTCCTCAAGCTCGATGCCAGCATCGTAAAGGAGCTTAGCCTGGCGAGCTACTGTCCTCTCGAGATCTTCCTTCTGCTCAAGGATGGTCTGATACTGGCTGGAGATGGTATCGCGCTGAGCCTTGATCTTCTGGTCCTTCTGCTGAATCTCCTGACGGAGTACAAAGATCTGCTGTTCCTGCTCCTGGATCACTTTATTGAAGCCGTCTATCATTCTCTCGAAGTTCTTGTTCTTACCAGAGAGGACAGACGCAGACTTTTCGAGAGCAGCTATCTTGGCCTTGATGTCGGTGATGCTTCTGGAGATCTGGTCAGCCTGAGTCATGCGAGCGGAACCGCTCTCTACATCAGACCTAAGGGTCGCCGTCTTTCCAGTAACAGCTGCTATCTCATTAAGAATCTGAGTAAGATCCTCATTCTGAGAGACATACTTCTGCTGCAAGTCTTTCTGTGCAGCCTTTGTCTCCTTGAGTTCCTTTCTAAGAGCCTCCACCTCATCGGTGGATGAAACATCATTGTAAACTGCATCGCACGCCGAGAACATGCCTACAGCCACGAATGTGGCAAGAATTATCTTGAAAGTACGCATATCACATTTCCTTTTTCAAATGTAACAATAAGTTTGTCAAGGCTCTTCTGGTATGTCATCACACCCACGCCGAGCTCATCGTTTGACACTTTGCCGTCCTCTAGGACCTCGAGTCCAAGAACCCTAGGTTCATACTCGCTGTATATATGGAGGAGATATCCACCGAGTTCATCCTGGTCGATGACACCTGTATAGTGATTCTCAATGTCACCAGATGTAACCTTGATGTCATAGCTTCCAAGCAAGTTTTCATCATTGACCGCTATGGTATCTACAGCGACAGCCGCTTCCGACTTTGCCGCCAATGTGTCGTCAAATCCTTTCTTGAATGAGAAAAAAGCCACTGCCGCGCCGATGAGCACGATGGCTACGATAGCCCAAGGAATCCAATTAAAGCTTTTTCTTGGAGCCTCGTTTTCAACTGAAGTTTGGTACATATAAATTGTGTTTGTACAAATATATAAAAAACATCATTCACTTGGTGCAATAACCTCGCCAGAGTCGATCAGTTCGCGAAGAATCTTCACATAATCCGGCGAAAGTTCATTCTGATGGGCCACGTACTCAGTGTGGAGTTCATCAATTGAATACTCGCCTTTGGATGTAAGGTCTTTCAGCCACTTGACAGTGAAAGTGCGTCGGGAACCGTTCGCGCGACAGACATCACAGGTCCCGCATGGCTCGCTCTCACTTTGTCCAAAGTATGCGAGCAGGAACTGTGAGCGACATGTGCTTTCATCCTGAGCGTATGAAATCATTGCCTCAAGCCTCTCCTGGTAGTTGTCCAGAAGCATCTTATAACGCTGTGGCGAGAGCTGGACATTGCCAGGGCGAAGCCTATCATGCTGGACAAAGATGACACTCGAGTGGTCTGCTGGAATGTACCTGATCACATGCTCGAGAGAGAGGTTGTACAGCAGCACCCTGAGGGCTGGAATTCCTATGCCAAGCTTATGCGAAACAAGGCCCTCGTCGACAGGCACCGGATATGAAAATATGCCCGTATAGGTGCGCATGAGAAGTTCCAGAAGCTGAGACATCTGATAACTTGGCAACTGTATATCATACAGCATGTTACGCTCTACCACAATCTGTACTTGCGTGTTTATGTCTACATCCTCGCTATATGTGAGATGCCCCTCTCTTTCAAGGTATTTTATGGCATAGTGTACAGAGGACTGATTCAGCTTGTAATGGTGGCAGAAAGCGAGCATGTCAAAGCGTATTTGACGCCCCATTCCGACATCATACGGAATCTCGTGAAAAATATGCAGTTTCTGGTATATGTCCTCAATGTATTCGAGAGACGGAAACGACAGAGTCTCAAGCTGATGGAGCCTGCGAATGTCCGATGGATTCCAGAGCAGGGCGGCGTACGAGCGCTTGCCGTCACGGCCTGCTCGTCCTGCCTCCTGGAAATATGCCTCAGGGCTTTCTGGAATGTCAAGATGGACGACAAATCTCACATCTGGTTTGTCGATACCCATACCGAAGGCATTGGTACAAACCATCACCCTTATCGCACCACTTTTCCACTCCGCTTGGCGCAGGCTTCTGGTGGTCGGATCAAGTCCTGCATGATAGAACGAGGCACTCACATCATTTTTCCTCAGGAAAGCAGCGACCTCCTCGCATTTCTTTCGGCTTCTGAGATACACGATGCCTGTGCCTGACACTCCCCTGCACACATCCAGCAGCTGGCCCGCCTTGTCGTCCGCCTTGCGCACCACATATGTCAGGTTCGGCCTCTCGAAGCCGCTCTTCAAGAGCAACTTCTCGCGAAAGCCGAGCCTTTCCATGATGTCCTCGGCTACCTTCGGCGTGGCCGTCGCAGTCAAGGCTATCACCGGAGCGTCCACGACTTCACGGAGCTTTCCTATCTGGAGGTAATCAGGTCTGAAATCATATCCCCACTGAGAGATACAATGCGCTTCATCCACAACGATAAAGCTCACGTCAAGAGCTTTTCGATACTGTTTAAAAAGCTGAGTACTAAGTCTTTCTGGAGAAATATATAAAAACTTGAAATCGCCGAATGCAGCATTGTTCAGAGCGAGGTCCACCTCGCGCCTACTCATGCCGGCATGGATGGCTATCGCCTTGATGCCACGAGCCTCAAGATTCTGCACCTGATCCTTCATCAGTGCAATGAGAGGAGTCACGACGAGAGTCAGGCCATCACGCATCAATCCAGGTACCTGGAAGCAGATGGACTTACCGCCTCCTGTGGGCAAAATGGCGAGCACATCTTTCCCATCCAACGCAGCGTTGATAATGTCCTCCTGCATCGGACGAAAACTGTCGTACCCCCAGAACTTTTCAAGTATCTCTACCGGCTTCATCTCGTCATCTTGACATGATACAAAAATAGGTAAAATTGTCTATTATTCCTTTGGAATATTTGAAAAGTATGCAATTTTTGCTAAATTTGCATGATTCAAAATTAGAATTGGATTTAGTTTAAATTATTACATAAAAATTATGGCAAATCTTGATTTGACAAAGTACGGTATCACTGGTTCTACAGTGATCGCACACAATCCTTCTTACGAGTTCCTTTTCGAGGAGGAGACCAAGGCAGGCCTCGAGGGTTTCGAGGTAGGTAAGAACACCGAGCTTGACGCAGTTAACGTCATGACTGGTATCTACACTGGCCGTTCTCCTAAGGATAAGTACATCGTAATGGATGAGACTTCAAAGGACACCGTATGGTGGACTTCAGAGGAGTACAAGAACGATAACCACCCTATGTCTGAGGACGTTTGGGCTACCGTTAAGGACATCGCCAAGAAGGAGCTCTGCAACAAGAACCTCTATGTAGTTGACGCATTCTGCGGTGCAAACAAGGACACCCGTATGGCTGTTCGTTTCATCGTTGAGGTTGCATGGCAGGCACACTTCGTAAAGAACATGTTCATCCAGCCTACAGCTGAGGAGCTTGAGGTATTCGAGCCAAACTTCGTTATCTATAACGCATCTAAGGCTAAGGTTGAGAACTACAAGGAGCTCGGTCTTAACTCTGAGACCTGTGTAGCATTCAACGTTACTTCACGTGAGCAGGTTATCATCAACACATGGTACGGTGGTGAGATGAAGAAGGGTATGTTCTCTATGATGAACTACTACCTTCCACTCCAGG
>JAKSJM010000054.1 GCA_024398075.1 Bacteroidales bacterium | reverse complement strand
ATACGTAAGTAATTGAAAATTATATAATTGTTAAATTTTTAACGAATCATTGTAAGATGAAAGATCAATTCAGCTATCTTGACACCGTGAACTTCGCTGCTACGGTGTGTGACAAGGAAGGCATTGTCCTTTACCAGAACGACCGCGCTATCAAGCGCGATGGAGATGTCACCGGAAAGAACCTGTATAACTGTCATGGCGAGAAAGCTGGGCAGATGATACGTCACATGATCGAGACCGGCTCCACCAACACCTATCAGATCATCCGTCACGGGAAGCACAAACTCCTGCATCAGACTCCATGGTTTGATGAGAACAGCGCTGTCGCTGGCCTTATAGAACTAGCCATTGACCTGCCGGACAATATGCCCGTATTTGACAGGGATAATGCTTAATCTGCCAGCATCTCTGAGGAACCAATAGGGTAGCACGCCCCTCTACGCACCGCGCGACGGCTTCTTTGAACGCCGCAGGTGCGATTCGGCTTCCCATGCACCTGGGGACGGTGTTTCTGGGGTCGGGAGGTGTAAAGAGGGATGGCTACATATAGAGTTGTAACTTTAGTCAATTATCTTGTTTTTTCGACTACTTGACCACCATCTATGGCGCAGTAGTCCCATTTTTATCGAATTACGATAAATCCAGCGGCAGACAGCGCCACGGCGAGGCAAGCAGAGCCAGCAGTAACAAACAAATTGCTGCCACGGGACGCCTGGTGCGGCGAAGGTCAGGGGAGAGGGTTGTGCGGACGGGAATTAGTTTCTATATTTGAATGTCAAAAATGAGACTATGGTACGACGAATAATGATGATGGTGATGGCTATGGCCATCTCGGTGGCGGCTTGGGGCCAGATCACTCTGGGCGAGCTGCAGAAGAAGGCCAATGCTGGCGATGCAGAATCACAGTTCACGCTGGCTATGGCTTATTACAATGGAGATGCCGGGCTGACCAAGTCATATACGGAAGCGGTGAAGTGGTTCAAGAAGGCTGCGGCGCAGAATCATGCTGTCGCATGCTATAACCTTGCAGTGTCCTACAAGAAGGGATATGGCGTGACGGCCAATCCTAATGAAGCTATGAAATGGTGCCGAAAGTCTGCCGAACTCGGCTTTGATGTGGCTCAGTATGATATGGGCCGTTATTACGAGGATGGCGAACTAGTGAAAAAGTCAGGCGCAGAGGTGGTGAAGTGGTATACGAAAGCCGCCGAGCAGGGCCACGTATCCGCATGCACAAATCTGGGTGCAGTCTATGCCAAGGGAGAGTTGGTGGATCAAGATATCGAAAAGGCAAAGAAATGGCTCCGCTTAGGAGCGGATAAAGGAGACTCTATAGCGCAGTACGATCTGGGATACTTATACGACATGGAGAACGAAAATGAATTGGCTATTCATTGGTACACCAAGTCGGCAGAGCAAGGGAATAAGTCGGCCCAATTCATGCTTGGCGACCTTCTCTTTTCTGAAGCCACCACCTCCAGCGAGGGTAAGGTGGCGCTCAATTGGATCAAGAAGGCAGCTGCTCAGGGCGATGAAGAGGCAATTGAACTCATCCCAGAGGTAGAGGAGTGGATAGCGGATATCGAGAAGCTTGAAGAAGCGGAGGCTGCCAAAAAGAGGCAGGCGGCGCCTAAAACCACCTACAGCTATACCCCAAAGAAGAGCTATAACATGTTCAATGAGCCATATTGGGACGAGCGCTGGTGGGGCTTGAGCATTGGATATGTGCAGAAGCATTGGCTTTACAAGCCTAAGCCAGAATTCATCGCTGACTACGGCGACGTCGAGGAAATATATGGCGTGTATGCCGAAGAGGGAGAGGCGACAGCCGCGCATGGCATCCAGATGGGTATTCGCTATGAACCGGAGTTTGGACACGGATTTGGCCTGAATACTGGACTCTTCTATGAGTTCTACACCGACCACAGCATGGACTATTATGATGACGCCGGCTACGAGTTCAAGACCATCTGGGAGGAGCACTCATTGAATATCCCGCTGCACCTCGAGTTCAGGGCAAACTTCGACGAGGCGTTCCAGCTGTTCGCGTATGGCGGTGGCAGCGTGGACCTGGGCCTGTCGTCGACGATGAGCAACTATTACTACTACTACGAAGACTTTATTTCCGACAAGGTCAATGTCTACGGCCGCGACGTGGAGATGCTGCGCTTCAACGCCTCCTGGGAGGCTGGATTCGGCGTCCGCTTCAACTCCATCCAGCTCCAGTGCCAGATGTCGCGTGGTCTCATCAACATGGCGGAACGCGACGCCGAATACGTAGTCTTCCAGAATAAACCTCTCACATTCACCCTTTCGTGGATGTTCTAATCTTAAGTAAACCAATGAAACTGGCTAGAAACTTGGCGATGGCGACTGCTGCAGCTATGCTGGCTGTAGCGTGTTCGGGGGATAAGGGACAAGGCGTCCAGATCGACGAGCAGGGGATCAGGGAGATGGCGGAAGCCGCAGCGATACCTGCGATGCAGGTGAGCGTCTATGACGAGCTGAACGGCATCCGCTCGTTTGCTGTAGCTGGCAGCGAGTCGCAGACGCAGGATGGAACCAGCGCCGCGGCAGGGAAGTCTGGCGAGGAGCTGGTGTTCCAGGCAGCTTCGCTAGGGAAGCCATTGTTCTCATACATCGTGATGAGGCTGGTGGATGAGGGAAAGATGGCGCTGGATGCGCCTGTCGCCAGCTATACTGATGTGGACAGGTTCATTGACCAGGAGATGGCCAGGCGCATTACCGTGAGGATGGTGCTTTCGCATACTGCCGGACTATATAATTGGGCTTATTCGCCTACACGCACTGAGTGGGGGACTAGCCCTATCAGTTTCCATTTCCCTGCTGGCGAGTGCTTTGGGTACTCGGGCGAGGCTTACGCATTTCTGCAGAGAGCCGTCGAGGCGGTGTGCGGGAAGAGCCTGGACGAAGTGGCTCGCGAGTACGTGTTCGAGCCTTTCGGGATGCCCCTGTCGAGCTACGGATGGCGCAGCGAATACGACTCGCTCGCTGTCTGCGGTTTCGATCGAGAAGGTGTCAGCCACGGCCGTTGGGAGAGCATTGCACCGAACTGCGCCTATACGCTCCGCACCACGAGCGCGGAGTATATGTCGTTCATGGTCAATGCCATCCTGAAGGGCAATGGTCTCTCGCCAGAGGCGCATCGCGAATGGCTCAAGCCCTGCGTGCACGCCATTCGCTTCGCTGGCCGCGACAGAGAGTGCGACGCTGACAAATATTGGTGCCTCGGCATGGGCGTGAAGGTAGAAGGAGATCTCCCCAGCGCCAAGCAGTACTGGCACTGGGGAGACAATGATTACTGGAAATCTCTATATGTCGTAGACCCTGAAAGGGGAGTAGCGATGAACTATTTCACAAACTCCGCCGCAGGTCACGATATCTGCGATGCGATGTGCCTGTCCCTTCTGGGCGAGTCTTACGGCATCCAGGACTGGATAGGCGGGGAGGATGACCTCTAGAGACTCTTCGCGTACTCGGCGTTCAGGCCGGCTATGATGACATCTGTGATGTCCAATGAAGCGGCGCCATTGACCACAGGAACACTGAGGATAGCATCGCCGATGCCACCGAGGGCCTGATTTGCGAGTATCAGGGTGAAATGGCCATCAGCATTGTACTTGTCGACAAACAGCTTCACGGCAGCCATGATTTCATTGTTCAGCCCGTTCTTCATGGCATTGATCTCGTCATTCTTCTGCTGCATGAACGCATTCAGCTTCTCCTGGCGCTGCCTCAGCATGTTCTGTCTGCTCTCAGCCTGCGACATTGTGTACTGATTTGTGCTCATGTTTCTCTGGAAGGTTTCTACATCAGTCTGCAAGGCAGCAGACTGTGAGTTGATCTGCGCCTGCGCTTCCTCGGTCAACTTATTGATCTCTGCATACTTGTCGATGGCATAGCTATACTCGTTGAACACGCGGTTCAGGTTGAAATAAGCTATCTTCTGAGCGCTAAGGTTCTGCATGCCAAGTGCGCAGAACATCATAATTATGAATATACGTTTCATTTCTATTATATGATTATTAGGCTACCAAGAAGTCTTCACTACAAGCACATCACCTGCCTGGAGGGCGCTGTAGATGTCCTTCTCGCCCTTCTTGATCTTACAGAGTGAAAGGGTAGGCCCCTGAACTTCTGACACTGAGGCGGTTCCGATCTGAGTAATACCGATATTTCCACCTACGTTCTTCTGAAGGTAGATGACAAGGCTGTCGCCAGACTTAAGCATCTGATCAGTACCCATGTCTACATAAACAGCAGTCACCTTCTCTTTCTTCTCAGAAGCGACTGCGGTCACTACACCTTCTGCAGATGGCCTTGGAGCCACATGAGGGAAGAGCTCGTCGAGGACCCTGGTGAGGCGTCCTCCAATGGTCTTGAGGACATTCTCCATAGGGTCGGTGGACATGGAGCCTGTGTAGTCATTGTCATCTATGTTTCCCTGCCATGCCACATGGCCGTCTGTGTCATCTACAAGCTGGATGCTGACATTGGCATAAGCAAGTTTCTTGCTGATCTTCGGCTGAGGAGGCGCAGGCTGGCCCTCTGCAGGCTTCTCGAAAACGAGACCACGCTGAAGGTCAATGACGCGTACTCTGAGAAGATAAAGTTTCTCCTCTACAGGAATGCTGCTGACGTATGCTGGGTCAATGAGCTTGACTCTATATGCGCGGCCGATAGACTCCTCAAGGAGTACTTCGAGAAGGTCGAGGTCCCTGAGATCCTCGAAGACGTCATCAGGCTTGTACGAGCTTGAGCGTGAGTGCCACTCTCTTGCTGGATCATAGTTTATCTGTCCCGGAGTCATCCTTACAGGCACCGACTGGCGGCTAGCCCTGCTGGTGTTTGCCGCAGGACGCATCTGCTGGTTAATGGTGCCAACGACTGGTCCCATATATCTCATTCTGGACTCTATGCCGTCAATGATCACGTAAACGGTAGACGAGTAGTCACTGACGGCTCCTGTGGCCCTTACGGGCTCGCAGACGGTCTTTCCGTCAATGGTTAGGTTCAGTGTCTCCTCGCCATTCTTGATGTCAGCGACAGCCGCAGCCTCGATACCATGCGCGCCCAGTGCTCTCTCTATGGTCTGCGACCATATCGCACCGCTGTTCTGGGCGCTTAGGCTGGCGCACGCAAGTGGCAGTGCCAGCAATGTAAGTAATGATTTTTTCATTTATTTATAAAGCTCTCTAAGACAACCTTCAGCCAATGCGTCAAGTGAAGAAACACACATGTCTGCTGGAAGGCCTGTATACTGATAAGCGATAGGAAGCTCGGTGCAAGCAGCCACGATAGGCACTTTGTTTGTCTTCCATAGTTTCTTGCAGACCTTCCTGAGAAGCTTTCCAGCCTGCTCATATTTTCCGGCCTTCACGAGATCTGTAACCTCGTGGATGGCTGGCTGAATGTCCTCAGAAGGGATAAGGAAGGTGTAGCCTACCTGCTCCGCATGCTTCTGATAAACGCCAGTCCTCATGGTTCCGAGAGTCGCAGTGAGCCAAGCTCCCTCTGGGGAGCGCTCCTTGCTGGCCCTGATAGTCTCATCAGCGATGTGGACAATAGGCTTATCTATCTGGTCACGGAAATTATCGATGTAATAATGTGCTGTGTTACATGTCACAGCAAGGATGTCTGCGCCCCAGCTTGAGAGAGCATTGAGGCCAGCGATGAGATCTGGTTCTGGGTCTGGACCCTTTCCGAGGATATATGCAGTCCTATCTGGTGTAGTAGGGTTTGAATAGAGGATGATCTTCGGATGCTCCTGGTCAATGGTAGCGGGAGCCTTGTCAGTGATGATCTTCATGAACTCAGCTGATGCTGCTGGACCCATGCCGCCAAGCACGCCAAGCACCTTCCCGTTGTACACCGGATTCTGAGCAAACGCCATGGCGCAAGTCAGAATGAAACTGATAGAAAGAATTAATCTCTTCATTTTGATTGGACGTTATTTAATATGTGCACACAAATATACCAAATTCTAATCTTTTGACATATGTATTGCACGATATTCCTTAGGCAATTCCATCCCTTTCGTGCGCAGAACAAGGCATTTCGCGCACGAAGCTCTCCATTTCACACCTTTCGTGCGCAGAGCAAGGCTGTTTGCGCACGAAGCCTTCCATTTCATATCTTTCGTGCGCAGGACCGGGCGTTTTGCGCACGAAACTCTCCATTCCACACCTTTCGTGCGCAGACCCAGGCATTTTGCGCACGAAGCTCTCCATTTCATATCTTTCGTGCGCAGAACTAGGCTATTCGCGCACGAAGCTCTCCATTTCATATCTTTCGTGCGCAGGACCGGGCGTTTTGCGCACGAAGCACTCCATTCTAAACCTTTCGTGCGCAGGTACAAGCATTTTGCGCACGAAGTACTCCATTCTATATCTTTCATGGGCTGAAGCTATGCCACGACCCGGAGGAAACGGCGTATTTGTCGGGGTCGCGTCCCGCAGGGGAAGGAAATGGACGGCTTCTGTGCCACGACCCGGAAGAAAGGGCAGATTTGTCGGGGTCGCGTCCTGCAGGGGAAGGAAATGGACGGCTTCTATGCCACGCCCCGGAAGAAAGGGCGGATTCTTCGGGGTCGAGGCCGGGTATGAATGGAAAAGGGCAGAAGCAGTGCCACGACCCGGAGGAAATGGCAGAATTATCCGGGTCGCGGCAAGGTGTGGTGGTGAAGGGGAGTGGCGGAACCTAAAAGTGGCTGTGCCTAAAACCGGCACAGCCTAAAAGCGCGCAGCGCTGGAGGCGCTAATCCCTCGTGAGATCCAGAAGACCGTTGATGACGGTGAGTGGATGGGCTGGGTTGCCAGGGATATAGAGGTCTACGGTGTGAGTGTCCAGGAAGGAGCGATCGAGGTCGGGGGAGTCGGCGAAAATGCCGCCGCTGATCGCGTCGGTGCCGTCGAGGACGACGATACGTGGCTCTGGGCAGGCTTCATACGTTAGTTCAAGTGCCTTGGCCATATTGGCTGAAATAGGGCCAGTTACGAGCACGCCGTCGGCGTGTCTTGGGGAGGCGGCGAACTCTATACCGAAGCGGCTGGCGTCGAACTGGACGTTGCCTGTCGCATTGAGTTCGGCCTCGCAGCTGCCATCGCCGCCGGCAGATACCTGCCTGAGCTTGAGCGAGCCGCTGAAGATCTTGCGGATCTCGGGGCGGATCGCGGTCTTGTCGACCTCGATAGGCTTGTCTTCGCCCTCGCGGATGATGAGCCTCTCGCGAACATTGGTGGCCAGATGAGTGTCATCCGTGAAGTGAACCTTGCCTGGAAAACACCTCTCGCATTCGCCGCAGAAGAGGCATTTGCCGAGGTCAATGGTGACTGGCGAAGTGCCAATGGCGCCGCTTGGGCAGACATCTGCAAGTGCCTGCTCATCCACCTTATCCGTACTGATGACAGGGCGACCGCGGAATACGCCTGGAGCCTTGGCTGTGCGTATGTCAGGAATGAATTGCTTGCCCTGATGAAGGAATATCTTGAGACTTTTGAACATGTTTCTATTAAAGGTCGTGTCCGCAGTAGGACAGGTTAAAGCTTTTGTTACAGATAGGGAAGTCAGAGATCTCATTGCCACGCACTGCGAGGGCCAGAGCCATCCAGTTATGGAATGAAGGATCCTTGATCTTGTATGCTACGAGTTCACCGTCAGCGCCAGTGACGGCGCAATGGCAGATCTCACCACGCCAGCCTTCTGTGAGGGCAATGGCGAAGGAATCGGCCGCAGGTGTGCCTGCAGAGCGCATCTGGCCGTCAAATGATGGCATATTATCCAAAAGCAGACGCACGATGGCGAGCGACTGCTTGATCTCGTCGATGCGCAGCTCAGTGCGCGCGAGCACATCGCCGGAAGACTTGACCACAGGCTCGACATTCAGGTCTTCGTACAGAGCGTATGGGTGCGAAGCGCGCGTGTCGCGGCAGACTCCGGCGCACTTGGCAGCCATGCCTACAGCGCCTATGGACTCTGCCTGCTCGGTCTTCACGATACCTGTGCGGTCGAGTCGGGAGAGTACAGATGGGAAGTGCTGTATCTTGTCACTCATCTCGAGGAAGTCGCGCTCATAAGCGGCGAGATCGCCAAGAAGTTGCTGCTTAAGCGCTTCTGTAAATGCATATGGAGCGTAAGCCGGGCGGACATTGCCCTTTCCGAGACGATTTCCACACCATCTCTGGGAGAAGTTCACGATAGGGGTACGCAGACGGCCGTAAACGGCGGCGCCGAGCTGATAAGCGACATCGCCACAGATGGCACCGAGGTCGCCAGTGTGGTTTGCCATACGCTCAAGTTCCGCTGCCAATGTTCTCGCCCAAAGGACTTCCTGCGAAGGCTGGAAGCCGCAGAGGCTTTCCCATACAGTGGCGAATGCTGTCGAATGGCTCACGGAGGTGTCGCCAGCGACGCCTTCAGCGAGCAGGACGCGCTCTATCAAGCGCTTCTTCTCAAGCATAAGCTGCTCCACACCTCGATGCTGCCAGCCAAGCTGGATCTCGAGGTGAAGGACATCTTCACCATTGCAAATGAAGCGGAAATGGCCCGGCTCGATCACTCCAGCGTGCACTGGGCCTACGCCCACCTCGTGAAGTTCCTCGCCTTCCATCTCGAAGAACTTGTATTTGTTTGGCATGAAATCGCGTACAGGCTTGTACCATGGATGGCCCTCGAACTCGAGCCCCCAGTTCTCATGGATCTCGCGCTCATAGCGCTCCAGGGCGAGGCAGTCGGCTGCCGCAGAGGCCAGCGTAGCGCCTTTTTCGACGTCGCATGCGAACACGAGAATATCGTGAGCAGCGTCATCAGCAATACACATAATGAGCCTGAGGGCATCAGCACAAGGATAGGCAAAGTAGGTTACGCAATGCCTAGCCTTGTCGCCCATCAGCTCAAGCGCTGTGGCACGGAAAGCCTCGTAGTCAAGCACAGGGATCTGCGCCACGCTCACGCGGCTTCCGTTTGTTATATGAAGTATATTTGTATTCATGGTCATTACGATATGAGTGCTGCAGCCTGTGAGATCAGCTCAGTCAGGAATGCTGGCGGATTAAAGCCTATATAGGCGGCAAGCGCGAAAAGAATGAGCTGGGTGAGTGATTCCCAAGCAGAAATCTTAATCTTCTCCACAGGCTTAGATGCTGGAAGGAAGATGATGCGGAACATGCTCTTCGCAAAAGCCCAGAGAAGTACGGTGAGCATAAATGCTGTGAGAGCAAATACAAGCCAGTTTCCTTCCACGATCATTGCCTTGAAGACAAGGAGTTCGCTGAAGAAGAGTCCTGATGGCGGAATCGCCGCGATGCTGATGAAGCCAAACAGGAGAACCAAGGCGCCGAATGGATTCAGCTTGAGGTAATCGCCCATGTCGTCAATCATCTTGCTTGAATAGGTACGCCAGAGCTGGGTGAAATGGAAGAAGAGACCAGACTTCACGAAGGTATGCATTACCATATGAAGCATAGCTGCCATGAATCCAGCCTTGCCGAAACACAGGCCCAGGGTCACCACAGACATGTGCTCGATACCTGAGTATGCAAGCATACGCTTTACATTGCTAATCCTGGTCATATAGACTGTAGCAATGAAAAGGGTGATGAGCGCAGAGACGAGCATCACGATGCGCGCCCAGTCGCCGACAGGGGTGCCGCTGATAGCTGCGTATACTCTGAAGATTCCGCAGAAGCCGAGGTTCATGAGGGCGCTTGCGAGAAGCGCGCCTGCTGGCGCTGGAGCCTTGTCCTTGGCATCGACACCAGCCGTGAACATAGGGAAGAGACCGAGTTTCGCGGTATAACCAGCAAAGATGAACAGGAAGCCCAGTCTGGTCCAGAAGCTATTCAATGTGGCCTTGTGCGCCATGAGGTCAGTGTAGAAGAGATCTCTGCATCCATCGTGAAGAAGTGCAAGACTTATGAAAAGAATGCCTACAAACACGAAGCAGATGCTGATCGCGCAGACGAAGACATACTTCCATGTAGCCTCGAGCGCAAGCTTGCTGCGGTGATGGTAGATGAGTACCGCAGCACTAAGGGTAGTGATCTCTGTGAAAATCCAGGTCACAGCCGCATGGTTCGCGAGGTAGCCCATGGTCATTGCTGCGATGAGCAGCACACATGAAGCATTGTACGCAGCGCAGCTGCTGGTAGACGCCTGCGGCTTGGTGAGATAGATATGACTATGGATCAGGGTAGGGAAGCTGATGATGCTGAGGACAAGCATAAGGACGAGTCCGAGCGCATCATAGCTGAAATAGGTAAGTTCGGTGATGCCTGGATGCACAAAGCCATGCACTGTGATCATGGTCTGCGCTGCCAGGAAAAGCACTCCAAGCACGGTAGAAAGGGCTCTGGAACGACTGAAGGCCAGGCCAATGACGATGCAGACAACTGCTGAAATGTAGATAGCTGTAATCATGGTGTCTAGTCTTTAAGTCCACTGAGTGAGTCGATATCCACATCGTGGAACACGTCTCCGATCTTGTTTGCGAAAATTCCGAGGATGAACACGGAAGCGAAGATATCAAGCATTACGCCGAGATTTACCATTGCAGGCATCTCATTTCCCACAGCGAGCGAGAGGATGAAAACGCCGTTCTCGATCACGCAGTAACCTACCACATGGGTGAGGATCTTGCGGCGTGAGACGATGAGATAGAGGCCAGTGAAGATGGCAGAAACAGCTCCCACGAAGAAGAATTTGTCGAGGATAAGGTCGTCAATGCTTCCAGAGAGCAGAATCGACGCCACCACGATGCCTGCTGTGATGAGCAGAGACACGAAATTCGGAAGGAATGGTTCAGTCTCGCGTGTGATGTTGTTATGCCTGATGATTCTCTCGATGCAGTATGGGACTGCAATCGCCTTGAACACGATGGTCTCGAGCAGGATGATGATGAGGTTGAATACGTTGAACTCCTTGAGGTGGAACGCGGCCACCAGGAAGAGCAGTATGCCTTGATACACCAGAATCTTGATGTAATTCCTCATTCTGTTGGCAATGGCCAGGTAGAAGAGGGTAACAAGGAATATGATGATGAATGTTTCCAGCATATCTCGTTATACAAGTTGTCCGGACATGAGCATCACGCCGAATACGGCGAGAAGGGCGATACATGCCAGTGTGAATATGAACTGAGGGTTGTGGTTCATCCTGAATCGTGCTGTGAATGACTCATTGAGGCCAATGATCACGGCGCAAAGCACCTGGACAGCGAAGAAAACCGGGATGCCGAATCCTACAGGGATGCTACCGATAAAGAGGTTTGCGATAAGCGCAGCGTACATGGCGAACTTAAGATAGCCTGTCACGAAGATGAGTCCAAGGTCGATGCCACTGTTGTCAAGTACCATAACCTCGTGAATCATAGTTAGTTCCAGGTGAGTCTTAGGGTCATCGACAGGCATGCGGCTGTTCTCTACCATTGCCAAGACAAGGAAGATATAAGCGGCGATGACTGCGAGTGCCCAGCTCATAGGGCTGCTTGGATGAAGCGCAGCGAAGATGCTTTCGAATGAGCTGTGTCCTGTCATAAGGGCGAGAGAGCCCATGATGAGGAAGAATGCAGGCTCAGCGAGCATGGAGTAAGTAGCCTCGCGAGAGGCGCCCATGCCCTCGAAACTTGAGCCGGTGTCGAGTGCACCGATGATGCAGAAGAACTTGCCGAGCGCAAGCGCATACGCAAAGAATACGAAGTCGCCGCTGAAGCTGATGAGGCCGGCCTTGTGGCCAAATGGCACACAAAGGATGGCGACGAGCACAGAAGCGAGATATACGGCAGGCGCAAGCTTGAAGACAGGGCCTGTAGTTTCACTGTAAACGGTTCCCTTCTTGAAGAGTCGGATGACATCCTTCAAGGGCTGCATGATGCCGGGACCTTTCCTGCCGGCGCTGATGCTCTTGACACGGCCAATGATACCGTTGAAGAAGAGCGCTGAGATGAGAATGAGTATCAGACTTGTCATGACGCTAGCGGATCAATAATGTAAGGATAAGGGTGAAAACGATGAAAATGATGCCGTAGAGCACATAGAACTGCATCTTTCCGTTCTGGAGGAAGGAGAATTTATCCATAAGAGAACGATATGCGCCCAGAGGCTTATTGATAAGGCCAGTTTCCAGTTTGTCGTAAGACTCCGACTCGAAATGGCCTTCGGTAGGGAAGATGCCAGAAGGAAGCTTCTGCTCTTTCTTGTTTCCAAGCACGAAGGAGAAAAGCTGCACGTAAGTCTTCACAAATGAAGTCGCAGTGTACTGAATGCGAGGAGTGCCTTCGGTGTAACCGCAACCCCAGGTAGGACCTTCGCTCACCTGGCGGCCTGCATTATGTCTACTCTTTGCGACATAGATGAAGCCGATGAGCAGAAGGAAGATGAGTCCGGCCAAGCCTACTATAGTAAGGTCTGTGGTCGCTGCCAATGCTGAAGTGCTTGCGAATGGGAAGCACTCAAGGGCGCTTCCGGCCAGTTTCGCGTAGAATCCTGGGAAGATGCCGATGGAGAGCATTATCATTGCCTCAAACACAAGAGGAATGATGCGGCAAGGCTCCATCTCATGCGCGTCAATCTCTGTCCTCGGAGTGCCAAGGAAGATGATGCCAAATGCCTTGGTGAAGCAGAGAATGGCGAGACCACCGATCATCACGAGTGCGAGGATAGAGAACACGGCGCCAGTCGTAACGCCTGGCTCAGCGCCCTGCATCCAGCCGAAGAGGCCGCTGTAGATGAGGAACTCAGAGATGAATCCATTCATCGGTGGAAGACCGCAAATGGCAATCGAAGCGATAAGGAAAAGGCCCGCTGTCCAAGGCATTTTCTTCGCCAGGCCGCCGAGTTTCTCGATGTCGAGGGTGTGCGTGCCGTGGTAGACATTGCCCGAACAGAAGAAGAGCACCGACTTGAACAGAGCGTGGTTAAGCGTATGCAGCAATGCACCAGCGAAACCTAGCGTCGCGAGCACAGCGTTACCATTGCCCACACCGATACATCCAAGTCCGATGCCCATGCCAATGATACCGATATTCTCGATACTATGGTATGCAAGCAGCTTCTTGAGATTATGCTGCAGAATAGCCATCATTACGCCATAGAGGCCAGAAATGGCCGAAACGGCAAGTATGATGGCGCCTGCGGTGACAAAGTCGATGCTGAACCAGGTGATCATCCTGAGGATGCCGAAAATACCTATCTTGATGATGACGCCCGACATCACACCAGAGATGTGCGCAGGTGCAGCAGGATGAGCGTATGGCAACCAAGTGTGGAAAGGCACGAAGCCGGCCTTGACAGCGAATCCTGCGAACAGGAGCAGGAAGGCAGCCATGCCATTGTTTTCCACACAATAACGTGGGATGGCGCTGAATGAGTATGATCCAGTCTTGGCGGCAATCATCATGAAACCGGCAGTGAGAAGCACCACCGAGATGTGCGACTGGATAAAGAAATTGATGCCGGCTTTGATCGTCTCCGGCTTTTCGCTCTCGTAAATGACGAGGAAAAACGAACTGAGGGCCATGATTTCCCAGCACACAAGGAACGTGATCGAGTTCTCCACCACGCAGAGCAGCATCATTGAGATATAAGCCACTGCATAATTGATCCAGTGAAGAGTGTTCCTTAGCGGTCTTCCGCGGTAGTGCTTCATGTAGCCGGTTCCATACACCGCTCCGCACGCGAAGACGATGGTGAAAATGGCCATGAACCACAGCGAGAGGCCGTTCAGAGGCTGAGAAAACAAGGATGATAAGGTATCTTTCATCTTTATATATTATAATGCGGGCGCAAAGGTAAACAATTCCGCAAAATAACCAAAAATTCCCAGCAGGACACCGAAGTGCTTAGTTAAGAAGTGATAGTACTTTCCAGGAGTGATGCCTGTGAGGTCGACAGAGCGTCTTGTATAGTTTTTTCACGGTTCTGGACGAGTGGCTCACTTCCCGATGCAGTATTTTGGCAAATGTGCAACCTTAGATAAGTGGCTGATAATCAAAAGAATAGAGTGTGCAAGAGTTTGCTACATATCCATGAGTGAAAGACAGGCTAACGACCGCTTGTACTTGCGTATGCGCTTCTCTTTCTGCGAGAAGAAAGAAACCTTTTCCTCCATCAGTCTTGCATCGTATTTCTCAGCATTGCGCTTGACCTCAAAGATGAACGCTTCCTTGTCATCTGCGCTGATCGCGATAATGTCGATTTCGCACTGCTGATGATTGCCCTTTGCATCGACATATCCTTTCACATCCCACCAGTTGCCGATGGCACGGTACTTCATCTCCTCGATCAGTCTTGCCCTGAAATATCTCTCAAGGGTGTCTCCACTGTATGTGCTGTAATCTTCAGTTATGACCTTCTCAAGGAGAGGGTACTGTCCGATCTCTATCATCATCTGGTTCTTCTCTATGTACCTGAACCAGAATCTCAGGAAAATGTCGCTGATTTCGAACCGCACGGTCTGCGACTTCTTGTCAGCCCACATCGGGCGCTTCTTCTCAATGAGGTTGTACGTCTCCTCCAACTTCGAAAGCTGTCCGCCTATACTCTTCGACCCCAGGTAGTCGGCAATCTGAGCCTGGGTGTTGTATCCTTCGGAGATTGCCTGCAGGATTGAGAAATATGTTCCATACTTCTTCCCGAACTCCTGGATGAGCAGTTTGCGGCCTTCCTCGATGAAAGGTGAATCGGAGGTGCAGATGAACTTTATCATCTTCTCCCTGGTCAATGCACCGGCATCCACAAGCAACTCGATGTACTTAGGCACGGCGCCAGTGTATGTATACAGAGCCAGAAGATCATCATTGGTGTAACCGGGAGCGTATTCGTCCATGATCTCTTTCAGTACAGAAGGGGAGAATGGATTCAGCTTGATGGTCTTGTCATCCCTTCCATAGAGCGGTTCCTTCTTGTTCTTGAAGAGTTTTGTCATGAGTGAGTATACAGATCCACTGACAACCATGTTGACATGCGTCCTGAGGCGGTACTTGTCCCATATCTTCTGAAAGTCGGAGAACACGGAAGGGTTTACTTCATCGAAATTCTGGAACTCATCAATGACGAGGGTGAATTTCCTGTTCACTCCAGCCTCCATCAGCAGAGTATAGATGTCGCCGAAAGATGTAATGCCGGATGGCACGAACAGGTCGAGCTTAGCCCTGATCTCAGAGGCGAACTCATTGCACAGCACGGCCTCGTTCTTCTTTCCGACAAAGAAGTACAGATATGCTTCTCCATCCATAGATCTGTCGATCAATGTTGTCTTTCCTATTCGCCTGCGCCCGGTCACCACTGTCAGCATCGAGTGGTTCTCGTACGATCTGGCCTTCATCTCAGTCAGCTGCGCGAGCTGCTCCTTTCGGTCAAAAAAAATCATGTCCGTCTATTTTATTACCACCGTAAAATTTACGGCTGTTGCAAAGTTATGAAATGCAATTGTGAAATGCAATTGTGAAATGCAATCATTTCGATGAAGATTACCTCTCGAACGGCTCGAATTCGATAATAGTTTAGGCTATCCCCGATACTCGGAAGGGGACTCGCCCAGGTACCGCTGCACATAACGGCTGATCGTGCAGTCTTTCTCCCGGATGGTGAAAGTAGTGTCGTTAAAGTCGATTTCGCAGTTGCCTTCCAAACAGAGGATATGGGCCAGGTGGAGCGCAACCTCGCCTTCGCCGATTCCTTTCAGGGAGTACCGGATGAAAATCTCGTTTGTCATTGTTGCAATTATAGTGATTTTCCGACAAGTGCGTGGCGGCTTTCCCTTTGTCCCGGCAAATAACACAAAATGAAAATGAAAACGCTCAAGCACATCCTTACCATCGTGGCAGTCATGTTCGCCGGATGTCCGAGAACAGCAGTGTCGTGCCCAACTTCAATTGATTTGAAGAGCCTGATAACTCCGCGTGCTTCGCGGGAAGGGCGGGATCTGGTCCCGAACATCGATTATACTGAATACGATGAGGGCATCTACGTTGGCTACCGCTACTTTACAACATCAAAGACGGATGTCGCCTATCCTTTTGGATACGGCCTTTCATATACCTTCTTCAAATATGAAATAGCCTCGGTCGAGGCTTCTGCAGACGGCTTCGTGGCCCGTGTGAGTGTCCGGAATACCGGCTCCAGGCCGGGCCGCGAAGGGAACCTATCATTTCTGTTTCGGCAAGTCGGCGGAAGAATTGCAGACAGACTGCTCGTTGTTCGTGAAAAATGCGTATCTTTACTCAAAAAGGATGAACCATGAATAAAGCGATACTATCAGCCATTTCCCTGACAGGAATGCTGCTCTTTTCCGGAGCGGCCTTCGCACAACAATACGATGATTTTAAGAACCCTCCGCAAGATGCCCGGATTCGTGTCTGGTGGCATTGGATGGACGGAAACATCACCCGGGAAGGTATCAAGGCCGACCTGGACTGGATGAAAGCCACCGGCATCGCCGGGGTGCAGCAGTTCGATGCCGGCGGAGACCTGATGATGGGCATGCAGCCCATCGTGGAGCGGAAACCCTATATGCAGGATGGGTGGAAAGATGCTTTCCGCTATGCGGTCCATTATGCCGATTCCCTCGGCATGGAGTTCGCCATCGCCTCGGCTCCGGGCTGGAGCTCCACGGGCGGGCCGTGGGTAAAGCCGGAAAATGCGATGAAGAAGCTCACCTGGCAGACTTTGGAAGTGACGGGGAATCCCAAGGCTCGGAAACCACAGTCTATTGTCCTTCCGGAGCCTTTCAAGACCATCGGCAAGTTTCAGAATGCCGTGTCGGAAGAGACACTCGCCGCCGGCGCTAAAATCGCCCCCTGGTATCAGGACGTGGCGGTCGTCGCCATCCGGGTCCCGGAAGAGGAGAAATCGCTCTCTGAACTGGGCGCCGATGTAACTTCCAGTGGTGGTGATTTCACCGTGGAAATGCTCTCCAACGGGGATTTGGCCGATGGCGCCGGGCTTCCCAAGAATCCTTCCGGCACGCATTCTTGGATTCAATATGCGTTCCCGGAAGCTGTGACTGTCCGTTCAATGACCCTCGTGGGTGGAGATGTCCGCAGTCAATGGGATGCGGCTGCACCGACGTACCGCAATTCCCTGGAATGCAGCGATGACGGCCTTGCTTGGCGGGAAGTCTGCCGGATTCCTTCCGGTTGTATGCCGCAGCAGACCTTCGACATCCCCGTTACTGCGGCCCGCTTTTTCCGCCTCCAGATTGCCAATCCGCAAGGTAACCGGCTCTACGCTGCGCTGGGTTTTGGTGGGGAAGCCGCCGAGAGCACGCCTGTCCATGAGTGGGTACTCCATACCGTGACCAAGGTGAACCATGCCGAGGAGAAGGCCGGTTTTGCAGCCCCGCACGACCTGATGGACAATCCCACGCCGGAGAGCAATGCTCCGGTCCTGGAGACCATTGACCTGACCTCCTTTGTCAAAGACGGAGTCCTTACCTGGCAGGTTCCTGCAGGGCGGTGGCGCATTTACCGGTTCGGAGCTTCCCTGACGGGCAAGCAGAACCATCCGGCGCCGCCGGAAGCCACCGGTCTTGAAGTGGATAAGCTGGACAAGGAGGCCTGGATGGACTATTTCCGCCAGTACATGGATATGTACAAGGCTGCTGCCGACGGGATGGTAGGGGAGCATGGCATCCAGTATATCCTGACTGACAGTTATGAGGCCGAGCAGATGACATGGACCAAGACGCTGACGCAGGAATTCAAGGCCCGACGCGGCTACGATCTTATCCCCTGGCTTCCTGTGCTTACCGGCGAGATCGTCCGGAGCAGCGAGGCCTCCGAGAAGTTCCTTTTCGACTGGCGCGAGACCATCGGGGAACTCTTTGCGGCCAATTACGACCGGATCAACGACATCGTCCGCGAATACGGGATGAAAGGCCGTTATACGGAGTCCCATGAAAACGGCCGCGTATATGTCGGCGACGGCATGGACCTCAAAATGACAGCCACCGTACCCATGAGCGCCTTCTGGATTCCGGGAACCGGCGGTGGATCGACGCTGGAAATGGCACAGGCCGATATCCGTGAATCCGCCTCCGTGGCCCATGTCTATGGGCAGAACATCGCTGCCGCAGAATCCTTCACTGCCGCCGGCCTCTCCGGTAATGCCTGGAGCTATTATCCCGGCAACCTGAAATACATGGCCGACATGGCCCTCTACAGCGGCGTCACCCGCTTCGTCATCCACGAGAGCGCCCATCAGCCGTCCGATACGCACAAGCCCGGCTTGGGGCTGATGATCTTCGGCCAGTGGTTCAACAGACATGACACCTGGGCTCCCTATGCCCGGTACTGGGCCGACTATCTGGCCCGCAGTTGCTATATGCTCCAGCAGGGTCGTTAC
>JAKSJM010000053.1 GCA_024398075.1 Bacteroidales bacterium | reverse complement strand
CACGAAAGGCGGTCCGGCTGGGGTTTCGTGCGCAGGGACAGCCATTTTGCGCACGGGAGGCAATCCAGCGAGGGTTTGGTGCGCAGAGACAGCCATTTTGCGCACGAGAGGCGGTGGGAGGACGAGAGGCGAATGGGCGGGCAAAGCCGTGGCCGCCCATGGCCTCGTGAATGGGTACCTCGCGCAGCGAGGGGGGATGGAGTGCGAAGCACGGAAGCTTTGTGGCCCATTCGCCTCCGGCCGACCACGCCGCTCATACGGACACTTGCGCAGCCACAGCGCGCCAGTGGCAGATTCTGTGCGCAAGGGTACGGCGATTTGATGGAAATAGGCTAAATCCAACCACACTTGCGCAGCCACTGCGCGCCAAAGACCGATTCCGTGCGCAAGGGTGTGGCGATTAGCGCGCAAGGGTACGAGGATTTGATAGGTGGATTAGCCTTTTATTCCTATCTTTGTGTCATTATGAGTGGACAGATCATAGATCGAATAGACAAGGCTTTGGCCATGCAGCTGCCGGCGATGGAGATCGCGGAGGATGTGAACCACGCTCTCGAGGCAGCGCGGAGCCTGGTCATCACGGCCCCACCAGGCGCAGGAAAGTCCACCCTCCTCCCGCTCACCATCCTGGACGCCATCCCTGAAGGGAAGATCCTCATGCTTGAGCCACGTCGCCTTGCGGCTCGCCAGATAGCCGAGAGAATGTCAAGCATGCTCGGAGAGCCTGTGGGAAAGACTGTCGGATACAGAGTTCGATTTGAGACAAAGGTGTCCAAGGATACACGTATCGAAGTACTCACCGAAGGCATTCTCACCCGCATGCTCGTAGAGGATCAGACATTGGACGGAGTAGCCGCTGTCATCTTCGACGAGTTTCACGAAAGAAGCATACACAGCGATGTGGCGCTTGCGCTCACTCGCGAGTCACAGGACATCATACGCCCAGACCTGAAGATAGTCATCATATCAGCGACCATTGACGCAGATGAAATCTGCTCGAAGATGGGCGCGCAACTCATAGAAAGCAAGGGACGCATGTTCCCTGTGGAGCTTTTACATTGTCCTTCAGATGAAGACACGCCAGAAGCTGTGGCTCATGCAGTTAGACTCGCACACAAACAGCACGAAGGAGACATATTGGCCTTCCTTCCAGGCGAGGCGGAGATAAGACGATGCCAGGAAATCATTGGCGAAAGCCTTGGACAGACAAAGGTCTATCCACTCTACGGCATGCTTTCATCTTCGGATCAAAAGGCGGCGATAGCGCCCAGTGCTCCAGGCGAGCGCAAAGTGGTGCTCGCCACGCCCATAGCCGAGACCTCCATCACCATCGAAGGAGTGCGCATCGTGGTAGATTCCGGACTCTGCAAGAAAATGGTCTTCGACCCACAGAACTCCCTCAGTCACCTCGAGACCGTGCGCATCAGCCTGGACATGGCACGACAGAGAACTGGTCGCGCAGGACGTACAGCGCCAGGAGTGTGCATAAGACTCTGGAGCATTGCCACGGAGAGGACCATGTCCGACTGCCGCATCCCTGAGATTCTGGAAGCGGATTTAGCGCCAATGCTACTGGACATAGCAGCCTGTGGCTGCGAAGACCTGCCTTGGCTCACTCCCCCACCAGCAGCGCATATCGCTACAGCTCAGACGCTTCTGACGATGCTCGGAGCCCTAGACGACAAGGGCAGGATCACCCCTCACGGACGTCAGCTCTTGAAGACGCCATGCCACCCTCGCATCGCACAGATGCTTCTACGAAGTGATAAGGCATTGGCTTCAGATATAGCCGCGATTCTTGAAGAAAGAGACCCACTACCAAATGAAGGTGCTTCCATAAGCATCAGGCTAGAAGAACTCAGACGCCATCCAAACTCAAGGGCTTGGAGCCGAATAGCCATGATAGCCGAGCAGTATAGAAAACTTGCAAAAGTAGATGCAGACGACTCATACATAGACGGTTACGCAGCAGGAGCGCTTATCGCAGCCGCATACCCTGAACGCATCGGAAAGTCCGTCGGCGACGGAAGGTTCATGCTTGCGACAGGCGACATGGCCTTTGTGGACAGGGCGGATGAGATTGCAGCATACGACTGGATAGCAGTCGCGACCCTGAACACCCGCGCGGGTACTGACGGAAGGATCTTCCTCGCTGCGCCATTGGATCCTAAAGATGTGGAAACCAGCACTTATGACAATGTATCCTGGGACTCCAGAAGGGGATCTGTCGTCTCACAGCGCGAGACACGCATAGGAAGGCTCGTGGTGGACACTCGCCAGATCACCTCCGACCCCGGGACGAACGCACGCATTATCTGCGAAGCTGCACAGAAAGAAGGGCTCAGCATGCTCGACTTCAGCGAAGATGTAGAGAATCTGCAGCGCAGAATCGCCGCTGTCGCGGCTTGGCATCCAGAGCTAGAGCTTCCAGACTGCAGCACGGACGCGCTTCTGCGAAGCGCTCCCGAGTGGCTACCCTTCTACATTGGCAAAGCCACCACCAAAGCAGAGCTTAAGAAAATCAATCTCACAGATGCCATCTGGGCACGACTCAGCTACGAACAGCAGCAGACTGTCGACAAGCTTGCCCCTACCCATATCCCCGTCCCTACGGGAAGCAGGATACGCGTCGAGTATCGCCTCGGCGCTGAGGCTCCAGTGCTACGTGTCCGCCTCCAGGAATGTTTCGGTCTTTTGGACACGCCACGCGTTGACGGCGGCACTCGCCCTGTACTCATGGAGCTACTATCCCCTGGTTTCAAGCCTGTGCAGCTCACAATGGACTTAAGAAGTTTCTGGGAGGGCACCTATTTCGAAGTCAAGAAAGAACTCAAGAGACGCTATCCCAAGCACTCTTGGCCAGACAATCCACTTGAAGCCGAAGCAGTAAGGGGCATCAAGAAACGCTAAATGAAAAGCAGCATCAGCAGCTGCGCGGATATCACTCTTAGGAACATCGAGATTGGATAGACTGTGGCATAAGCCTCATTTGCCTCATCCTCATTCGAGTTAGTGTTTGCGTATGCAAGCGCGATAGGGTTTGCCATTGCAGCGCAGAGCATACCTGCGTTCTGGGCATATGTCAAGCCACAGAACTTGGATGCGATCAACCCCGTGATTATGATAGGAACAATGGCGATAACAAGGCTTGCAAGCACCCAAAAGAGGCCCTGCATGCAGAAAACGTTCGAGAAGAAACTAGAACCAGCGCCGAATCCCAAACAAGCCAGATAAATGGTGATACCCAGCTGACGTAGCATCATGTTCGCACTAGGAGTGGTGTATGTAGCCAGCTTGAAACGAGGTCCAAAGGCTCCCATAAGTATACCTACCACGATTGGGCCACCAGCAATACCAAGTTTGATAGGCACACTCATGCCAGGTACAAAGAATGGAATGCTACCTAATACTACGCCTAGGAAAATGCCGATGAAAAGAGCGACAAGATTTGGATTTCTGAGCACTTTCTGCTCATTTCCAAGTATTTCGCTCACCTTGTTGATCGCAGTTTCTTCACCTACAACGGTCACGCGATCGCCCAGCTGAAGTCGTAGACCTGGATGAGCCACGAGCTCGATTCCGGCGCGACTGACTCTGGTGATGTTGATGGCAAACTGATTTCTCAAATGAAGCGAGCCTATCTTCATACCATTGAGGCCCTGGCGGGTCACAAGAAGATGCTTGGATACCAGATCGCTTCCGTCAATGTTATCCCAGTCAATGTCTGGACGGTTCCAGTCTGTGCTTTCCTGCTGGCCGAAAAGGATGTTGAAGGTCTGCAAGTCGCTCTTCTTCAGGACTGCCAGGATATGGTCGCCCTCATGGAGAATGGTAGAAGACTCAGGAATAGCCACTTTACCATTGGCCCAAATTCTGGAGATGATAAGATGCTTTTCAGTAAGTGAAGCTACTTCCCTCACGCTTTTGTCAAAGACAGCAGGATTGCTGATGCGGAACTCTGCGACATAGGTCTCTGACGTAGGGTCCGTGGTATTTGAAATCTTCCCCTTCATCACAAACTTGAGGATGATCATACATGCGAGCACGCCAATCACGCCCAGAGGATAACCCACGGCACATGCTGTCGCCATACCATTGGCTTCATCCACCATCTCAGGGTGAACATCGAGCAGCGCTTGCTGCGCGGCACCGAGCATAGGGGTGTTTGTCGCAGCGCCGCATAGAAGTCCCATGCTATCCTCAAATGAGATACTTGTAAGCGCATACGCGCCAATGGCAAAGAGCGTCGTCAGCACCATCGCGAGTATGCTCAGAAGGTTCAGCTTCACTCCCTCGCTCTTCAAAGAAGTGAAGAAGCTGGGACCTACCTGTACACCGAGCGCATACACAAACACGATCAAACCGAAATTCTGTGCCAGAAGAAACATGCTTCTGTCCACTTCGATACCCAATCTATTGCAAATATCGCCGAGGAAAATTCCTGCGAAGAAAACGAAAGTCACGCCAAGGTTGACTCCCTTAATCTTGATCTGACCAAGAGGGAGTCCTATCGCGCAAATCAGGCAAAGTATGATAACTGCCTGAAGATAAGAAGGTTCTGTAAATAAACTAACTAACCAATCCATTAGCGAAAGTTTAAGCGTGCAAATATAGTCACAAAAAGCAGACTATCAAAAATCAGCCGCATCCGATGAAATGGACATAACATCGGAGATGCAGATGCAAGTGCCATCCTCAAAGATTAGGCAGCGGCCCATTTCATCTATCTTTTTCAATGTGCCCGAGTAATCCACATACTCCCCTCCCTTTTTCCTCTTGTCAGCGCGGAAGTATGTGAGCGTAATGACTGGAGAATCCACGAGCAAAAGCTCACGCAGTTTCTCATCCAGTGCAAGTTTCTGCGACTCATCAAGTTCCACTCGAGCATTTGTGAGACGCGCAGTCTCTGTGATGACATCCTCATAGCCTGTCAGCGCCGCGAATGGCGAGAACTGTGCAGCCCTATCCTTCATCGACATCTTCGCATGCAGAGGCGATGAATGATGTGGCAAGCCAATGATGTCGGCGTATACTACCTTAGGGTCCTTGCTCATGACTTGTGTCCTCCTATCTGCTCGTTTCTTTCACGGGTGGTCGCGCCATCCTCGAAATTCATTCCCTTCAAGATTGCATTCTTTCCGAACTTTTTCCTGATGGACAATATGGCTTCCTGCTGGCGCCTTTCCTTCTCGTCGTCTACGACTTCCTCGGCGAAAAGATCCAGCTGCACGCCGGCCGATTCCGATTCACTCAGCAGTGAATTCGCTGTTACATTGACCCTTCTGACACTGAGTCTACTGTCCACAATCTGGTCATATAGAGCCATGACGGCCTCTTGAATAACTGTGGCAGAAGAAGTGTGCCGGCCAAGATTTGCCGATCCATGCGCAGGCTTCGGCACAGAACGGCCATAATAGTCTGACACGAGCTGCCCCTTGTATCCATCCACAGCGCTGTCGTAACTGATATTCAGCACGATCTGGTTTGTCTGCACGCCCTTCTCTACAAGGTCAAGCACCAGAAGATCAGTCATTTCCCTTACGATAAGCTTTCCCTTCTCAAAGTCGTATGGACAAGAAAGAACCTGGCCGCTGCTTATGCTATTCGTGCTAGGCTTATAGGCTTTGATCTCCTTCATGGTGCATGGTTCATATCCCCACGCATGGTCGATGAGAAGTTCGGCATTTACGCCGAACATCTTGTAGAGATACTCCTCCCAGCCTTGATTAAGTGAGGCTCTCGCCAAATCGCCCATAGTGAATATGCCGCTCGCTTCCAGTTTTGCTGCGATTCCCCTACCCACTCTCCAGAAGCTAGTGAGAGGCGTGTGCGTCCAGAGCTTCTCGCGATAGCTCATCTCGTCAAGCTCCGCTATGCGCACGCCGTCCGCATCCGCTTCCTGGTGCTTTGCTTCGATATCCATGGCCACCTTCGCGAGATACAGATTCGAGCCTATGCCCGCAGTGGCGGTGATACCGGTATTTGCAAGCACATCACGGATCATCCTCATCGCCAATTCGTGCGCAGTGCAAGAATAAGTCTTCAAATAATCGGTAGCGTCGATAAAGACTTCGTCTATGGAGTAGACATGAATGTCCTCTGGAGCTATATACTTTAGGTAGATGCTGTAAATCTTGCTACTCACCTCCATATAGTGAGCCATCTGCGGCGGAGCAATCACGAAGTCAATGTGCAATGGTCTAGTCTTCTGGTAGACTTCGAAGAGCCTTGCTCTACCTGGAATGCCATATGCCTTCAGCGCGGGTGTAACCGCAAGGCATATAGTTTTCTCCGTCCTCGTCGGATCTGCGACTACAAGCCTTGCCTTAAGCGGATCCAAGCCCCTCTCAACGCACTCAACGGACGCATAGAAGGACTTGAGATCAATGGCTATGTAGTAGCGCTGCTTCACCCTAAAGTCTGAGCTTGATATTTATCTTTGAAAGAAGTTCTGTGACAAGTATGAGGAACAGAGCCACAAGGAATGACCTCAGCAATCCCAACGCGCCTGTCGAGAGGGCTGGTCCGAAACTGAAGCCCGTGAGCATGATGATGCCATACCACAGATCCGACAGAAGGTAACAGGTCAATGTACAAGTGCCCGCAGCCTGGATAGGTCGCGCCCAAGCAGTCATCTTCTTCACATCTGCAAGCTTATAAAGAAGAGCCGCCATGATAAAGTACAGTGAGCAGCATAGGAACATCCATGTCGGAGTCGCCTGAATCTTTGAAATGATCCAGTAATGATGACTCACGATGCCGGCGATAAAGAACAGTACGCCAAGGATGATGCCATTCTGGGCGAAGCCTTTCTTCTGCATCATCATTGTGCAGACTATTCCAGCATACACAATAGCCGGATGAGTGAAACCACCAGGGACATTGAACCCACCAAAAAGACCCATCTTGGAGGTAATCATGAGGGCAATGAATCCGGCCAATCCTAGAGAATTCAGCCACAAGCTCTTACGTGCGACAAGATAAATGGCAGATGTAAACAGGTATGCCCATCCTATGAGACCCAGAATACCCCACCAGCCTGTCTTCACAGGAGCGCCCATGATAGCACGATATACAAGCAACCCTATCAAAATGAAAAAGCCACTCCATCTAAACCATATAGAAGGCTGCTTTTCATTGAAGAATATAAAGGAAGCCACAACCATTATAACAAGAAACCACGCATGGCTGAGTCCACCTTCGATTCCACCAAGATTCATCGTCATGATGCCCAGGAGCACAAGAGAGGCAGATCTGAATACGACATGCAGGATGCCGCCAAGGAAATTGGTGTCCTTGATTCTCTTCTCAATGGCAAGTGGAATGGACATTCCGACACAAAACAGGAAAGCTGGGAACACGAGGTCAGAAAAGCCCATCATGTCCTCATCTGCGGCTGCGTGCTTAAGCCAGTGAGGGATACCACTCATGCCAGCGAAATCATTGACCCAGAGCATCATCAGCATGGTGAGCGCTCTGAAGATATCAATACTTGCGATTCTCTTGCTTGCCATATCAGTCAAAAATGTAGAAGTTTATCATTCGTGCGATTGCTCTCTGGCAGACAGGACAGAAAGCATCGGCTCCATTCGTTCTCATGCGACAGTCCTCTGCAGGACGCCACACGCCCTTAGGCTGATAGCCAGCTCCCTCGAAGAGACCCACGCCCTCGAAACCTATATCAAGCATGTTCTTCCACTTGGATGCGAAATCTTTCTGAGTGGTAATATTCTGCTCCCAAGGCTCTATGTCCGAGAAATAATATGGGTCTTCCTCCCCTGCATAGGCGTATTCATCTGCAAGTCCAGCGAATGAATGTCCAAACTCATGGACAACCACTGGTCTGAACTGAGGATGGTGAGCGGTCGTGAGGGTGTAGGAATTATAGATTCCACCGCCACCATAAGTATCTGTATTTGCGAGGATTATGATATGCTCGTAAGGTAATCCTTCAAGTATGTCATGAAGCTTGAAGATATTTGTGGTGGTAAGATATCTATCTGAATAGAACGTGTCGAAATGAGAGCCTACAGGAGTCTGCTTCCACTGTTTTTCTCTAGGTACACTGACACCACTATCCTTCGAAACAGGAGCTACTGCAAGGAAATTGAAGAACTCCTTGAGTGAAGCGAAAGGCTCATGCGCAAAGATGGCCTCCACAGCGATAGATGCGTCACGATAGAATGTCCCTATCTCATCAGCCGCATATCCTTCAGCGACAATGGCGACGTCGATGGCTCTGTCACTCTCACTTCCTCTCCAGACATATCTCTTCTCCACATCCTTGAATTCATTCACATCGCGGATCAAGATATCCTTAGGATCAACCACATGAGAAAAAGTAGCCGTAGTCTCCCCGCGAAGGTCATAAAGTTCAACAGTAATCTTTGCAGAAGAAGCAGGCATCGGGAAAAGGAAGGTGTTCTCGAAACTCTTAGTTACATTCTTTGCCTTAGGTGTAGCCTGCCATTCCTGGAAAAGAGTGCTGAAACTGATGCGGTAAAGGGTATCTCCACTTGCAGCATCACACATGCAAGCTTGACCATTGCCCTTCAATGGGACCTCCTTAAGGTGTCCCTTACGACCAGCCCAGCCATCCCATTTGGCCATGTGGGCCAGTGAGACAGAACTATTCTGCGAATCACCAGTGAATAAATAGTCAACCCTAAGGGTCTGCTTCTGCGCCATGAGCACTGAGCAGAACAGCATCATAAGTGCAGTGATGATAAGATGTTTTTTCATGTCAGTTCAATGCTAAATCAATGTCAGAAGAAAGCTCACCTGCAGTATTTGCCACATATTTCGCTTCATCAAAATCCGATGCAGGCCTGAAGCCCCATGTGACAGCAATACCAGTAACACCTGCATTTGATGCAGTCTTTATATCAGTACGAGAGTCGCCCACCATAACCACTTTTGGATCAAGGGCTTCCCTACTGATACCTGCTTTTTCCATTGCAGAGAAAACAATCTCTGGAGATGGTTTCAAAGGAGCTCCTGGAGCATTGCCAAGAACCTGTACGAAAGGGACTTGAGGAAAGAATTTCGAGATAAGGCGCTCAACACCTGCCTGGAATTTATTTGACGCCACAGCCACGCTGTAACCTTTCTCCACAAGCGCATTCACCAGCGCTACCATCCCAGGATACGGCTGAGTATAATCGTCAATATGCTCGGTATAATATGCCACGAAGTCTGCAAGGGTGGCATCTACATAAGCATCGTCACGATGCTCGTCCGGCAGGGCCTGAAACACAAGATTTCTAACGCCGTGCCCTACCATCTTCACGTACTCTTCACGAGTATGAAGTGGCAGTCCGCGTAGCGACAATGCATGATTCACTGCCGCAGAAAGATCATCGATGGTATCCAGAAGGGTACCATCGAGATCAAATATCACTAGTTTCTTATTCATTCTAAGAGAAAGTCTTACCAAATGGTGCAAGAGACAAAATGGCAATCTTGAAATGCTGTACGCCGAATGGGATACCAATCACAGTGACACAGCAGATTATGCCAAATACCACATGCGCCGCTGCTATTTCCCACCATCCGAGAAGAAGCCACAGGATATTCATCACGATGCTCAAGCATCCTCCTGAATTTGTGTCATCCTTGACTTCAGTTCCAAATGGCCACAGGGAAAACAGAGCAAACTTCATGAGCTGCAGACCAAAAGGAAGACCAATGATCGTGATGCAGAAAAGAAGTCCGACCAGGAAATAGCCCAAGGCGACAAGCAAACCGCCAAATATAAGCCAAAGTATGTTACCTATGAATTTCATTAAGCAAGAAGGGATTTTACGGTAGCAGAGATAGCGCGTCCGTCAGCGAGTCCGGCAAGTTTCTTGGTCGCTACACCCATAACTTTGCCCATCTCAGATGCCTTGGTGGCGCCCACTTCTGCGATGATTTCCTTAAGCGCAGCCTCGAGCTCTTCCTGAGAAAGCTGCTTAGGCAGATATACATCGAAGCACTTAGCCTCGGCGAGTTCATTGTCAGCAAGTTCCTGACGACCTGCAGCGACATACTGCTCTGCCGCTTCCTTGCGCTGCTTTGCAAGCTTCTGGATAATCTTTACGATGTCAGCGTCGGTTAGTTCCTTGGCTCCTCCTTCTGCTGTCTTCGCGAGAAGGATCGCTGACTTGATGGAACGTACTGCATTGAGGCGGACCTGATCGTGGGCCTTCATTGCCTCCTTGATATCATTCTGAATTTGAAGTTCGAGTGCCATGATTTTAATGAATTAATGTTTCTTTATTAACTTGAATTTTCTAGGAATACCAGATACAAATACTATTCCAAGCACTATGGCAAAAGCCACCGAAAATGCCACTACACCGCTCTGCAACGCCATATGGAACTGTCTAGATGCCAGATAATAGACTGTCCAGAACACGCCGCCACCAGGGATGAGCGGGAAAAGGCCAGTGATCAGGAACACAGTGTTTGGACACCTTCTAAGCACAGCCTCTTGTCTAGCGAGAAGCGCTGTGACCAAAGACGAAATCAGCGTCGCCTCAAACACAGCGAAACCAGCTTGCTTCCATAGCACATAGAATAGAGCCCATGCTATGGTACCAATGATTCCGCAAGAAAGATACTCCTTCCTTGGGGTACCGAAAAGCACTGAGAAGCCTACCGTACCGATGAATGCTGCAATCACTTGGAACCATATCTGTGCAGTAAATGGATCTGCCTGAGCGCCATGAAGAAGTATCATGCCACCCTGGAAATGCCCACTTACGAAGAAGACAAAACAAGCGCCTATCGTTATGGCGAGAAAGACCAGAAGAGCATCAAGCAAGCGAGTGACGCCAGCTAGATAATCCTCTCCGGCTATGTCTCTAATGCCGTTTGTGAATGTGACTCCTGGAATCAATGGAATCAGTGAACCGACAATCATGTTTCCGAGGTTATCTCCAAATCCCACGCGCCACAGAAGGAAGCACATCAGCGACGCGAAAGCTCCATTCAGGACATTTTCAAGTAGCTTGCTGAAATGACCTGAAGTCACATAGAGAACAAATGCCCAAAGAAACAGGCCCACGAAGAAGCATGCGGCGCAGTCCATCAGGCTGCCGCCGAAGATAGCGCAGAAACCTGCGCTTCCGAAGGCGGAGCCAAGGACCTGCTCCCAAGCAGGCTTCGGCCTCATGGCCCTTATCGCAGCGAGGCGTTCACGTGCCTCCGACACAGTATATTTTCCTGACTCGATGTCGCGCGAAAGGGTATTCACCTCCACTATCTTATCCATCTGTGTACCCTTGATAGGAATGAACTCCACATTCGCATACTGGCTTTTCACAGAGGTAGACTTTCCAGTGGTGAATATACCATTTGACAGCACGAAGAAATTTCTTGACGTCACGCCATAATGCGTGGAAATCCTCTCCATGGTCTCCTCGATGCGAGCTATTTCAGCTCCATTTTCCAGAAGGATATGTCCTGCCTCAGAAGCCACCTCAAGGACTTCCGAAAGGTCATTCTGGACATCTGTCATTATATTCTCAGGCATATGAAATAATTGATATACAAATATAGGAAAGATTCACACAATTTCGTATATTTGTTCTACATACAAAACACCATGTTACTGTCCAAAGAAATAGCTGTATATCTAAATCTTGCCGCCTGCAAATACAAGCAGTATATATCCAGACTCTTGAAAGAAAACGGCATCGATCTCACGCCAGAGCAGTTTCTCCTCATCGATCTCCTGTGGAATCAAGGAGCGATGAGTCAGCAGAGCATTGCCGACGCCATGCAGAAGGACAAGAACTCCGTGACCAAACTTGTGGACGGTCTGGAAAGAAAGCAGATGGTTGTGAGAGTGAAGGACAAGAATGACAGAAGGTCAAACCTCGTGCATCTCACCCAGAAGGCTGAGGCGATGAAATCAGCCACAAAGGAGAAAGGTATAAGTATGCTCGAGAAGATACTTGTAGGTATCAGCGAGGATGAGCTCAAGTCATTCCTCAGCGTCCTCTCGAAGATGAATCAGAACATGAGCAGGTAGACTATTTTCTGTCTATCCAGTTCCAGAGTCTATACATTAGAAAACCCCATCCGAGGAAGAGAACCACATGTACCCAGACCGGTACATTGGTGGTGTATTGTGCGTTTTTCTCTAATTTTTCAAATTCAGGTATATCGGCATAATAATACGCCCCGGCGCCGAAATCGAGGTCATTGGAAATACCCAGATGGTTCGCCATTATATAGATGGCAACAATCAAGGTGGCGACACCGACTACGATGAACGCCACCTTGGATGCCTTTATCTTTTTTCTCATTAGTTGAGAGTAGGTACTGGGAACACTGCTCCTGAGAGGAGGAACCAAACTGCGAGGAAGGTAAGGACAATGTTGAAGAGCTGACCAACGATATAGAGCCAGAGCACTTTGCCACCCTGCATCTGCTTCCAGATCTCCTTGAAGTTTGTATCAAGACCAATGCTTGTGAATGCAAGCACAAAGCACCAGTTCTTGTACTGGTCAAGCACCTTGTTGATCGCTCCCACCTGATCAGCGCCACAGATAGGCTGGATGATGAAAGAAGCGACGAGTGAAGCCACGAAGAATCCAAGGATGAACTTAGGGAATCTGTTCCAGATCTCTACTGCACCCACCTTCTGGCCATTCTGCTTGTCTACCTTTGTAGCAAAGAAGAGCGCCACGAAGAATGCGATGAATCCGATAAGGATATTCTGGATCATCTTCACGAGCACAGCTGCCTTCTCTGCTTCTCCACCGAGAGCAGATCCTGCCACAGCTACAGCACCTGTGCTGTCTACAGTACCACCGATGAGCGCTCCGCCCATGATTGGAGACATTCCTGTAGCCTTCACAAGCATTGGCTCAAACACCATCATGAGAATGGTGAAGATGATGGAGATGGATACGACCATCGTGAGATCGGTCTTCTTGCAGTTTGAAGCGGCGCCAGTCGCGATGGCAGCCGATGTACCGCAGACTGATGTAGCAGCCGCCATGGTGATGACAAGTGGTTTGTTGTCCATCTTGAATACCTTGGTACCAAGCCACCACATGAAGATGATGACAATAGGTGTGACGATCCACGCGATGCCGAGGCCATAGAGGCCGAACTTCGCGATATTCGAGAAGAGTACCGAGAAACCCATGATGACGAGTCCTGTCTTGATGTAGAACTCGGTCTTCACGGCTGGCTTGAGCCACTGAGGCACTCCTACTGTATTCGATACGAGAAGTCCCACGATCAATGCCCAGAATGCCCACTCGAGATATCTGTTGAGGGTAAACTCAGCACTTATGAGACGTACGATGAATCCAAGTACGAAAAGTGCGATGAACGCTGGGATGTACTTCTTAACGCTTCCTCCCTGGAGTTTCACTCCTACGGTGAATACGAGTCCGAGGACGACACTTGTGAGAAGTGCCTTGCCCCAGAACGCGAGAGAAGCAAGCTGAGAGCCAAGCGACTTGATTTTCGCAGCCGCAGCTCCGTCAACAGTCTCACCGCAAGTCCAGGTGCTGAACTTGAGTGCAGAGAAATCAAATGCTCCTGTGAGGACAGCGATCATGCCCACGATGATGATGGCAAATCCTGCCCATACGGTAAGCCAGTCCTCTGACTTATAGAGCTTGGATACTGAAGAATTCTTGATCATAATTACATAGGTTTAATTTTTCTAGCGAGCTTAGCGCAAAGGCCAGGGAAGAATCTCTTGATATAGACCATGAGAAGCTCCTTCTTTCCCACAAGCACTTCGCGACGGCCACGCGATATAGCTTTGACGATGATGTCGGCAGCAGCCTTGGAAGTCATTCCACCGGCCTGGCCAGCATCCATCTTTCCATGTCTCTGTCCTCCCTTGTCGAGGGCATAGAATGAAATGTTTGTCTGTACACGTCCAGGGCATACAAGAGTAACCTTGATATTCTTGTCATGATACTCGGCCTGAAGCGTCTCAAAGAAACCATAAAGAGCATGTTTCGATGAGCTGTATGCACATCTGAGTGGAAATCCGAAGCGTCCCGCGATGGAAGTGGTGGCAGCGATGTGGCCTCCACCTGCTTCTATCATCATCGGCAGTATGGCCTTAGCCATTGCCACAGGGGCGAAATAATTGATTTCCATAATTTTACGCACCATATCCATGGATGTATCCTCCACAGTCGTGCGCTGGCTGATGCCTGCATTGAGATACACGACATCCACGCCACCGAAGCGATCCCATGCCGTCTGCACAAGGGCGTCGATGCCGCTCACGTCAGAAAGATCGTAAGGTAGCACAAAAACGTCCTTCGCGCCCGCCTCACGGCATCTGTCTGCCACAGGAGCAAGTCTCTCCTCTGAAGAAGAAGTGATGATGAGCTGAGCTCCCATGGAGGCATACTTGTATGCGCATGCCTCGCCTATACCCGACGACGCTCCTGTAATCCAGACTATCATGCCTCTACCTCCTTTCTGAACCAGCATGCACGACCTGAGCCTTCGCCCATGTTTACAGATACCACATCGCCATCCTTGATGAGTCCCTCATCGAGGGCCTTGAGGAAGCCAGCGATACATACCATAGAAGCTGGTCCTGGGATGAATCCCTTCTCGTCGCGGATCCACCTTGCCAACTCAACGAGTGAGTCTTCTTTTACTCGTACAAAAGAGCCTCCACTCTTCTTGACGATAGGTGCCACTATAGGGAACATACCTGGAGTTCCAGTAGAAAGAATAGAAATGTCAGTAGCCGGGATGACTGAAGGGAAATCCTTCTCCCAGCCTTCTGGGAAGCCATTTGCATTGGCATTTTCCCATCCCCTTACCATTGGGTCACATGTATCCTGCTGAGCAAGAATGACGCGAGGAAGCTTGACCTCCACTTCATTGGCACCGATTTTCACCTTGCCTCCACACTCCTCGGCGAGCTCTCTGACGCCCTTGTCGAGGGCTATAGGAGCAGTGCCGCCTGCGACTGCCTGGATATACACATCTGGCATGCGCTTAAGCTGGCGTAGGTACTCGAAGACAAGCGTGCGCTTCGACTCCACACGGATAGGGTCAATGTTACCTGGGGTCATCAATGTGCCAGTGGATGCGCTGAAATCAGCTGCCTCCTTCTTAGCCTGGCCATACTTACCTTCCGAAACCATTGCCTTCTGTCCGTATGAGCGAATGGTTTCTACGGTGTCTGGACAGACATCGGATGGCACGAAAACAGTAAAATCTACGCCCGCCTCAGCACAGTAGCGACTGAATGCTGTGGCTGTGTTACCAGTGGAAGCAGCGCAGTAGCTCTTCACTCCCCACTCACGGAAAAGAGTGACGCCAAGCGCAGCTGCTGGATCCTTGAATGTACCAGTGCCACCTGAAAGGTCTGAGCGGGAAACGACTGGAGTACAATGTATTCCATAATGTTCAAGCGCATACTTCTCGAGGAACTCCCATTTCTCAAGTGGAACGGCTCCCTCACCGAGCGAGATCACATTTGCGCGATTCTCGACAGGAAGAAAGTCGAACCAGTGGAAAAGGTTCTCCGCATCCTGCTCACAAAGTTCACTTAACTTGGAGTAGTCCGAGCTGTATTTCGCCTCTGCGCGCTGGCATCCACAGGAGCATTTCTGCCCCTGTGCAAACCATTCGCCGAAATCAGCATATTCCTTTCCGCACTTGGTACAATAAAGATGGTACTTGGATGCCATATACTAGTGAATAAGGGCCATTTCTGGCATTTCTCTGTCGTACTCACCTCTGTCAAGTCTCTCCTTGATCTCGCGGAATGCGTTGAGGGTGTAGTCCACATCCTCGATGGTGTGAGCCGCTGTAGGGATGATACGGAAAATGAGCATTCCAGGAGGAATGACAGGATAGGTCACGATAGAGCAGAAGATCTTGTAGTTCTCACGAAGATCCACTGCGATGTTTGCAGCCTGGTTCACGCCACACTCGAGATGAACTGGGGTAACGCAAGCCTCTGCAGGTCCGATAGAGTAGCCAAGCTCTCTGAAACCCTTCTGGAGACGTCTGGTGACAGTCCAAAGCTGCTTGCGGAGAGCATCACCCTCTGCGCTGCGGATAATCTCAAGACGCTTCAGACAGCCCTCTACGATAGGCATTGGGAGTGACTTAGCGTACATCTGAGAACGCATATTATAGCGAAGATAGGTAATGATGTCCTTCTCTGAAGCCACGAAACCACCGATGGTAGCCATAGACTTGGCGTATGCACCGATATAGATGTCGATGTCATCCATAACGCCGAAGTGCTCTGAAGTACCTCTACCAGTAGGGCCCATGCAGCCGAAACCATGGGCGTCGTCGATGAGGATACGGAACTTATACTTCTTCTTGAGAGCAACGATCTGATCAAGGATACCAAGCGCACCGGTCATTCCAAACACGCCCTCGGTGATGAGGAGGATACCACCACCATTCTCTTCCGCAATCTTCGTAGCGACCTTAAGTCTGTCCTCGCAAGACTCGATATCATTGTGCTTGAATGAGAGAGACTTACCGATATGGAGACGCTTACCATCGATCAGACATGCGTGAGCCTCTGAGTCGATGACGATTACATCATGACGGCTGATGAGTGAGTCAATGGTAGAGACGATACCCTGATAACCGAAGTTGAACTCGAAGGCTGCCTCCTTGTGCTCGAACTCAGCAAGCTCCTTCTCGAGCTTCTCGTGAAGAGCAGTCTGGCCAGTCATCATACGGCTACCCATAGGATAAGCCATACCCCACTTGGCAGCAGCCTCAGCATCCACCTTGCGGATCTCTGGATGGTTTGCAAGACCAAGGTAGTTGTTCAAGCTCCATACGAGCACGTCCTGACCGTTGAAACGCATATGAGGACCAAGCTCACCCTCGAGCTTTGGGAATGCAAAATATCCATCTGCCTTATCACGATACTGACCGATAGGGCCACCTGTTGACTTTCTGATTTTATCAAAAATATCTACGTACATAATAATTGTATTATTTTAGTTTTATTGACTTAGTATCTATTATGAGACCTATTGTTTTGTCGTGGTTTCTCTTGAGACCTTTATTGTAATGGCTTGTCTCTTGAGACCTTTATTTTACTGGCTTTTCTCTTGAGACCAACCCTATGAGTCTGAAAATGATCTTAGGAAGAGGCTTTCTACGATTTCTCTTTCTGAAATCCATGAACCAGCCCAACTTCTTCACAATAGGAATCTTATGTGTCTCCACAAACTCGATGAGGGTACCATCTGGATCCTCAATGTATGTGAAATGACCTGATGCGTCACCCATATCAAACTCGATATCACCTGGACAGCTGTCAGCTGTGAATGGGAATCCCTTGGATGCCGTAAACTTGCCAAACTCCTTCATATTGGTCACATCATAGCAAACCTGGATAAAGCCAGGATCGCCCCAGTAGCGACCTTCATATATCTTTCTAGGGGCGCGCTCGAGCGGCTGCACGAGCTCGATGGTGCTGGTGCCGAAGAATTCAGCGAAAGCACCTGGGCGCTTCTGAGAGTGGCCGAGAAGCACTCTACGGTATTTCTGCTCCGATCCAGGAAGTGCCTTCCAATCCTCAAAGACGCCAGTTTCATCATAGATGACAGTGTCGTAGCCAAGGACATCTCTGTAGCACTCGAGAGACTTCTCGATATCAGTCACTCCGATGAATGCTCCAAACATTCCGCCCGTAAGACGACCATTGTCAATGTAAACCTCTTTCTCCTCGATCACCTGGAAATAGTTTCCATAAAGGTCCTCCATAAAGAAGCACCTGGTGCCATTTGGAGTAACCGTAACCTCGTGGCACTTATCCCACTTGGCACTAGCCTCCTTGTGGAAAGCCTCCACATCCTTACACTTCACCTTGGCAGCAAAGATACCTGTATCGGCAATGCTAATCTCGAACTCGCAATCCTGTGGCTTTCTGTTTGAATACTGCCAGATCTCGAATCCGCCGCCACCCTGAAGGCTGACGGTAACGCAGGCATGCCTCTTCTGAGGCACACCGCCAGTATAAGGAAGCATTCTCTCGGCGACGGTATCGTCCTCAAGAATCTTCACATCCACACCAAACATGTCAATGAACCAGTCCCAAGACTTGCGCATATCCTGGGTACCCACACCGACCTGCTGGATGCCTGAAATAAAAAACTCGCTCATAATTATAATTAGTAAACGCTTTTACTTTTTAAAGTAGCGCAAAAATAGTAAAAGCATTTACTTTATGAAAATTTATCGTGGATAACTTATCAACATTTTTGCAAAAACCCTGTGAAGAACAAGGTTTCTGCGCACGAGAGACGCTCCTTCGAGGGGTTCGTGCGCAGGGACAGCCATTTTGCGCACGAGAGACGGTCCGGCGAGGGTTTCGTGCGTGGAGATGCCCATTCTGCGCACGAAAGGCGGTCCGGCTGGGGTTTCGTGCGCGGGGACGACCATTCTGCGCACGAGAGACGGTGGGAGGACGGGAGGCGAATGGGCGGGCAAAGCCGTGGCCGCCCATGGCCTCGTGAATGGGTACCTCGCGCAGCGAGGGGGGATGGAGTGCGAAGCACGCAAGCTTTGTGGCCCTTTCGCCTCCGGCCGACCTCGACCTTTGCGGCAAGGGTTTCGTGCGCAGGGACAGCCATTTTGCGCACGAGAGACGGTCCGGCAAAGGGTTCGTGCGCGGAGACAGCCATTTTGCGCACGAGAGACGGTGCGGCGAGGGTTTCGTGCGCGGAGACGCCCATTCTGCGCACGAGAGGCGGTCCGGCTGGGGTTTCGTGCGTGGAGACGACCATTTTGCGCACGAGAGACGATGGGAGGACGGGAGGCGAATGGGCGGGCAAAGCCGTGGCCGCCCATGG
>JAKSJM010000052.1 GCA_024398075.1 Bacteroidales bacterium | reverse complement strand
AATGGAGTGTTTCTGCCAGAAATCCAGGGAAATCATGGCCGTCTGGCGGAGTGATGCAGGGAACGGCCATCAAAACTGGCGTTTCGATGGCCATATGAGGGAAATGGAGTGTTTCTGCCAGAAAAAGTCGGGAATCATGGCCGTCTGGCGGAGGGATGTAGGGAGCGGCCATCAAAACTGGCGTTTCGATGGCCATATGAGGGAGATGGATGGTTTCTGCCAGAAAAAGCCGGGAATCATGGCCGTCTGGCGATGGCTGGCATGGAACGGCCATCAAAACTGGCGTTTCGATGGCCATATGAGGGAGGCCGGAGGGCGTGGGGGTCAGGCCAGGTGGCTGAGGAAGGCGGACTGCTCGTCCGCCGACATGCCGCGCTGGCGGGCGTAGGCGTCGATGGCGGCCTGCGGTATGCGACGTATGTCGGGATAGCAGGCTTCTGGGTGCGCGAAGATGAGGCCGCAGATGCTGGCGTCAGGTATCATCGCGCAGCTGTCGGTGAGCTGTATGCCTAGCTTTTCTATGCCTGGGAGCAGGGCCAGGATGTCGCGCTTGAGTGTGTGGTCTGGGCAGCTGGCGTAGCCAGCGGCTGGCTTTATGAGCTTGATTCCTTCAGGGCAAGAAGCGAGAAGCTGCGAGTCGAGCCAGCTGGAAGCCGCTTCGGCGAGGCAGACGCGGATCGAGCGCTCCAGGAGCGGCTCGTAGTCTGCCGAGCAGGCGGCGCAGTCGCACTTGCCTACTGGATGGGCGCGGTGTACGCTGATGGCGAACATACCCATTGGCGAATCGAATCCATAGTTTATAGGTGCCACGAAGTCTGCCAATGATTTCGTGCCGTTTCCGTACTGGCGAAGCATCGGGAGCTTGTATGATTCCGATACGATCCAGTTTTCTTCTGTGTGGCAGGCGTCGAAACGCGCTGAGAGCATGATGCGACAGCCACCTCTCTGCTTAAGCTCCTCTATGAGTGCCACGCCATCGCTCAGCAGCTTTCTGAGCTGCGGACTACGAGGGTCGGTGTCGGCCTTTATTCCCCATACAGCCTGGAACATCTTCCAGTCAAAGTATGGCATCACTTCGTCTATTCCTATCTCCCTTGCCGGGATGTCTTCGAAATGTTTTCCGTGAAGGTAAGTGTTTGGCAAATAGCTACTTGGCTTGTCTTCTGAGGTCTTCTGTCCTCCGCTGGCATAAAGCTCGCGGAGCTTCTGCTGCGCCTTATGCTCCTCGGCCTCGCACTGTGCTCGGTCGCTTATCATTCTGCTGGCTAGAACAGCGCTTGCAGAAGCGTCTGCCCTATAGAACACGTGCTCGTAGAGGGGCGCCAGCTTCACCGCAGTGTGAAGCGCTGACGTGGTGGCGCCGCCGATGAAAAGGGGAGTGGTCATGCCTCTTGCGCTCATCTGCCGACAGAGCTCCTCCATCTGGTGGAGCGATGGCGTGATGAGGCCGCTGGCGAAGATGAGGTCGGCTGAGACCTCATCGGCCTTCGCCAGTATGGTTTCCTTCGGTACCATGACGCCCAGGTCAATGACCTCGAAACCATTGCAACTCAGGACAATGGCCGTGATATTCTTTCCGATGTCGTGTACATCTCCCTTCACTGTAGCGATGACGACCTTCGGCTTGTCGCTGGCTTCTGGACCAGCTGCAGCTTCGATATATGGCTGGAGAATGGCGACCGCATTCTTCATGACCTTCGCCGACTTCACGACCTGAGGCAGGAACATCTTTCCATCGCCGAAGAGCTCGCCGACCTTCGCCATTCCGTCCATGAGTGGACCCTCGATGACGGCAGATGCGCTCCCGAACTCGCTCAAGCACTCCATCAAATCGGCCTCCAGCGTGCTGGAGCCTCCCTTGATGAGTGCGTTCGCGAGCCTCTCCGCGGCGCTGCCGCTGACCGCTTCGGCTGTCGCCTCGCCGGTCTGGACGTCCGCTGCGAGAGCCTCCTGCGCTTTCGCTATGAGTCTCTCTGTCGCTCCCTCATCCTTGTTCAGGATTACATCCTCAACTGCTTTCAGCAGCGACGGCTCTATGTCATCATAGACCTTCAGCATGCCTGGATTCACTATGCCCATGTCCAGACCTGCGCTGATGGCATGGTAGAGGAACACTGAATGCATGGCTTCGCGCACCTGGTTGTTTCCTCTGAACGCGAACGAAAGGTTTGATATTCCTCCAGAAGTAAGTGCTCCTGGAAGGTTTTTCTTTATCCACCTGACGGCCTCGATGAAGTCCACGCCATAGAGGGCGTGCTCAGCTATGCCTGTGCCGATGGATAGGACATTCACGTCGAAGATTATGTCGTGTGGATTCATTCCCACTTTCTCTGTGAGAAGCTTATATGCTCTTTCACAGATACTTATCTTTCTTTCATATGTGGTGGCCTGGCCCTCCTCGTCAAATGCCATCACCACCACGGCTGCTCCCAGTGCCTTTATCTGTCTAGCCTTTGCGATGAAGCTCTCCTCGCCCTCCTTGAGCGAGATGGAGTTTACGATGCATTTGCCTTGGGCATTCTTCAGACCCTCCACGATGGTCTCCCAGTGCGAGGAATCGATCATGATGGCAGCCTTGGAGACTGCAGGGTCATTGGAAATATGGCGAAGAAAACGCGACATCTCGCGTGTGGAATCGAGCATAGCGTCATCCATGTTGATGTCGATGACGGATGCTCCGCCCTCGATCTGGCCTGCCGCTACCTGGAGCGCCGTGTCGTAGTCTTCCGCCGCGATGAGTTTGGCGAATTTGCGCGAGCCGGCTACATTGGTACGCTCACCTATGTTTGTGAAGTTTGAATGCTTCTTGTCGATCCTCACAGCCTCGAGTCCGCTCACCACGAGCGGCTCGTTCGACTGGGAGAACGAGCGCGGAGCCAGGCCCTTGACTGCCTCCGCTATGGCCTTGATGTGCTCAGGGGTGGTGCCACAGCAGCCTCCTACTATATTTACGAGGCCTGCTTCGGCCATCTTTCGCACATGCGACGCAGTGCGTTCTGGCGACTCGTCGTACTCGCCCATCTCATTTGGAAGTCCGGCGTTTGGATAGCAGCTTACGGCGCATCCAGCCCACTGTGATACCTCCTCGATGAGAGGGTAGAGGTCGTTTCCACCGAGACTGCAGTTAAGTCCGAAACTCAGTAGGGGAGCGTGCTGCACTGCCCTGTAGAAACCTTCCATGGTCTGGCCTGTGAGCGTGCGCCCGCTTCTGTCACCGCATGATACTGAGATCATTACGGGTACACTTGCGCCTATGCGTTCGAGGGCATAGATGGCTGCTTTGGTGTTCAGGGCGTCGAAGCAAGTCTCCATCAGAAGGAGGTCTACGCCACCGTCCAGAAGTCCCCTTATCTGCTGCTCAAATGCGTCCGCCATGTCGTCGAAGCCATATGGGCGGAAAGTGGGGTCATTGATATCCTGTGCGAGCGAAAGAGACTTGCCTGTGGGGCCAATGCTTCCGGCCACCCACACGTCGCGCCCTGCGCTGTCCGCCGCCTTTCTCGCAATCCTTGCGGCGGCGACGGCCATCTCGTAAGCCTTGTCGGACATGCCGTACTCGGCCTGCGAAATGCTGTTTGCGCTGAAGGAGTTGGTCTCGATGATGTCAGCGCCAGCGTCTATGTATGCTCTGTGTATCTTTTCTATGGCATCTGGGTGAGTCAAGCAGAAGGACTCGCTGTTACCAGTGAGTCCCACTTTCTGCAGCATTGTGCCCATGGCACCATCCAGAATGAGGATGCGCTCTTTTACCGCACTTGAGATATCTTTCATCAAAAACAGTCTCTGAGGATGTTTACTACATTCGCAGCCTTGCCCATGGTGAAGAAGTGCACTGCTGGCACTCCGTGGGCGATGAGGTCGCGGCACTGCTGCTTGCACCACTCCTGGCCTATCTCGTAGACAGCTTGCTTGGAGTCCTTGTGTGCTGCAATCTCGCTGGTGAGCTCGTATGGGATGTCGATGGAGAATGACTCTGGAAGCAGCTCCACCTGGCGCGCAGTCGAGAGCGGCTTGAGGCCAGGGATGATGGGGATGCTGATGCCGGCGGCGCGACATTTATCCACGAAGTCGTAGAACACCTGGTTGTCGAAGAACATCTGTGTGATGATGTAGTCGGCGCCTGCGTCCACCTTCTTTTTCAGGTTTTCTATATCAATCTCAATGTTTGCGGCCTCGAAGTGCTTCTCAGGATAGGCGCCGACGCCGATATCGAAGAAATGGCTGTCGCCGTCGAAGCGCTTGATCGCCTCCACGAGCTCGTCGGCGTGCCTGTAGCCGCCTGGCTCTGGCGAGAATCGCTTCTCTCCGAGGATGCAGTCGCCTCTAAGAGCGAGAACATTGGCAATATCCATGAACTTGAAGTCCTGAAGCTGGAACTCGATCTGCTCGGCGGTGGCGCCTCCGCATATCATGTGTGGCACGACTTCCACCTTGAACTCCGACTGGATGGCTCCACACACTGCACTCTCGCTCACGCGGCTGCGCACGATGTGCCTGTGGTAGTTTCCAGCGGCATCCTGCCTGAACTCCACTTCGTCTCTATGACATGTTATGTTTATGTATCTAGGGTTGAACTCCATGAACGGCCTGATGCTGTCCAGAAGCTCTTTCTTGCTGATTCCGGCGAGTGGTGGCACTATCTCGAGGGAAGGATAGGCTTTCTTGCTGGAAGAAATGATTTCTGATACTTTCATTTGTCTCTGCTCGTAATACAATGCAAAGTTAATATGTTTTTCTTATATTCGCAGACACTAACATTAAGCACAAAGCATGAAAACTAGACTTTTTATCGTGACTTTAGCCATATTCCTGATGGGACTGGTGGCTATGCCTGCTACTGCACAGAACGGCTATCTTAAATCTTTAGGCCACTCTTTGGGAGAGAATGCAAGACTTAAGGTCCAGAATGAGATCTACTACAAGGCTCATGATGCAAATGAGGCTGCGAAGAAGGAGAGAGAGGCGAAGAGAGCCGACAAGAAAGCCGAGAACAAGAAGCATGGCGATCAGCGTCACATGACAAATTCTGGCTCCGGCGCAGGCTGGACTTGCCCATCGTGCGGGCAGGGTGGTAATATAGGTGCTAAGTGCTCAAAGTGCGGCGCGCGCAAGCCTCAGGCTACAGCCAAGGCTGCGGCTGGCCCTATCTTCGAGGATACATTCGCTTCAGAGGAGTCGGGACTCGCTCCTTCCAAGTGGAAGTCGCTCTCTGGCGACGCACTCGTTCTTGATCTGGGCGAGGGCAATGTAATGGGCATTGAGAATGGCTCTGTGACTCCGAAGATCGCAGCCGGAGCATTGGCGAAGGGAGCTACCGTAAGCCTCGATTTCTACATCTGGACTGAGGGCCACTTCAAGCAGACCTTCGAGGTGGAAGGGCCTGAAGCACAGAAGCTTACAGTGAATCTGACATCTGCGGACGCAGCTGCCCCTTCGGTCATGGCTGTCATCCCGACTCTGTTCGATGGCTCAAAGGACATCCCTGTGTTTGTTAAATGTCGTGCAGAGGATCGCGACAAGAAGATGGCCGCTGACCTTCCAAATCCTGGCATGAGCGGATGGCACTCCATGCAGATAGTCTTTGACGGTGGAGAGTGCAACGTCTCTATCGATGGCGGTCAGCTCACAGCGTTCAAGAACATCGTCGCTCCATCCGATCTCGTCATTGAGGCCCAGGGGCTCGTATTCGTGAAGAACGTTTCTATCACCAAGTAGTGTCGATAATGATCTTAGATAACTCGCAATAAAAAAAGACCGGAAGTCATCTGACTTTCGGTCTTTTTCGTGGGAGTTGAGGGAGTCGAACCCCCGACCCTCTGCTTGTAAGGCAGATGCTCTAAACCAACTGAGCTAAACTCCCAAACGGGACTACAAATATACGGCGAAAATCTTTAATTCCAAATTTTTCATGAAAAAATTGCAGGAAAATTCATCATAAATCGCCTTTTTTGTGATAAAGTCGTGTGTAAGTCACCAAACTTACGTATATTTGTAGAACTGTTTCGGGGGTGTTTTGGTTTTGACACCATGGATTCGGGACAGTAAGCACGTCGGGAGTCAGTGCCCCTCCCGTTAATCTCAGACGCAATAAATTTAGTTGGCAACAACTCTTATGCACTCGCTGCGTAATCTACCAAGTAGATTAGCTTAATCCGGTCCGCCAAGGCTGCGGGCCCGACGAGTATCCCTCCGAGCTTTAAGCCGGTTATGGTCGGAACCAGGGGTATCATTCAAATCGGACGCGTGGGGTAATTCCTCTGAATCCTCACTAAGACGCAGAGGATAAGCTGCAGTTAGCCCGTCTTTCGGCAGACTGTAGCCGACAACCAAAGGAAGAATAAGCGTGTAGAAAGCTGCTTCGTGCTATGTTTGGACGGCGGTTCGAGTCCGCCCACCTCCACAGAAAGAAAGGTCTTCCAGATTTCTGGGAGACCTTTTTGCTGTGATTTCATCAAAGCAAGGACCTGTTACGAATATGGCGTAAATTGGTGAATGACTTACAAATCATTGGGATAATAGTCATATTATTTGCGCATTAGATATTCATATTTTGCATTTATATAAGTAAGCCTTACCTTTGCAAAAATACTAGAACCTAAATTATGATGATTTATACGAAGAATCGTAGAATGCGCGAAAAGTACATCGATACTCTCGCGAAGATTTATGATTACGCAACTTCCACTTTTACCAAGAAACAGTATACACAGTGGTATGATACCAAGGAAGGTGGTTATACTTATGGATTATTCAAGGTTGAATGTGATAACCTTTCCAAGAAACTCACTCAGTATGGCATTAGTGCAGGAGAGAGGGTGGCCATTTTCTCACAGAGTATTCCGAACTGGTCCATCGCATATTTCAGCTGTGTGGCATTTGGCCGCATCGCAGTGCCTATTCTTCCAGATAGTTCAGAGAATGAGGTAAACAATATAATCAGTCATTCTGATTCCAAGGTTCTTTTTGTCTCACAGAGACTGTATCCAAAGGTCAGCGAGGAAGTCAAGTCGAAGATGACACTTGTCTTTGATTTGGACACATTGGAAATCATCAAGTCAGACGATGAGAAGTTTACCTGCGACGGAAAGACATCGGTGCCTACACCAGATGACATCGCAGCCATTATCTACACTTCGGGAACCACCGGCAGCGCGAAGGGCGTAGTGCTCAGCCATAGAAATCTCACTTCAAATGTGATCACTTGCTACCACTCTTGCCCAAGGAATGGAAAGGACAGGTGGCTGTCGCTGCTACCATTGGCACACACGCTGGAGATGACGCTCTGCATGCTGTATCCTATGTACTGCGGTGCGACGGTGTATTACCTGCAGAAACCGCCTGTGCCAGCGCTGCTGCTCAAGGCGATGAAGGTGGTGAAGCCGACAACCATCCTTTCAGTGCCACTCATCATCGAGAAGATATATAAGGGCAGCGTTCTGCCTACTATCCAGAAGAGTCGTACACTCACATGGATGAACCAGCACATGAATGGCCTGATGTGCAAGATAATTGGCATGAAACTGAAGTCCACCTTCGGCGGCCATGTGACCTTCTTCGGCATCGGAGGCGCGAAGCTTGATCCAGAGGTGGAGACCTTCCTGCTGAAGGCGGGCTTCCCGTATGCTATCGGCTATGGCCTCACGGAGACCTCTCCGCTTGTGGGATACTCTATGAAGAAATGGAGAAAGGTCGGTTCGCTCGGCTATCCAGTATACAACGTCCAGATGAAGTTGAATGACGTGAATCCAGAGACAGGTGAGGGCGAAATCGTGGTGAAGGGACCAAATGTGATGCTTGGCTACTACAAGGACCCAGCGAGGACGAAGAGCGTCTTCACCGAGGATGGTTGGTTCAAGACCAATGATCTCGCTGTCCAGGACGCCAAGGGACGTCTAGCCATCAAAGGCCGCAAGAACAACATGATTCTTGGCCCATCAGGCGAAAACATCTACCCAGAGGAGATCGAGAATGTCCTTAACAATGCTGAAGGCGTGAACGAGTCCATCATCGTCGAGAGACAGGGCCGCCTCGTGGCTCTGGTTCAGCCTATCGAGGGCTTCGTGGACTGGGACAAGGACAGCGAGGACAAGATGTACGAGAAACTGGACGAGTGGAAGTCTAAGCTACTTGCCAGGGTGAACAAGAACGTGAACAAGTCATCCCAGGTGAGTTCGGTAGAGGTCATGAAAGAGCCTTTCGAGAAGACTGCAACCATGAAGATCCGCCGCTTCCTGTACAAGGACTCTGCTCCTACTGTGGAGTCTGATAGAAAGAACAAGAAGTAACAGACATATTATTTGCCATTTTCCACGATTGTCCTTAATTTTGTTCTGAAATGGCAGAAATGATCAAATATTGTCTCCATCCAGATGTGGAGGCTTTCACTGCGGGCCGTGACTGTCCGCTTCCGTGTCCAGTCGTCCAGTCCCATCAAGTCCATCAGGTGACAGTGGCGAGGATTGATCGTCCGGATGTCAGTAGGGAGGAGCTTGAGGGCTATGATGCCCTTGTGACAAATGTCCCAGGAGTATGCATAGGCGTGAGGACTGCCGATTGTATTCCCATTCTTATATATGATCCAGTGAAGAAGGCTGCGGCTGCTGTGCATAGTGGCTGGCGTGGCACTGTCATGAAGATCTGTGAGAAAGCATTGGTACGAATGTCCATAGAGTATGGCACGAATGCATCTGACGTCGTGGCTGTCATCGGACCAGGCATTTGCGCTGACTGCTTCCAGGTGGGAGAAGAGGTCGCTACTGAGTTTCGAAACGCCGGGTTTGACATGGAGAAGATATGGTCTTTCCGTGGTCCACGAACAGAAGGAAGCATCGCCGGCGGGCATCACATCGACTTGGTCGAGGCTTGTAGACTTACTCTCATCGCCTGTGGCGTGGCCCCGAAGAACATCCGTATAGAGTCAGTATGCACGTACGAGCATACTGAGTCACTCTATTCTGCACGCAAGGAAGGAGCCGCCTGTGGAAGGAATATAAATGCCATTCGCATAGTCTAAGTTATTTATCACATACATATGACACCAAGAATTGAAAAGGCGCTCAGAAGCGCTACTGACACCAAGGTATTTGAACTTGGTGAGAACATCCTTAACATTGTCCCTGTAGTATTCAAGCAGCAATTCCCTGGCCGTGAGGCTGTCATCATCGTGGATTGTAATACATGGGCTGCGGCAGGAGAGAAGGTTTTCGGATATATGAAGGAGGCAGGAGTCCCTACTACTGTTTTTGAAATTCCAGACAAGCATTTCCACGCTGAGTGGAAGTATATCGAGATGGTGGACAAGGTGCTTGATGATACAGGAGCCATTGCTGTCTCAGTGGGTTCGGGAGTAATCAATGATCTGTGCAAGCTCTGCTCACACCATCATCATCAGTCATATCTCAGTGTTGCTACTGCGGCATCTGTAGATGGATATTCATCATTTGGTGCTTCTATCTCATTTGAGGGTCTCAAACAGACTTTCGAGTGTCCTGCTCCTGTGGCCATCGTCGCTGATGTGGCAGTGATCGCCGCCGCACCGGCCAAGATGACCGCTGCCGGCTATGCTGATCTCGCTGCGAAGAATCCATGTGGCGCGGAGTGGATGATAGCCGACCTTTTCGGCACAGAGCCTATCCAGCAGGATGCATGGCACATGCTTCAGGATGTACTCGATGAGATGCTTGCCAGCGCAGAAGGTGTAGCTAAGGGCGATCCTAAGGCTATATCATTGCTCTTCGAGGGCCTCACCCTCAGTGGCTTCGCTATGCAGGCAGCGCGCTCAAGCCGCCCTGCGTCATGCACAGACCACCTCTTCAGCCACTATCTTGACATGACAGGACATACCTATAACGGAGAGCTCCAGAGCCATGGTTTCCAGGTAGCCATAGGTACTCTCACCATGTGCGCTTTCTTCGATGAGTTCCTGAAACTTGATCTCACTAAACTTGATGTGGACAAGTGCGTGGAGGCATGGCCAAGCTTTGAGCAGGAGCAGGAGAGAGCGAAGGAGATATTCAAGGACTTCGTAAACCCTATCCTCGGCCCTCAGCAGATGGCTCTCAAATACCATGACAAGGAGACTGTACGCGAGCAGCTTACCAAGGTTCGTGACCAGTGGCCAGAGCTCAAGGAGAAGTATCGTGCGCAGGTATATCCGTTCTCGAAGATGCAGAAGCTATTTGAGATAGTGGGTGCTCCATCCGACCCGTCACATATCGGTGTGACTCGTGAGCAGTTGAAGGCCATAGTTCCTTTCACACAGCTCATGCGCTATCGTATCAACCTCCTGGATCTCGCGAAGAGAGCGCAGATCTACGATCAGCTCGTCGAGGCCGTCTTCGGAAAGGGCGGTGCTTGGGAAATAGCATAAACAAAAAAATGCCACTCAGAAATCTGGGTGGCATTTTTCGTTGGTATGTATGCGAAACATTAATAAAGCTCAGAAGCTTTGCCTATATATTCAAGAAGCATCTTTCTGTATCCATGAGGGTCGAATGTGAGAGATGATTCTACCAGTTCCTGGGCCATTGTGAATGTGGCTCCTCCCTTGAAATTCGATCCACGGAGAAGCATGCCGTAGGCAGCGACTCCAGCGGCGAAATTCAGATTCTCTGAGTTCGTGCTGTAACCTGCCACATTCATCTGGAGAGTTTCGCTTTTCTCTCCGAGAGCATTCTTATACTTGATATTGAAAGTAGCGACTTTATCGCCTTCTGCGTAGTCATTTTCCGGGATGATTTCATACAGGGCAGTGATAGTCTGTCCAGCTCCGATCTCACCTGCATCTTTTTTGTCATCTTCAAAGTCTTCGTTTGACATCACTCTGTTCTCGTAACCGATCAGACGATAGCTTTTCACGCTCTTCCCGTCAAACTCCAGCTGTATCTTGCAGTCGTTAACTGCTGCTACAAACTTGGACTTTTCATTCACGAAGACCTTGGTCATCTCATCTACACTATCGATGAAGAAATATGTACCATTGCCATGGTTCGAGACCTTCTCCATCATGGCATCGTTGAGATTTCCCTGTCCAAATCCAAGTGCTGTGAGGTAGATGCCCTTGTCGCAGTATGACTCTACCATCTCTAAGAGAGCGTCAGTGGATGTCACACCTACATTGAAGTCGCCGTCAGTGCCGAGGATAACTCTGTTGTTTCCTCCCTTGATGTAGTTTGAAAGGGCCTCCTCGTATGCCATTTTGATGGCTTCTCCTCCATTTGTGGAACCATTGGCTGAAAGGCTCTCAATGGCTTTCTTTATCGCCTTCTTCTCGCTTACAGGGGTGGATTCAAGACATTTCTGTACCTTGCCTGAATAGGTGATGATGGAGATTCTATCATCTGAGTTCAGCTGATCTAGTAAGGTTATAAGGCTTTTCTTGAGCAAAGGAAGTTTGTTCTCGGATGACATGGAACCTGATACGTCGATAAGAAATACATAGTTTGCCTGAGGCATCTCGCTTTCTGCCAATGACTTTCCCTTGAGACCAAGACGCATAAGCTTGTGCTCCGGAGCCCATGGACAGGCGCCTACCTCTGCATTTATGGCGAGCTTCTTTCCAGATTCAGGCTCGGCGTAGTCAAATGTGAAGTAGTTCAGATACTCTTCGATACGGACTGAGTTTGCCGGAACCTTCCACCCATTGTTAAGGTAGTTCTTCATGATGGCGTATGACGCTCCATCTGCATCCACACTGAAGGTGGACACGGGCTGATCTTTAACGTGGATGAACTGGTTTTCTGCAATCTCCTCAAACTTGTCACCACTTTCTGTCAGACCCTCATCCATTGGGAGCATTCCAGGGTAGTAATCCGCAAATCCTTTCGAGCATGAGACAGCCATCAGCATGATGGCTCCAAATGTCATTATTTTCTTCATGATACTGTTATTTTATAATTAAGATTGGTAATTCTGTTTCTACGCCGTTGAGAGTCCATTTTCTGGTGCATTGTGGCGCAGGGCCATATATATGCTCGGAACAATGATAATGTATGGTATACTTGGTCCCGTCGTCCCACGTAAGTATCAAGTCCTCATCCATGTCCAGTGCTCCATCTATTTCCCCGAAGAGGATGCGGTACTCGTGAAGATGTCCCAGAATGTCGGTCATCTGGAACTTCTGTACGAATAGACCTTGTATGCTGGCGTTGTACGCTCTGGATTTCTGGAGCACGTATGTTTTTCCTTGGTAAGTGATAGATACGCCTGAGAGCGAAGGACTGATTATGTCATTTCCAGCCGTGTCGCTGGCTAATATGCTCAGCGTGACCGGCTGCCAGTCCACGACATAGTCTTCGGGGACGCCTAAACTCATCTCCTTGCTGCATGCAGTGACGGCCAATGCCATCAATATGATGAAAAACTTTTTCATTTTCTAGTCAAAATTAAATCTTATGCCAATGTTTGCGCCTACGTTCCACTGGCTGCTGCTTCTGCGTGTGGTGAATGCCGACTCCGTCAGATAGCGGTTTAGCTCTGGCTCGACATAAAGGCCAATGTGTCTGCTTATGCCATACTCCACCCCGGCGTTTGCGAGCAGCGCGCACTGTAGACCGCTCTCGTGGAGCTTCTGCTCTCCTCTGCGCGCGTATATGCTTTTCTCGGCAAGCACTCCGCCTCCGGCATAGAATGTAAGGTTTCGTGTCTGCCAGCTGTAGTCCAACGTGATAGGGACGCCAAGATAATGTACGTTCTGTACCTTGAATGTACGATCCGGCATGCCGCAGTTACTTATGAGGGCTGTGTACTTCAGGCCAGACAGGAGTGACAGATGATCGGATAGTTCTGCTCTGACTGAGAGCCCAAATTCCATAGGGATGGGTATGTGTGCGTATGAAATCGGCCTATAGTCGTCTTCCGGAGTGGCTTCGGCTGCGTAGAAAGATGCCTTGGTGCTCGCTGCCATTGGGGAAACTGTAGTAGGCGCGTATGCCAGGAAGGTCTTTCTGTAGTTACCAGATGCTCCTATAGAGAAACGCCTATGCTTTCTGGCAGGTACAGGATCTGACCAATCGACTATCTCTTCCTGTTTAGACTGTACTTTCCCCTCTTTCTTTTCCTCTTCTTTTTCAACTCTTTCAAACTTTTCTTGAATTGTTTCTACATGTTTTTCCTCGGAGTCTTCGAAAAAGCACTCTACCACCATAACGCCTATCTGTTCTTTTGGGGAGACCTTGGTTGTCGGCGTAGATGGAAGTAGATCGACAGGAACTGATTCTTCTACGATAGTTTCCTGAATCTCAGGTGCTTCTGCAAGCTGGATAGGGGAGTCTATCTCTACGGTTTCATTGGTCCTTGAAGGCCAAAGAAGCGCTATGGCTACCAGCGTGGCGGCGATTGAGGAAACTGAAACGGCCGTGCGCTTCCACGCTGCACGACGGCGATGAGAGCCATACTTGGACTGCAGAAGCTCGAAGTCGCCGTCTGGCAGCTTCGCGCCTCCTTCCAGAGCGCTCTGCTTGATGATGTCTGTCCAGTCCTTATTCATTTTCCTTCAAATAATTGTTCAACATTCCGGCCAGTCTAGCTCTTGCTTTCGAGAGCAGGGAGGTCGAGGCCCTTTCTGTGATGCCCAGGAGTTTGGCTATCTCCTTATGTGGGACTTCGTCGATGAGATGAAGATTAAAGATGGTCTTCTGCGTAGGTGGAAGCTTGGCGATGAACTCTCTTACCTTCTCCGGTGGTATCTCCTTCACCCTGTCTATAGGTGGCTCTTCCTCTTGGATGTTTTCGCTCAAGTCTACAAAGTGTGCCTTCTTCTTTATCCTCAGTTCATCCATGCACATGCAGATGGCTATCCTCGACATCCAGGAATAGAGAGATCCGCTGCCTCTGTACTCGTATCGTCCTATCTTGTCGTATGCCTTGATGAACGTGTCATGCATGACGTCTCTAGCGCGTCCGTCGTCGTCGGTGTAACGCCGGCATAGTGAGTAAAGCCTCTCTGCGTACTGCACATAGAGCTCTCTGCGCGCCTGGTCATCACCATGTGCACACCTTTGGGCCAATGTTTTCTCGTCGCAGAACATCTCCATTTTGCCGATATAACGTTAATTCTCGCAGAATGCGTCAGAGCATCGCAGAATTTTTGAGGAAAAATGTCAATTTTTACACCAAGGACGTTTGGATTTCTTCTTAACTTGCGTAAAAATCAAAGATATGAAGAGTATACTGAAAAACCTCACCCTTTTCATCGTTTCTATCGCCATGGTGGCGTGTGGAAATCATCAACCTAAGCAAGAGGCTGTTCGCGAAGCAAATTATGCCAAGGCACCACGTTTCAAACTCCTCGTTTATTTCAATGACCATGTAGAGCTTGCACACCAGCAGTTCTCGCACCAGGGCATTGACTTCTATCAGGGATTGACAGTGGGCGAGGGCTTTATCGTCGATACCACACAGACCCTTTCCAAGTTCACATACGAGCAGCTCGCTGAGTATAATACGATCATTTGCCTGAATACTTCACCTTCAAGAAGCGAGCGCGAGCTTTTCGAGAAGTACATGGAAAATGGTGGCGGCTGGGTAGGATACCATGCTGCTGCGTACAATGATGTCCGTACCGAGTGGCCTTGGCTTAACCAGTTCCTTGGCTGCGCATTCTTCAAGTGCAACAATTGGCCACCTCAGCCAGCCTTGCTCGAACTTGATGTCAAGGATCATCCTGTGACCAAGAACCTTCCTTCAGAGTTTGTGGCTCCAGCAAGCGAGTGGTATCAGTGGCAGAACGATGTGCGCAATGAACCTGACATCGAGGTCCTGGTGTCATTGTCTCCGAAGAACTACCCACTTGGACTCAAGGACGTGGTTTATGGCGATGACTTCCCTGTGGTTTGGACTAACAAGAGATATAGAATGATCTACCTAAATATGGGTCATGGCGATGTGGGCTACACAGATGCTACTCAAAATCTCCTTTATATAAATGCCCTCAGGTGGATCGTCAGTAGAGATCCAAATGGAAATCCATTTGATGTGTAAACAATTTTGTGGTAAAGTTATTGATGTTTTAATGGGAGGGGAGGGAGCCGAGATGGTTTCCTCCCTTTTGGGAAATGTTATGATGCTAAAAGATTTCAAATCCAAATTCATGTTGTTTGGGGCGATGCCGCTCATTGCCCTCTCCCTTTCTACTGGCTGCCAAAGTCATTCTTCTGATGTCGCAGATTCGCTCTTGCTGCTTGAACAGCAGTTGGAGGCGACTGACTATGTCCATTCCATCATGGTGGAGGATCCTTCACACGGGGCTTATGCTCGCTGGGAGGCTAAAGAGGTGAAGGCTAGCCGGCCTCTTGTCATCACGGAAAGTCTGGACAATATCCTTTTCAGGGGGGTGGGTAGCATCTCTTATGATGCAGAGATGACTAGGTCCGGCCATGGTAGCGTGCGTATCGACTGTCCTACATCGACGGAAAAGAAGAATCCTACCAATCGTAATTATGGTACGCCGGAGATGATATATACCTTTGACCACGAGGATCTTAGCGAGTGGAATCGCATTTCGATGTGGGTGTACGTGGATGCACCAGGTTTCTTCAATGCTTTCGTGAGTTTCAAGGTCTTCAATGAGGGTGAACATGTGATGCCTGTTCCAGGACGCTTCGAGGGGGAGCATTGTATTACTGTGCACCCAGGTGAATGGCGCCACATCATGTGGGAGATACCTGATATTTATAGGGATTGTGTCACAGGTATCTCGGCAAATGTCATGATGTTTGGCGAAACGTCAAGTAGCGCGAACAATATGAAACTTTATGTGGATGATATTGCGCTTGAAAACGTAGAAGTGGAGAATACTCGTGGATTTGACCTTAGATCAAATGCCATTGCATACTCACACAGTGGTTACAAATGCGGTTTCCGCAAAGAAGCTCTCGTTCAGGGTACTGATGCAAAAAGTTTCACCATAGTGGATGCTGACAAAGGAAAGGTGGCTTTCAAGGGTGCGTGTACACATGAAAATGATGGATTCTCACTTCTTGATTTCACTGCTCTAGATAAGTCTGGCAAGTATTATATCGAGGTGGGTGATATCAAGTCAGGAGTATTCGCTATCGGAGAGGATGCCTATAGGGCTACCGCATGGAGAGGCGTCAACTTTTTCTTCCACGAGCGCTGTGGCTATGATCTTCCTGGTGTGCATGAGGCTTGCCACAAGGATGTGCTTATCTACCATCCAGATGGCAGAATGATCACATTTGCAGGTGGGTGGCATGATGCAGCAGACCTTACTCAGGGTCCAGGAAATGACAACGAAAGCATCATTGCTCTTCTGGAACTCGCAGCGGCTACTAAAGAAACAGCGCTGAAAGAGAGGGCTCTCGAAGAGGCCCGTTGGGGACTTAACTGGATACTTGGCACCCGCTTTGGGGATGGATATAGAGCCGGAGGCTTGATCATTGGTATATGGACGGACAACATTGTCGGAACCAAAGATGACATGAGCACTGTAGCAGTGAGGGATGCTGAGACAAACTTCCGTTGTGCGGAGGCTCTTGCACTCGCGGCCAAAGCATTTGCAGACCGAGATACAGTGTTCTCGAGGTGGTGTGCCAATGCTGCCGTTGCAGACTTTGGTTTCGCTCGTGAGGATATGGATGAGTCTGATACTCGCCTGGATTTCAACACATTCATGGTCGCTAGCGCATAGAGACTCTATTCGCTGACATCCGAGAAGCAATATTTGGATTTTGCCGCTGCTCGTATGAAGGTGGTCCTCTCGGCTCTTCAGATGGATGCCAAGTCTGAGTGGAAGATGCCGTTGAGAGGCTTTTTCTATGAGGATGCATCATGCAGCCGCATTCAGGCCTACTATCATCAGAGTCAGGAGCATCGCGCTGCGCAGGATCTCGCCATGCTGCTTGCCATGGCTCCGGATCATGCAGACGCAGCGCTCTGGATGCAGGCCTGCGAGGCCATGGGTGACTACTACAGGTCTGTGTCCGATGTCATGGCCCCTTACGGCCTGCTCCCTGCTGCCGTATATGAGGTGGACAATACAGACTACTCTCATCTTTACCATGAGGGTGATCGTGTAGGACTCCCATCTATTGAGGAGTACAATGCTCAGGTCAGAAATGGCATAGCGTTAACAGACAGTGTCTATCTCAGGCGTTTCCCTGTGGCTTACCAGTTCAGAGGTTTCAATGCAGTGGCTCTTTCCAAGTCCAAGGCTGCCTTTGTGCTTGCTGGAGTCCTTCATGACCAGAAACTTGCGGACATCGCTTCCAGACAGGTCGAGTGGGTGCTTGGCTTCAACCCATATGCGTCCAGCACAGTCTTTGGCGATGGCTACGACTATCACCTCATCTACGATGCCTGTGCGGGTCATGTGGTGGGATCAGTGCCTGTCGGCATTGAGACTTGGGAAAATGAAGACAAACCATGCTGGCCTACGCAGGTCAATGCTACCTATAAGGAGATATGGACTCATTCAACTGCTAGACTCATGTCTTGCGTCGCAGAATTGATTTCTTGTTCATTAAATTGATAATTGTAATACATAATTCAGAAATCCTCTGTATCTTTGTAGTACGGAGGATTTTTTATGTATGCGCTTGTAGACTGTAATTCATTTTTCTGCTCTGTGGAGAAGGTTTTCCATCCGGGACTGGATGGAAAACCGGTGTGCGTGCTGTCATCAAATGATGGCTGCGTGGTGGCTCTGACTCCAGAAGCGAAGGCATTGGGCATACGTAGAGGTGTGCCTATCTTCGAGGTCAAGGATATCGTGGAGCGTAATGACGTGAGGGTTTTCTCTGGCAATATGATACTCTATGCAGCCATGTCGAAGCGGGTTCAGAATATCATCAGGGCGGCGGTGGATAGGGTAGAGGTGTATAGCATCGACGAGTGCTTCTGCGATCTTTCTGGATATGGTAAATATTTTGACATAGAAGGCCTGATGCGTGACCTTGTCATGCGTATAAGGCTGTATACTGACATACCAGTCAGTGTAGGTGTGGCACCGACGAAGACATTGGCCAAGGCAGCCAGCAAGTTCGCGAAGAAGTACCCGGGCTATCGCTCTGTCTGCATGATGGATACCGAGGAGAAGAGGCGCAAGGCGCTCGCGCTCTTCGATCTGTCGGATGTCTGGGGAGTAGGTGGTAGGTCCTTGCAGAAGCTGAACTATTTCGGTATACGCACCCCTCTGGAGTTTGCGGACAGGAGCCTTGATTGGGTACGCTCGCATTTTACGAAACCAGGTGTTCAGACATGGAAGGAATTAAATGGAATACCTTGCATCGATACGTCAGAAATAATTCAGCGCCAGAGCATTGGCACCAGCAGAAGCTTCGGCGAGATGATATCCGACCTTCAGATGCTGAAGGCTTCCGTCGCCACCTTCGCTGCTAGTTGTGCAGGCAAGCTGCGCGCCCAGAACTCGGTGGCGGGCAGCGTCATGGTCTTCGTGGCCACGAACCCTTTCCGCGAGGATTTGCCGCAGTACTCAAACACTGCTTCCATGCGCTTCAGCGTCTCCACGGCGGACACCATAGAGATCACAGAGGCCGCGCTGCGCCTCGTGGAGAGTATTTACCGTCCCGGCTATATGTATAAGCGCTCCGGAGTCATGCTCGCTCATATCTCCTCTGATGCAGCAGTGGAGCTGGATCTTTTCGATCCCGTGAGGAACAGATATGAGCGGCATGAACTCTCGCGCTCGTTTGATGCTCTGAATCAGCAGTTCGGCTTGCGCTCGGTGCAGCTCGCAGTGGCCGGCGCCGCCGATGAGCCATGGCACGTTAAGTCCCTCCTCCGCAGCCCGAATTACCTTACCAGCATCGATGACCTCTTGGCCATCGGCTGACCTCACCCTCATCTGCCACGGCTTTGCCCGCCCATTCGCCTCCCGTCCTCCCACCGCCTTTCGTGCGCAGAATGGCTGTCTCCGCGCACGAAACCCTCGCCGGACCGCCTCCCGTGCGCAGAATGGGCGTCCCTGCGCACGAAACCCTCGCTGCACCGCCTCCCGTGCGCAGAATGGTCGTCTCCGCGCACGAACCCCTCGCCGGACCGCCTCTCGTGCGCAAAATGGTCGTCTCCGCGCACGAACCCCTCGCCGGACCGCCTCTCGTGCGCAAAATGGCTGTCCCTGCGCACGAAACCCTCGCCGCACCGCTTCCCGTGCGCAGAATGGGCGTCTCCGCGCACGAAAAAGGTTTCTGGCTGCACCCGGCTGCGCAAGTGTGGTTGGATTTAGCCTATTTCCATCGAATCGCCGTACCCTTGCGCACGTAATCGGCCTCTGGCGCGCTGTGGCTGCGCAAGTGTCCGCATGAGTGGCGAGGTCGGCCGGAGGCGAAAGGGCCACAAAGCTTCCGTGCTTCGCACTCCATCCCCC
>JAKSJM010000051.1 GCA_024398075.1 Bacteroidales bacterium | reverse complement strand
TAGGCAGCTGCCGTTCTTCGAGGAGCTCGAGACATTTGTCTCGGGCTCTTTTTTTATGTCTATAGACATAGTAAACAAAAGACGCAGCTCATCAGAGAGCCGCGTCCATGTAAATATGTTTATTCTTTTTATTCTGCAGAGTCCATATTTTGACAGTACTTGCGCCATTTCTCTATAAGCGCAGTCATGTCTTCAGGAAGAACAGAGTCAAACTGAATCCATTTGTCTGTTCGTGGGTGGACGAAGCCGAGGGTCTTCGCATGAAGAGCCTGGCGTGGACAGAGCTCAAAGCAGTTCTCAATGAACTGGCGGTATTTGGCGTAGATAGTACCCTTGCGTATCTCTGAGCCTCCGTAACGCTCATCATTGAAGAGTGGATGCCCTATGCTGCTCATGTGAACCCTGATCTGGTGGGTACGGCCGGTCTCAAGTTTACACTCAACCAATGTTACGAATCCAAACCTCTCCAGTACTCGATAGTGAGTGATGGCTCTTTTTCCCTTCTCAGGATCATCGTATACACGGAATCTTAGCCTATCGTTTGGATCTCGCCCAATGTTTCCGTCTATTGTACCTTCATCTTCTTTAAGATTGCCCCAGACCACAGCGACATAGCGTCTCTCGATGGAGTGATCAAAGAACTGCTTGGCTAGGTTCAGCTGAGCCTCATCATTCTTTGCCACTACGAGCAGTCCTGACGTGTCTTTGTCGATTCTGTGGACCAATATACCCATACGCTCATCTTCTGCGTCTGGACCCTGTGAAATGCCTAAATGATAGGAGAGAGCATTGATAAGAGTACCTTCGAAATGCCCATGTCCTGGATGCACTACCATTCCTGGCTGCTTGTTTACAAGGAGAACATCGTCATCCTCATACACTATGTCAAGTGGAATGTCCTGTGGCAGAATTTCGAGTCCTCTGCGGCGATATGGCATCACGAAGCGGATGATATCACCAGGTCTTACTATGAGGTTTGCCTTGGCTATCTTGTCATTGACCCTTACATACTCCGCCTTGATGCTCATCTGGATGCGATGACGCGACGTGTCCTCCAGATGGGTGGCCATGTATTTGTCGAGTCTCATTGGGGTCTGCCCCTTGTCAACATTGAGCCTGAAATGCTCAAACATTCCCTGCTCCTCATCGCCATCCACTTCCTCCACTATAGCGCCGTTTTCAGCGACGCTGCCAGGGATGATCTCTTCGTCAAGCTCTGTGTCAATGTACTCGCTCATTTCTCCTTCGGCATTTTGGCTGGATCTACTGTGAGGGTAATGTTCACCTTTTCGCCCATCATAACCGATGTGCGAGGGTTTTCTGGGCCCTGTGCATATACTACGGCATTAAGAGAATCAGTGTAGTCCCTTACGCTTGAGTCAAACTTGACCCTACCTACATTGAGGGAGTAGTCGTTGATGGTGTTTGTGGCGTTAAGGTATTTCTTTCCTATGACATTTGGTACAGTGGTGTAGCAATCCTCCTGCTGGAGACCGACTTCAAGGACAATGTCCGAGCCACTGTCTATCATGGTACCAGGCTTGATGACGCGACCACGGTAGAGCTGACGTACAACATTGTTGTCGGAAGCATCCACAAATACAAGCTTTCCGATGTTAAGTCCCTTCGCAGAGAGCTCAGAGCGAGCTGTCCTCACTGGACGGTCCACTACATTTGGCATCATCACCTTCTGCGCGGTCTTCGCATTTGTGATGAGCATAATCCTTCTTCCTGACTTCACTGCAGAACCTGGCTTAGGAGTCTGGCTGAAGATGGCTCCTTTCTTCATCTTCTTCACGAATACGGAGTCCTCGATCTCGATCTTGAGACCGGCGCTGTCGGCAAGCTCCTGCGCCTCCTCTACTGTGAGATTTGTGAAATCAGGCACTCCAAGCTTTTCTCCATGATGTGTGTAGAGATTAAGCAGAATGTTGATGGCTACGACTATGCCCAGAACTACTCCCAACGCTATGAGAAGGTTCTTGACAATCCAGTTCGAAAGGATTTTGTTTGACATATAATAGTTTCTTTATTAGCTAGTTAACAAAATTTTAATGCCGTTTGTGACAAATGCAAGACCAAATCCTATCACGACATACCCTGAGATCATGATGAGGTACCTTACGGTGCCCATGCTGAATTTCTCTCTCCCCTTGCTGATGAGCAAAGTGAAGAAAAACCAGTAAAACTCCGTACCAAGGAATACCATTGCGATTATGGATAGAGTAGGTACCAGTCCTGCTACTTCGATGCCGAAAAACGAGAATAGGGTGAAATGTACAAGGATGGCGCCTGGGTTTGAGAGGCCAGATGCCAATGCCTGCCCCATGAATCCCCAGCCGATGTCAGGCGCTTCAGAAGGCAGAAAATGCTGCTTCGGGGTGGTCGGCTTAGGTGGGATGCCCTTCAGCATAAATGCGCCGACCAAAAGAATCAGAGCGCCTCCCACAAACATGACTATCATCTGATGGTTATCGAGAAAATCCTGGACAAGTCCAAGGGCGAGCAGGCTGAGTGTCGCATAAGAAGTGTCGACTACTGATGCTCCCTGGCTTGTGGCAAATCCTCCGATTCTTCCAAACTTGAGCGTCTTCTGCATTACGAGCATCGCCACCGGTCCTAACGGGGCCGATGCGCATATGCCTATGACGAATGCTTTCAGTAGCTCAGATACCATCTTTGGTCTTTGTTTACAAAGACACAAAAATAGCAAAAATTATGCACATTTCAATAAGAAGGCGCTGCGGAGAGCTTCCCAATCGTAGTATGACCCAAATACAGGTTCAATGCCGATGTGAAGTAGCCTTTCTCTCTCATTTTCAAGTACTTTTACGAGAATGTGACCTTTCTTGTCCTTGTAGAAGACAAACTGTATGTTTGCTGCCATGCAGAGGTGCTCGTCGGCGCGCCATGTCTTATGAGCGTCCACGAAGGAAATATCCTGGTCTGCGCCATCTATGCCGATGAGGCACGCAAGTGGTAGGACGTTGCTGTCATGACCAAAGCAGAGGTCGGCGACGACGTGGCCCTCGGAAAGCGCCTCGTCTGCCTTTTCCACTATGCGCCTGAGAAGGGGAGCAGCCGACCTCGCGCGTATGTCTCCGGTCTCAATGGTGCGTCCACTCCATGCGTAAGAGAGGTTGTTTCTGACAATGGCATAGCCCTCCAGCTCATCGATGTCGAAGAATTTGAATATATCGAGCTCGTCGCGACCTATGCATATAGCCTCGCATCCGAGTCCATACGCCAGGTTTGCGAATGTTTCCGGCGAAGCCAATGAGGCCGCAGTTTCTATATCATTGAACACCTTCGCGAAGAACTTGTCTCCCTTCATGCTGGCTTTTGACAATGAATCCGCTGCTTTTCTTGCCAAGCGCTGTGCGATGTCTACTGTGCCTTCAGGGGCAATGTACTGCTGGTATCTTTCTCCTGCTGCGAAACTGAAGTCCAACTGGGGCGCACTTCCTTTGAGAGCGTTTGTGAAGGCTGTCATGCTGAGTATGCAGCGTGGGGCAACTGAAGATTCCGCCCTTACGATCCCTTCCTTAACCTTGAAGATAGAAGGAAATCTACTTGACATCCTTTGTGCGAGTGCTTTCTGTTCTCTCTCGCCTAGTGGTGTAAGCTGCGCGTAACGTCCTTCTGCCTCCTTGACTATGATGGTGGTCCTTTTCAGTATCTCCTTACCATCGTCAGTGAGTATCCCCAGTGAGTCTGCTTTCTGCAGGATAGAGAGAAATCTTAAGTCTTTAACTCCGTCAGACATGAACCTCGAGCCATGTCTTCCGAAATGACTGATGTAAAAAGGCTTGTATCCACGGGGTGCTGGACTATCCGTCCTATATGACATGTCATACGGCGCAAAAACCGCTCCGGCGCGCCTTGTATCTTCTTGAATGTGTGATTTGTATGTCTGCTGCGCACTTGCTATAGAGCAAATCAATAACAGCGCTATCGGTATAATAATCTTACGAACCATATTGCTACAAAGATATATTATAAATTTATTTTTTATCGTATTGAGGGACATCCTACGTTCATTTTACTTATATTTGTACGATAAAACAACCAATAACAAATGGCACAAAAGACTAAACACTCTTTTAATTACTGGCAGTGGAGAGTCATCATTGGCACAATGGTGGGCTATGCCACATTCTATTTCGTTAGAAAGAATTTCTCATTTGTCATCCCTGGACTTACTGCCGAGTATGGCATTACCAAGTCCACTTTTGGAGTTATCATCGCGGCTGTCAGCCTTATCTATGGCGTTTCCAAGCTCGTGAATGGATTCCTCGCAGACCGCCTCAATGGTCGCTGGCATATGGTTACTGGTCTGTCGGTAAGTGCTCTTGTTAATTTCCTTTTCGGAGCAGGTGCGATGATTTGCGCATATTTTGTGGGGGCGGATTACGGCCCAGAGTTTACAAAGTCCCTCGTAGCTCTGTTTGCAGTGTTGCTCATTGTAAATAACATCTTCCAGGGATGTGGATTCCCTCCATGCAACCGCCTCATCACCCATTGGGTTCCACCTCAGGAGCTCGCTACCAAGATGTCCCTGTGGAACACATCTCACTCCATCGGAGCATTTGTGGCTGCAGTCCTCAGTGGTTTCATCATGGGCCATTTCGGAAAGGATATGCGTGGCAGCGACCTTCTTCGCCAGAGAGTTGTCGAAAATACACAGGCAGTGACTGACAAGATGGATCCTGCACAGGCACAGGCCTATGTAGATAGCATGCTTCAGCATTATGGCGCATGGCAGTGGGCATTCTATGTGCCAGCCATCATCGCTGTGGTAGGTGTAATCTTCCTTATCATCACTCTGCGTGACACACCTAAGTCTGTGGGACTTCCTGAACTTAGCGAGGGCGAAAGCAAGGCAGAGACAAGTGAGGATGAAAAGAAGAGCCACAAAGAGTTCCTCCTTAAGAAGGTCATCCTTAACCCAGTGGTTTGGATTCTTGCTCTTGGTGATTTCTTCGTTTACATCGTACGTATGGCGGTGCTTGACTGGGGCCCTACTTTCCTTCAGGAAAGCCGTGGACTCTCTCCAGGTGCATCAGCGGCAGTCGTGGCATGCTTCGAGGTGTTCGGAGTGCTTGGTATGCTTACAGCAGGTGTCCTTACTGACAAACTCTTCAAGAGCCGTGGTCAGAGAACTTGTGTGTTCTGCATGCTTGGAGTTATGATCTTTATCGCCGCATTCTGCTTCCTTCCTATAAAGAACCCTATCGTACTCAGCGTTTTCCTTGTATGTGCAGGATTCTTCATCTATGGCCCTCAGGCTCTCATCGGTGTTATAGCATCAAACCAGGTGACCCGTCGCGGTGCTTCTTCGGCCAACGGTATCATTGGCTTCGTAAGTTATCTCGCTCCTATCATCTCAGGTTGGGTATTTGGTAGCCTCGCCGACAACCATGGCTGGGAACTTGTATTCAAGGTCATGATCATTGTGGCATTCCTTGGCCTTATCACCATGGCGGCCCTTTGGAATACAGGAGCAGATGGATATAGTAACGAATCTAATAACTAGAATATGAAAAAGATTGTTATCACTTTTATGGCACTTGCCATGGCTGCAAGCGCCTATGCACAGACTCAGACAATTCGTGCGTTCTCTCACCGTGGTGGAAGAATGGAGCGTGATGAAAATACTCTTAAGGCTTTCCAGGAAAGCTGGGATGCTGGTTATACTGGATTTGAGACTGACATCCGTATGACTAAGGATGGCGTTCTCTATATGACACATGACCATACACTTGAGCGTACCACAAATGGTACTGGTATCTTTGAGGAGCATACCTCTGCGGAGATCGATCAGCTCGTGACAAAGAAAGGAAACAAGATCATGCGCTTCGATGAGTTCTGCAAGTTCCTTGATGGCAAGGACAACCTCTACGTTGAGTGGGAGTTCAAGACCAAGCCAGAGAATCTCTATCCTCAGGAGAGACTTGAGCAGTATGTTGAGACCATCTATCAGGCAGTGAAGAAGATCAAGACAAAGAACTCGCAGATGGTGTTCACCTCATCTGACTATCGTGGTCTCCGTTACCTTCAGACACATCATCCTGATGCAGAGCTTCTTCTCATCATCTCCAAGCCTATCAACGATGAGACCATCGCCATGGCTAAGACAGTGGGTATCTACACACTTGGCTGCAAGATGGAAGGCACTTCCAGGGCAATGGTAGAGAAGGCACACAAGGAAGGCATCACTGTGAGCCTCTGGCCAGGTCAGAGCGTGGAGGATTTCATGCTTGGCGCATACCTCGGATGTGACCGTATGTGTACAGATGTTCCACTTACCGTTATGAAGTGGATGAAGGAGAATGCACCTTGGATTAAGGTGATCTACTAGCCATGATCTCAAAGAACATAACTATAACAGCCCCCAATGGACTCCATGCGCGTCCAGTGGGGGATTTGGTAAAATTAGTCAAGTCTTTTGCAGATTCTACAGTGACTCTCGCCACTCCTGCAAAGACTGTAAAGGCAAGTAGTATGTTATCCATACTTTCCCTTGGTCTTAAGCAGGGTAGTGTGGTGGAACTAAAGGTCGAGGGTGGAGATGAGAATCAGGTTTTAGAGACCATCTCCTCGTTCATTTCCAGCATAAATGAATGACGATTAAAGGAATAGGAACTAGAGGCCTAGCGGCAGGAAGGGCGTTCATGAAGGCAGAGATGCACATGGACGTCATTTTCTGTGGTGACGCTACTGCTGCTTTTCGTGAGGCGTTTGAGGCTGTTCATGAAGATCTTGAGAGGCTCGCCGAGCAAGAAGAAGTGTTTTCGGCGCACTTAGAGATGCTTGACGACCCGATGCTCTCCGAGAGTGTCGAAGCATTCCTCGAAGAGGACATGACGCCTGTGGCTGCAGTAGAAGCCGCCTGTGAGCAGATATGTGGGATGTTCGCAGAAATCGACGATGAGTACCTGCGCGCAAGGGTAGACGACGTCAGGGACGTCTGCCGTCGCCTGGAGAGAAAACTCTGTGGCGATATCAGAACCTGGGATGAAGTCGAGCCGGGCAGCGTCATAGTCGCAGACGAGCTGCTCCCTTCGGATACAGCAGAACTTGATCTGTCCAATGTCTCTGCCATTGTTACACGCAAGGGAAGTCGTACAAGCCATGTCTGCATCATTGCAGGAAACCATGGTATACCGGCAGTGGTAGGAGTGGAGATAGATGGTATCCATCAGGGAGATATAATCCTTGTGGACGCATATTCAGGCGAAGTGGTAGTGAATCCCTCTCTGCCGCAGATGAAGGAGTTTGAAGCCCGCCTTGATGCCGAAGAGGCCTCATCCGGAGATGTTTATGGCCGTCGTTTCGACCCTGCAGTAACAAGCGAAGGAAAGTTTGTTCCAGTGCTGGCCAATGCTGGAAATTTAGATGAGATTGTATGCGCCATGGAAGCCGGTGCAGATGGCATAGGACTATTCCGCACGGAGTTTGTCTTCATGCTTTCGAATCAGCTTCCTTCGGAGCTCATTCAGTTTGAAATTTACAGAGATGCTGTCTTGGCATGCAAAGGCAAGCCATTGACCATCAGGACTCTGGACGTAGGTGGCGATAAACCATTGGCATACATTGAGATGCCGAAGGAGGAGAACCCATTCCTGGGTCTTCGAGGCATACGCTTCTGCCTCTCTCATCCGGAAGTGTTCTGCCCGCAGTTGCGCGCTATCCTTCGCGCGTCAGCCTATGGCAAGCTGAGGGTCATGTTCCCGATGGTGGATACAGTAGGCGAACTTAGCCAGGCGATAGCGTATCTCGAGGAGTGCAAGTCGCAGCTTAGAGAAGAGGGCCTGGCCTTCGACCCTGATATCGAAGTGGGCATAATGGTGGAGACTCCTTCTGCCGTCATCATGGCGGATAAGCTTGCGCAGAACTGCTCGTTCTTCAGCATTGGCACAAATGACCTCACTCAGTATGTGATGGCTGCAGATAGAGGAAATGCTTCAGTGTCATATCTTTATGATGCGCTGAGTCAGCCAGTGGTGCGTGCGGTTGCCATGACCATCGACGCTGCACATAGAGAAGGTGTCAGAGTCGCAATGTGTGGTGAGATGGCGTCCGACCCTGCCGCTACAGAGCTGCTGCTCGGGCTTGGACTTGACGCATTCAGTGTGGCTGCGCCACAGGTAGCTTCAGTAAAGGAAAAGATCAGAAAATGAAAGCACAGATACAAAGGTTTGGACGCTCTTTGAGCGCAATGGTGATGCCGAACATCGGCGCCTTCATCGCATGGGGACTCATCACAGCCATCTTCATGAGTGGCGGTTGGTGGCCAAACGAGAAGATTGCCCTTCTTATTTCCCCAATGCTCAAGTACATGCTCCCGATGCTCATTGCCTATACCGCTGGAAAGAATGTAGCAGGTGATAGGGGAGGAGTGGCAGGAGCCGTAGCTGCCATGGGCGTGATCGTAGGCTCAGACACTCCGATGTTCATAGGAGCGATGATGATGGGCCCCCTTGCGGGATACTGTGTGAAGAAATTTGATGCCCTTGTGAAGGGCAAGGTCCACTCTGGCTTCGAGATGCTGGTGGACAATTTCTCACTCGGCATCATTGCCATGATACTCGCTATTTTCGGACACCTGCTCATTGGACATGCCGTAACCTGGATTACTGGACTACTCAGTAGTGGGGTGAACTGGATGCTGGCGCACAAGATGAATCCGCTCCTGGCGGTGCTTGTCGATCCTGCGAAGGTGCTTTTCCTGAACAATGCGGTGAACCACGGCATCATGACTCCTCTAGGCATCCAGCAGGCTGCCGAGATGGGGCATTCGATGCTGTTCCTCATTGACCCTAACCCAGGTCCCGGACTCGGTATTCTCCTGGCGTGCTGGGTTTTTGGAAAGGGTACTACCAAGCAGTCAGCTCCTGGCGCAGCTGTCATCCAGCTTTTCGGCGGTATTCATGAAATCTATTTCCCTTATGTACTTGCACGACCAATTCTGCTGCTTGCAGTGATGCTGGGAAATATCTGCGCACTCACATTCTTCACCCTTGTGGATTTCGGCCTCGTGGCTCCTGCATCTCCAGGCAGCCTCATTTCCATAATCATAATGTCGCCGAAGGGACAGACCTTCATCGGAATACTTGGTGTGCTCATCTCGACTGTTGTCTCATTCCTTCTGGCATGGCCAATGGTCAAGTCTCGCCCAGACTTCCAGGGAGAGGAGGAAAACAAGAGCGCTGCTGAGCCTCAGCAGGCGATGAAGATGGACTCCGCTATACGTAAGATCGTTTTCGCGTGTGATGCAGGAATGGGATCCAGTGCGCTTGGTGCAACTCGCTTCAAGGCGCGCCTTATGAAGGCTGGGCATCCAGAGATTCTTTGCACAAACTCTGCAGTAGGCAGCATCCCTTCGGATGCGTCTGTCGTTGTCTGCCAGAAGGTGCTTGCAGAGCGTGCGAGACAGACCGCACCACAGGCCGAGGTCATTGAGATTGAGAATTTCCTCTCTGATCCTGCCCTCGACGCGCTGCTCGCCGCCGCGTCCCAGCAGCAGTCAGGCGCCTGCGCGCAGCCTGCCGCTGTGTCCGCTCCCGCTGCGCTGCTGCAGAAGGCAAATGTGATAGCAGGACTGCCATCAGAGTCGAAGGAAGACGCTATCCGACGCGCTGGTAAGCTTCTTGTCGAGGCTGGTTATGTCGATGAGGCTTATGCAGACGCTATGCTCGAGAGAGAAAAGATTGCTACCACCTATATGGGCGAAGGACTCGCCATTCCTCATGGTACTTCTGAAGCCAAGCAGGCTGTAAAGCACTCTGGAATCGTAGTTTTGCAGTATCCAGAAGGAGCTGACTTCGATGGGGAGAAGGCGCATTTGGTGATCGGAATAGCCGGAGTGGGAGATGAGCATCTTGAGATTTTGGCACGTGTGAGCGAGGCTCTTGAAGACGAGGAAATCCTTAATTCACTTTATTCTTCATCGGTCGAAGATTTGTGGGGTTTTTTCAGCAAAATTCAGTAAATTTGAAAGATGTTTATACACGATATGAGTAGATCGGCATACATATCTGTCCTTGCTGGTACGCTGCTTCTTTCGGCTTTTCCTCTTTTTGCGCAGAAGCCAGGTAAGGAGCGTGCTGATGAATTGTTTAAGCAGCAGACAGCGATCCGCGACTCTTATTCTGAGATTGCCGCAGATCCCGACAAGGCTGGTACAGTCTATTACATCTATAACCATAATGACATACCCGCCTGTACTAAGGCTCCGAAGGGTTTCAAGCCTTTCTACATCAGTCATTATGGCCGCCACGGAGAGCGTAACATTTCGTCAAATTCCGATGTCAGAAAGAATATGGCGCTTTTCCGTGAGGCACATGAGCTAGGCATACTTACCGAGAAGGGTGAGGAGTATCTCAGGCGTTATGAGAAAGCCTACCCTTATCTTGATGGCTTCGGCTCGGATCTTACAGGACTTGGTGCCCAGAGTCAGCATACCATAGCGAAAAACATGTATCGTCATTACCCTCAGGTATTTCCTAAGGGTGCGAAGATAGATGCGAAGTCCACTATCGTACCGAGGTGCATCCTCACCATGTCCGCCTTCTGCGAAGGCTTGAAGGAAGAGGATAGCAGTCTTCAGATATCCCAGTCTGCAGGCGAGAACACCATGTACTACCTTAATCCGTTCACATTGAATAATCCGGATGTGAAACCTACAGATGAAGGGTATGATAACAAGAATGCTTACTGGCAGGATGCATTCAGGAGAAGGCTCAAGGATGCTGCAGATGCGGAGAAGGTGTTCGGACCTCTCATCACTGACCTTTCCATTTTGTCCAAGTATGGCAGCCGTGAGGATGTGGTGAAGCGTTTCTTCGCTGTCGCTCAGGCTGTTCAGTGCAATGAGAATGTAAAAGATCGCTTCTGGGACTTTATCCCTATAGAAGAGACATATAAGCTTTGGGACGCTCTCAACTATAGATACTTCTGCTCGAAGGGAGCGGATACGCTTTTCCAGAAAGGCCGCCAGTGGGCTTTCGCTTGGACCACGCTGCAGAACATTGTGGATCAGGCAGAGGAAGACATGGCGACGGGGGAGATAAAGGCGCGTTTACGTTTTGGACACGATATCATTGCCATGTCACTTTTCGCCCTCATGGACATACCTGGTTACAATATTCCTGCTGCAAATGCAGGGCAGGTGAAGGACGTGTTCCGTTCGTATGATTTCCCTATGGCGCTGAACATCCAGTTCGTGTTCTACAAGAACAAGAAAGGTGAGGTGCTTGTGCGTATGATGTACAATGAAAAGGACATGGTCCTGCCGATCGAGTCCGACTTAGCACCATACTACCGTTGGGAGGATTTCAAGCGATATGCTGCTAAGCGCATAGAGGTGGCGCGCGGTATCATTGCCACCACTCAGGCACCGCCAGAGAAAACTGCCGCAAAGAAAATGACCACCATAGATTTGGTTAACTAATACATATCATGAAGAAAGCAATTCAGTTTGGCGCGGGTAACATTGGCCGCGGTTTTATCGGAGCTGTCCTTGCTGGGGCAGGCTACGAGGTTGTTTTTGCTGATGTGGTAGAGGATCTCCTCACAAACATCAACAGTAGAAAAGAGTACACAGTCCATGTGACTGATTCTGAAAGCTACGACATCGATATAAAGGGTATCAGAGCCGTAAATTCAAACAGTGCAGAGGCTGTGCAGGAAGTAGTAGATGCAGAAGTCATCACTACAGCAGTTGGACTTCGCATCCTCAAGTTCGTGGCACCTGCCATCGCGAAGGGACTTGTGGCTAGAAAGGCCGCAGGAAATGAAGCTCCACTTAACGTTATCGCATGTGAGAATGGCCTTCGTGCTACATCACAGCTCAAGGAACTTGTATTTGCTCAGCTTGATGCTGAGACCGCTGCATGGGCAGAAAGCCATGTCGGTTTCCCAGATGCAGCTGTAGACCGCATCGTTCCTCCTGTACGCTGCGAGATTCCTCTCGACGTAGCAGTTGAGGAGTATTTCGAGTGGGATGTGGAGAGAGCATCTTTCGTCGGTGAGATCCCTCAGATCCCTGGCATGACTCCAGTGGACAACCTTCTCGCTTATGTGGAGAGAAAGCTTTTCACTCTTAACACTGGCCATGCTACAGCAGCATACCTTGGCAAGCTCAAGGGCATTTCCACCATCGGAGAGAGCATTGCAGATTCTGTGATCGCACCTATCGTAAAGGCAGTCATGCAGCAGAGTGGTGAAGGACTCGTAAAGAAGTTCGGCTTTGATCATGATGCTCATTTCGCATATATCGAGAAGATCCTCAAGCGCTTCTCAAATCCTTTCCTTCGTGACGAGTGTAACAGGGTAGGTCGTGAGCCACTCCGTAAGCTTGCTCCAAATGACCGTCTCATCCTTCCTATGATGACAGCGAAGGGCTTCGGTCTCCCTTATGACAAGATTCTTCTTGCCATCGGTGGCGCTCTCCATTTCGAGAATCCAGAGGATCCTCAGAGCGTAGAGATGCTTGCCAGCATCGCAGCTGAAGGACTTGAGGCTACTATTGTGAAGTACACAGGCATCGAGGCTGGTGATCCACTCATTGCAGAGATTGTAGATGCATATCATAAAGTAGAAACCATTTAATTTTAGCATAATGAAAGTAATTATCAGAGACACAAAGGCTGAGGCTTCCATCTGGGCAGCTCACCACATCGTAGACGCCATCAAGGCCAAGGCTGCAGTTACCGACGAACCATTCGTTCTCGGTCTTGCTACAGGTTCAACCCCTATCGAGACTTACGATGAGCTCGTAAGAATGTGCAAAGCTGGTGAGATTTCGTTCAAGAATGTCATCACCTTCAACATGGATGAGTATGTAGGTCTTCCAGTTGAGCATCCAGAGAGCTACCATTCATTTATGGACAAGTATCTCTTCAACCACATTGACATCGACAGAAAGAATGTTCACCTTCTTGATGGCAATGCTCCTGACCTTAAGGAGGAGTGCGAGAAGTACGAGGAGATGATCTTCGATGCAGGCGGCATCGACCTCTTCCTTGGTGGTGTAGGTGAGGATGGTCACCTTGCATTCAACGAGCCATTCTCTTCACTTACCTCACGTACCCGCGTGATGACTCTTACCTATGACACCCGCGTCGTTAACTCAAGATTCTTCGACAACGATGTAAACAAGGTACCTGCTCAGGCTATGTCTGTAGGTGTCGCTACAGTTACTGACGCTAAGGAGGTTCTCATCGAGGGCTTCGGTTCAAAGAAGGCAAAGGCTATTCAGGCTGCTATCGAGGGCCCTGTAAGCCACTATGTTACCCTTTCTGCACTCCAGATGCATCCAAACGGTGTAGTCGTTATCGATGAGGCTGCTGCTGGTGAGCTTAAGGTTAACTCATACAAGTACTTCAAGGCTGTCGAGGAGGCAGAGAAGTAGTTATGAAAGGTCAGGTAAAGACGATGCTCATACTTGTGGTGCTCTTCGCAGTGTTGATGAGCATTCCATGGCTTGTGCCGCATCTCGGATTCCTGGCTTTATTTGGTATCGTGCCGCTGCTCTGTCTGGAACATATTGCGTTCCAGACAGGCCAGAGGCATTTTTGGTGGTGGCACTATGGCGCATTTGTGCTATGGAACGCGATCACTACATTCTGGGTTTGCAATGCCACTGTGGGCGGCGGCATTTTCGCCGTGCTCGCGAATTCATTGCAAATGTCAGTCATTTTCGCGCTCTTCCACTTCAGCAGAAAGAAGCTAAGGGGCGCATTGCCATACATCTTCCTTGCTGCCATGTGGATAGCGTGGGAGAGATGGTACTTCGTCAGTGCGCAGATTTCATGGCCATGGCTTGTCCTTGGCAATGCTTTCGCGCGTACGACACATCTTGTTCAGTGGTATGAGTTCACTGGTACCCTTGGTGGTTCCTTGTGGGTATGGGCCACAAACTTAGGCATCTTTGGCCTTATGGCGTCACTTTCCAGCGGCAGCTGGGGTGGACTGAACATCAAGGCACGTTCTGCGGCATTGACCTTCATCGTTGTCGCACTGTTTGCACCTATGATAGTCTCAGGTGTCATTTATTCCAGATATCAGGAAGTTTCTGAAGACAAGGTAGATGTAGTCATAGGTCAGCCAAACTTCGATCCATATCAGAAGTTCTCTTCTCTTAGTCAGCAGCAGCAGAATGCCATTCTTTTGGATCTGTACAAGAAAGAACTGAAGGACGATTCTTCTGTACTTCTCCTTGCGCCTGAGACCTTCACCTCAGGTGTCGTTCTCGACCGTTATGACGAGAGTCCTACCTGGAGGACATTCTATTCTTTCCTCCAGGAACATAAATCTGCCAATATACTCTTCGGAGCTTCTACATACGGCTATTTCATGACTTCCGGGGCGCCATCCATCTATGCCAGGAAGATCCGTGATGACTTCTGGGTGGAGTCACATAACTCAGCCATGATGATGGACGCGAGTGCGCGCACAGAGATATTCCATAAGTCCAAGCTTGTAGTCGGTACAGAACTTACTCCGTACCCTAGATTCTTTAACAAGATAGACGATATGCTTGGAGGAGTGATGGCTCGCTGCTCTGGACAGGATGAGATATCAGTCCTTCATTTCCAGGATAGAGATTCCACAGGTGCTGTAGTGAGAAATATTCCTGTAGGTAGCATAGTCTGCTACGAGTCCATCTATCCGGAGTATTGTACTGGCTATGTCAAGAAAGGAGCCAAGTTCCTGACTGTCATTACGAATGATGCTTGGTGGGGAAATACAGCTGGATATAAGCAGCATTTCAGCTACTCTAGACTTAGGGCTATCGAGACCCGCCGTGATATCGCAAGATGCGGTAATACAGGTATTTCCGCATTCATTGATCAGAGAGGTGATGTGGTTACAAGAGGCCCATGGTGGGAGGCTTGTGTGATGCGTGGCTCTGTGAATCTTAATTCCAAGGAAACTTTCTTCGTGAAGAATGGCGACGTGGTAGGGCGCGTCTTCACATTTGTATTCCTACTTCTTCTCCTTTACCTGGTTTCTGTCCTTATTCCTAGAGACGCAAAAAAGGTGAAAAGCCTATAGCTTTCCACCCTTCTCGTCATAGAATTCATTTTGCAGAACTGTGAAGTCAGGGTCTTCTACGACCTTTACCTTGCACTTGTACTTTCTTCTCCACTTGACCGTGTATGAGTTCAGGCCACGTGTGATGTAGGCTCCCAGGATAGGACCGACCTTGAGGATGACACATTTAAGTGGCTTCTCTGCCAATATGTCGCTGAGCTTTCTCTCGATTTCCTCATCAATCAGTGAACTTGACGAAATCTTTCCGGTGCCGTGGCACATCGGACACACTTCCGTAGTGTTGATTTCGGTGACAGGGCGGATGCGCTGTCTGGTGATCTGCATCAGTCCAAACTTCGTGAGAGGGAGAACATTGTGTTTCGCCCTGTCACTCTCCATCAGCTCCTGCATGTACTTGAATAGTCCATTGCGATGCTCCTGTGTATCCATGTCAATGAAATCCACTATCACAATGCCACCCATATCACGCAGACGAAGCTGACGCGCAATCTCTTCCGCTGCCAAGCGGTTCACCTCAAAGGTGTTTTCTTCCTGGTTCGTGGTCTTGGAGCGTGTACCGCTGTTTACGTCGATGACATTCAGCGCCTCGGTGGTCTCGATGACCAAATACGCTCCCTGTTTCATTGGTACCACCTTACCGAATGAGCCCTTGATCTGGCGGTTAACTTCGAAATGCTCGAAGATAGGTTCCTTGCCTTCATAGAGCTTGACGATCTTCTCCTTCTCTGGTGAGATGATGGAGATATACTTCCTTGCTTCCTCGTAGACCTTCTCATCATTTACATAGATGTTTGAGAATGTGTCGTTGAACAGGTCTCTAAGGATGGTGGTGGTCTTTGAGTACTCAGTAAACAGTATGTCGACTGTTTTCTTCGTACTGACTTTCTTCCACGAACTTTCCCACTTTTCAATGAGCGATCGGAGCTCTCCTACAAGTATGGCTGTGTTTTTTCCTTCAGCTGCTGTGCGGATTATTGCTCCGTAATTCTTCGGGAGAATGCTCTTCACGAGCATCTCGAGCCTCTTTTTTTCCTCTTTAGATTCAATCTTCTGAGAAATGCTCACCTTCTCTGCGAAGGGGAGCAGTACAATGTTTCGTCCTGCCAATGAAATTTCCGCAGTAAGTCTGGATCCTTTCGTGGAGATCGGTTCCTTTACGATCTGGACCATGATGGGCTGTCCTACTGACAGGTGCTCTTCGATGCGGCCTTCCTTAGGAAGGATACTTCCTAGCTTGATGCTGCTGTAGAGGTCTCCTGCATTGACATTTGAATTTGTCTTCTTTACGAATTCATCAAATGCATTGAAATAGAGTCCCAGATCCAGGTAGTGGATGAAGGCTTCCTTGCTATCGCCGATGTCCACGAATGCGGCGTTCAAGGCAGGAAGAAGTTTCTTCACCTTTCCCAGGAATACGTCCCCGACGGAGTAGGTGTGTCCTTGATTAGACTCCCGACTGTACTCGATAAGCCTGTGATTCTCCATCAAGGCTATCTGGACTTCGCTGGGGGTAACATCCACCACGAGGTCCTTCTCGGCTTTTTCAGTCTCCATCTGGAAATTTTATTTTAAAGAACGTTTATTAATGAAAAAAGGGACCGACCATATCTGGCCAGACCCTTTTCTTTTAGCTGTGCTAAAATGGCAGACCAAGAGAATTACTTCTTCTTGTGTCTATTCTTACGCAAGCGCTTCTTACGCTTGTGGGTAGCCATCTTATGCCTCTTGTGCTTCTTTCCGTTTGGCATATGCTTATAATTTTAAAATATATTAGTCAATCTTGATCTTCTTTACCTCTGCAGCGAACTCCTTAGCAGGCTTGAATGCAGGAATCTTGTGTGCAGGAATGGTAATGGTGGTCTTCTGAGTGATGTTACGAGCTGCCTTCTGAGCTCTCTCCTTGGTGATGAAGCTACCGAAGCCACGGAGATAAACTGGCTTATCATCTGCAAGTGCGTTCTTTACGCATGCCATGAACTCCTCTACAACTGCCTGAACCTCTGCTTTGTCGAGGCCCTTTGCCTTGGCAATCTCATTTACAATTTCTGCCTTAGTCATAATTATTAATTCTTTTTTTACTATATTTTCTATAAATGGAGTGCAAAGATAGTTTTATTTTCTGGATAATCAAAAACTTTTTAAGATTTTACTCCATAGTTACAATGCTGTTTTTCAAATGTTTGTATCGTTAGCAATAGTGGCATAAAGATTGACAATACACAGATTGGGCTATTGGTTTACGGTGCTCTGCCAAATTGGCAGATTGTGCTTGTGCGCCAAGTAGTACTCTTTGTATAATTGAAATAGGTATATAGAAATATATGAATAACAAATACGACGACTTTATGATGCCTGCCGGTGCGGAGGTTAACATCATCCCTGTCATGCAGGGTGAGGGACCTATCAAGTTCGAGGAGTCTGAACTCCCAGACAAGCTCCCTATCCTTACACTTAGGAATGCTGTCATCTTCCCCGGTACCATCTATCCTGTCACTATAGGCAGGGAAAAATCTGTTCGCCTCATTAAGGATGCTGAGAAGAACAATCTTTTCTTTGGAGCAGTTCCTCAGATGGATGTCACTGTTGAGGATCCAAAGGAGGCTGATCTGAGCAAGTATGGAACAGTGGTCAAGATCGCGAAGACCCTCGAGATGCCTGATGGTACCATCACTGCTATCCTTCAGGGTTTCAAGCGCTTCTCTTTGGATGCTGTCATCGCATACGATCCTTATGTGGTGGCTCGCGTTCATTACCTGAACGACTTCCTTGACGACAAGGACAGCGTGAACACGAAGATGGTCATGGACACTCTTAAAGAGAAGGCCATCGCAGTGATCAAGTCCTCATCTTTCGGCTCTAAGGAAACTGTGAATGCTATCAGGGGAGTAGATGATTTCCAGTTCCTTGTAAACTTCATTTCCACCACCATCGATGTGGAGAACTTTACTGACAAGGCTGCTCTTCTGGAGTATGACGATGTGACTGTGAGGGCTCTCAAACTCCTTACTGTCCTTGACGTACAGCTTCAGTTCATGCATATCAAGCAGGAGATAAACCAGAAGGTCAAGAGTGAGATCGACCAGCAGCAGAGGGAGTACTTCCTGAATAACCAGCTTCGCACCATCCAGGAGGAACTTGGCATGGATGAGGCTGGCGAAATGGACAAGTTCCGTCAGAAAGCTGCGACCAAGAACTGGCCAAAGGAAGTCCAGGATACCTTTGAAAAGGAGATGGCTAAGCTTGAAAAGTACAATCCTAGTTCTCCTGACTACAGCATCCAGTACAATTACATCCAGTTCATGCTGGATCTTCCTTGGGGAGAGTTTTCTGAGGACAATCTTGACCTGAAGCATGCTCAGGAGGTGCTTGATTCAGACCACTATGGACTCGATACAGTGAAGGACCGTATCATCGAGTACCTTGCTGTGCTTAAACTGAAGGGGAACATGAAGTCTCCTATCCTCTGCCTTTATGGCCCTCCAGGAGTAGGTAAGACCAGCCTCGGCAAGTCCATTGCCAAGTCTCTCGGCAGGGAGTATGTGCGTATTGCCCTTGGTGGCATGCACGATGAGGCTGAGATCCGTGGACATAGAAAGACATATATAGGTGCCCTTCCAGGACGTATCCTGAATGGCATTGCACGTGCAGGAAAGTCAAATCCTGTGATTGTTCTCGATGAGATCGACAAGCTCGCATCAGACTTCAAGGGCGATCCATCTTCTGCTCTTCTTGAGGCGCTTGATCCTGAGCAGAATGGCAAGTTCCATGATAACTACCTGGACGTTGACTATGACCTGTCAAATGTTCTTTTCCTTACCACGGCAAACAACATCTCGACCATCCAGCCTGCGCTGCTTGACCGTATGGAGCTTATCAATGTCACAGGCTACCTCGCAGAGGAGAAGGCTGAGATCGCGAAGCGCTACCTCATCCCTAAGCAGCTCGAGGAGCATGGCATCGACAAGAAGCAGCTGAAGATTGACAAGGGCGCGATAGCCGAAATCATTGATAGTTATACTCATGAGTCGGGCGTGCGTGGACTTGAGAAGCAGATCGCGAAGATCGCTCGTGTCACCGCGAAGAAGATTGCCCTTGAGCAGGAGTATCCTGCCACCATCAAGAAGCAGCACCTTAGAGAGTACCTTGGACTTCCTACCGCGGCTCACGATGCCCAGAAGGGAAATGAGGCTCCGGGAGTGGTGACTGGACTGGCTTGGACCTCGATGGGAGGTGAGGTCCTCTTTGTGGAGAGCCAGGCAAGCGTCGGTAAGGGAGCTCTTACCATGACCGGCAATCTAGGAGATGTCATGAAGGAGTCTGCGACTATCGCTTACCAGTATATCAAGGCTCATCCAGAGCTCGCAAAAATGACCCCAGAGGAGTTTGCTGCACGCGACATCCATGTGCATGTTCCTGAAGGTGCGGTGCCAAAGGATGGCCCTTCAGCAGGTATCACAATGGTTTCTTCAATGGTCTCTGCCCTTCGTGGTCAGTGCGTGAAGAAGGGTATAGCCATGACTGGTGAGATGACGCTTAGAGGCCGCGTACTCCCAGTAGGCGGAATCAAGGAAAAGATACTTGCCGCAAAGCGCGCAGGAGTCTCAACTATCGTGATTTGCGAGGAGAACAGAAAAGATATCGAAGATATCAAGGAAATCTACATAAAAGGTCTTAACTTTG
>JAKSJM010000050.1 GCA_024398075.1 Bacteroidales bacterium | reverse complement strand
TACGAACTTACGGTTGTTGTCCGTAAAGGCAAGGCTGAACAGCTCTCTACCTATGATTTTATCGAGAAAGATGGAATGATTAAATTTTAAGTGTAAGTTTTAATGTCAAAGCAAGTAGCAATAGAACAAGATGGAAAAGTCATCGAGACTCTTCCAAACGCGATGTTCAAAGTCGAGCTTGAGAATGGTCACGTGCTCCTCTGCAACATATCAGGCAAGATGAGAATGAACTTTATCCACATCCTTCTGGGCGACAAGGTAAAGGTTGAAATTTCACCTTATGATTTAACCAAAGGCAGAATATCTTTCAGATACAAATAAAAATTTCGCAATATGAAAGTCAAGACATCCATCAAAAAGCGCAGCGAGGATTGCAAGATCGTTAGACGTAAGGGTCGCCTTTACGTGATCTGCAAGAAGAACCCTAAGTTCAAGATGCGCCAGGGATAAAAATCAGTTGTATAACAATTTAAGTCTAGAATATTAAATTATGGCAAGAATAGCCGGTGTTGATTTACCGAACAACAAATGTGGTGAGATTGGTCTTACCTATATCTTCGGTATCGGTCGTAGCTCTGCAAGAAAGATTCTCGGCAAGTGCGATATCGATCCAATGGTAAAGGTTGGAGACTGGAATGACGCCCAGATCGCTGCTATCCGTGCAGAGGTCGGTACATACAAGATCGAAGGTGAGCTCCGTTCTTCAATCCAGATGGACATCAAGCGTCTTATGGATATCGGTTGCTACAGAGGAATCCGTCATCGTAACGGTCTCCCTGTTCGCGGACAGAGCACAAAGAACAATGCCCGTACAAGAAAGGGTAGAAAGAAGACTGTTGCCAACAAGAAGAAGGCAACCAAATAATAACTGATGAATTATGGCAAAGAAAACTACAACATCAAAGAGAGTTGTCAAGGTTGAAGCTTATGGCGAGGCCCATATTTCATCAACCTTCAACAACGTTATCGTTGCTCTTACCAACAACCAGGGTCAGGTTATTAGCTGGTCTTCAGCTGGTAAGTGCGGTTTCAGAGGTTCAAAGAAGAACACTCCATACGCAGCTCAGATGGCTGCTGAGGATGCTTCAAAGACAGCATTTGATGCTGGCCTCCGCAAAGTAAAGTGCTACGTTAAGGGTCCTGGTGCAGGTCGTGAGTCCGCTATCAGAACTATCAATAATGCAGGTATCGTTGTGACTGAGATTATCGACGTCACCCCAATGCCTCACAACGGATGTAGACCAAAAGGCCGTCGTAAGGTTTAATTTTTAACAATTTTAAAGTAAATTTACTATGGCAAGATATACTGGTCCTAGCACAAAGATCGCCCGTAAATTCGGCGAGCCTATTTTTGGCGCAGATAGATATTTAGAGAAGAGAAATTTCCCTCCAGGACAGCACGGTCTCGCAGCTAAGCGTAAGAAGTCTAAGGACTACGGCGTTCAGCTCAAGGAGAAGCAGAAGGTAAAGTACATGTACGGCCTTCTCGAGCGTCAGTTCCACAACACCTATAACAAGGCATCTCGTATGGCAGGACAGAAGGGTGAGAACCTCCTCTTCCTCCTTGAGTCAAGACTTGACAACGTAGTATACCGTATGGGTGTCGCTCCTACCAGAGCAGCTGCAAGACAGCTCGTTTCTCACCACCACATCACTCTGAACGGTGTTGTTTGCAACATCCCTTCAGCAATGGTTAAGCCAGGTGACGTAATCGCTGTAAGAGAGAGATCAAAGAGCCTTGAGGTGATTGCAGCAGCAGTTGCAAACGCTACCAAGTACTCTTGGATCGAGTTTGATGCGAACAGCCTTACCGCTAAGTTCCTCAACATCCCTACAAGAAACGAGATCCCTGAGAACATCAACGAGCAGCTCATCGTCGACCTCTACTCTAAGTAATAATTAACACCTTTATACCATGGCAATCTTAGCATTTCAAAAACCAGACAAAGTCATCGTGCTCGAAGGCACCGATACCCTTGGCCGTTTCGAATTCAGACCTCTTGAGCCTGGATATGGACAGACCATCGGAAACGCCCTCCGTCGCATCCTCTTGGCTTCGCTGGAAGGATTTGCTATCACTCAGATCAAGATCAGCGGAGTGAACAATGAGTTCGCTACCATTTCTGGCGTAATCGAGGGTCTTCAGGATATCATCCTTAACCTCAAGCAGGTTCGCTTCAAGAGAATGGTTGAAACCGAGGTCTCTGAGGTAGCAAACATCGTTATTAGCGGTAAGCAGGAGTTTACCGCAGAGGATATCTCCAAGGGATTGTCTTCTTTCAAGGTGTTAAACCCTGATCTGCATATCTGTTCACTTGAGCCTTCTGTAAAGCTCGAGATCTCCATCACTATCGCCAAGGGTCGTGGCTTCGTGCCAGCTGACGAGAATAGAGATGAGAATACCGCTATCGGAACCATTCCTGTAGACGCTATTTTTACCCCTATCCGCAAGGTGAATTGGTCAGTGGAGAACTACCGTGTCGAGCAGAAGACCGACTATGAGAAGCTCAACCTTGAGATTGAGACCGATGGTTCCATCTCTCCAAGAGCAGCTCTCCAGGATGCAGCCAATATCCTTATCAAACATTTCCAGCTCTTCACTGATGAGCGCACTCTTACTCCAGAGCCAACAGCTGAGTCAGAGACCAAGGAGCTCGATGAGGAGTCACTTCGCATGAGACATCTTCTTCTCACAAAGCTTACAGACGTTGGTCTCTCAGTTAGAGCATTCAACTGTCTCAAGGCTGCTGATATCGATACATTCGCTGACCTCGTTTCTTACTCAAGAGCTGAGCTCATGAAGTTCAGAAACTTCGGTAGAAAGTCACTCAGCGAGATCGACATCCTCGTAGAGAAGATGAAGCTTTCATTCGGAATGGATGTTACTAAGTACAATATTGAACCCAAGAAAAAGAACGCATAAAAATGAGACACAATAAAGCAGTCAATCACCTTGGTCGCAAGAGCGGTCATCGCAAGGCCCTTCTCTCAAATATGGCTTCTTCTCTTATCATGAACAAGAGAATCACCACTACCGTGGCAAAGGCTAAGGCCCTGAAGAGCTATGTTGAACCACTCATCACCAAGTCAAAGGAGGATACTACTCACTCTCGTCGTGTCGTTTTCAGCTATCTTAAGGATAAGAATGCAGTCTCTGAGCTTTTCCGTGTAATTGCACCAAAGATCGCAGATCGTCCAGGTGGATATACCCGCGTACTTCACGTAGGTTTCCGTCAGGGAGATGCAGCTGAGATGGCTCTCATCGAGCTCGTTGACTTCAACGAGGCAGCTCTCGCTTCTGCACCTAAGAAGGCAGAGAAGAAGGCTACACGTCGTAGCTCTAAGAAAGCAGCTGAGGCAGTCGAGACTCCAGCAGCAGAGTAATCAACAAACTCTCTAGATAAAAAAGGTCGGAATTTTTATTCCGGCCTTTTTTTGCTGTATATCAGCAGTTTGGACCATTCTGACGAGATATAAGTTACATTGTTTATTGTAAATAATTCTAAAAATCGTTTTAATTTTCAAATGAATGATATAACTTTGGCGTCCCGTTAAAATGTTTTATATATGAACGCTTTGTTTTATGCCGTACCCGTGGCGTCCATCCTGGCGTTGACTTTTGCTGTTATCTTCTACTGCCAGATGAAGAAAGAGGACGAGGGTACACCCACAATGAAAAGGATTGCTCAGTTCGTAAGAGAAGGAGCTATGGCTTACCTTAAGCAGCAGTATAAGGTGGTCATCATTGTTTTCGCGGTGCTTGCCATTTTCTTTGCAGTACTCGCTTATGGCTTCGGAGTGCAGAACCCTTGGGTTCCATTCGCATTCCTCACAGGAGGTCTCTTTTCTGGCCTCGCAGGCTATGTCGGAATGAAGACAGCGACCTTTGCGTCTGGTCGTACTGCCAATGCCTGCCGTAAGTCCCTCAATGGAGGACTTAAGATCGCTTTCCGCTCTGGTGCAGTCATGGGACTTACCGTGGTAGGTCTCGGCCTTCTGGACATCGCCATCTGGTTCATTGTCCTCAATGCTTTCTACCCTGCTTCTGAGGCCCAGAATCTCGTGATCATCACAACCACCATGCTTACATTCGGTATGGGAGCGTCTACCCAGGCACTCTTCGCCCGCGTAGGTGGTGGAATCTATACCAAGGCAGCCGATGTAGGCGCCGACATCGTAGGTAAGGTTGAAACTGACCTCCCTGAGGATGACCCACGCAACCCTGCAACCATCGCCGACAATGTAGGTGATAATGTAGGCGACGTGGCTGGTATGGGTGCAGACCTCTACGAGTCTTATTGTGGCTCTATTCTTTCTACAATGGCACTCGGTGCATCTGCATTCTATGCAGTAAGTCCAGAGATGCAGATGAAGGCTGTTCTTGCCCCTATGCTCATCGCATCGGTAGGTGTGCTTCTCTCTATCTTGAGTATCTTCACCGTACGTACCAAGGAAGGTGCTGGCATGGCTCAGCTTCTCAAGAGCATGAGCTTCGGTACAAACCTTGCCGCTATCCTAAGTGGTGTGGCTACCTTCGGTATCCTCGCACTCGTATTTGGTACTCAGTCTTCAGACTGGTGGCATTTCTCATTCTCAGTGGTTTCCGGCCTCGCAGCGGGCGTTATCATTGGCAAGGCTACCGAGTACTACACTTCACACTCATACAAGCCTACACAGAAGCTTGCTGAGGCATCCAAGACGGGTCCTGCTACCGTCATCATCAACGGCGTGGGTCTCGGTATGGTGTCTACTGCCATCCCTGTTATCGCTATCGTGTGTGCGATCGTGCTTTCTTACCTCTTCGCTATAGGCTTCGACGTACAGAATATGATGGATGCCGCTAATCTCTCGAAGGGCCTTTACGGCGTGGCTATTGCCGCTGTCGGCATGCTTAGCACCCTTGGCATTACCCTCGCTACTGACGCCTATGGCCCTATCGCTGACAATGCAGGTGGAAACGCGCAGATGTCAGAGCTTGACCCTGAGGTACGCGAGCGCACCGATGTGCTCGATGCACTTGGAAATACTACTGCAGCCACCGGTAAGGGCTTCGCCATCGGTTCTGCTGCCCTCACAGCTCTTGCGCTGCTCGCTTCGTATATCGAGGAGATCAAGATAGCCATTGACCGCATCCCAGGCGCACTTATAAACGGCGTGAACGCTGCATCAGCCAGCATCCAGGATGTGCTCGCCGAGTTCAATGTCAGCCTCATGAATCCTGCAGTTCTCGCAGGTGTATTCGTGGGTTCAATGATGGCGTTCCTCTTCTGTGGACTCACCATGAACGCAGTAGGTCGCGCCGCACAGAAGATGGTTGTAGAGGTTCGTCGCCAGTTCCATGAGATCAAGGGCATCCTCACAGGCGAGGGTACACCTGATTACAAGCGTTGCGTGGAGATCTCTACCAAGGCAGCTCAGCACGAGATGCTTGTTCCTTCGCTCATCGCTATCATCGTACCTGTAATCGTAGGCATCGTGCTTGGCGTAGCAGGCGTCCTCGGCCTTCTTATCGGCGGTCTCGGCGCTGGCTTCGTACTCGCAGTCTTCATGTCGAATTCAGGTGGTGCATGGGACAATGCCAAGAAGTACGTGGAAGAAGGTCATTGTGGCGGAAAGAACTCTGAGTGCCACCATGCAACAGTAGTCGGTGATACCGTCGGAGATCCGTTCAAGGACACATCAGGTCCTTCTTTGAACATCCTCATCAAGCTTATGAGCATGGTCTCAATCGTAATGGCGGGACTTACAGTAGGTTGCCATTTGCTATAAACAGTTATAAATACCATGATGTAATCGGCCGGAATTAAAATTTCGGCCGATTTTTTAGTAAATCGTTTGAATTTGCACTCAAAAACTGTATCTTTGTATCCGTAAAAATAGGCAAAAATTATGAAAAAGGTCACCATTAAAGACGTCGCGAGAGAAGCAGGCGTGTCGGTAACATTGGTTTCATTCGTTATGAATGCAAAGATGGGCAAGGACGGCAGGCTTGACTGCCCAGTCAAGCCGGAGACTGCTGCTAGAGTTCTCAAGGTGGCGAGAAAGCTGGGATATCGCCGTAACGCTGCTGCGGCTTCGCTTAGAAGTGGTAGGTCAAACACTATCGCAGTCATTCCGACAGATATCTCTAACAAGTTCTTTGCGGGTATTTCTAGATACATCGAGGACAAGGCTTTCAGCTACGGCTACACCGTACTCTTCGGTAGCTCCGAGGAGAGCGCAGAGAGACTTGATGCTGTGATGGATACTGTGCTTGCATATAACATCGACGGCGTCATCGTGGCTCCTGTTCAGGGAGGTATGCCTGCTATCTCGAAGGCGATAAACTCAAATATCCCTGTCGTTCTTCTCGATAGAGACATGGAAGGTCTCGAGGATGTGGGCAAGGTCCTTCTCGATGATGTGGAGGCAGGTAAGATGGCTACAAATCACCTTTTGGGGAAGGGTTACAAGAAGATCGAGATGATTTCATACACCCTCGGCATCTCTACTATCAAGGAGCGTGAGGAGGGCTACAAGGTGGCCATGAAGGAGGCCGGTTTCGAGGAGAACATAAACATCCAGTACACTACATATGGAGATGCGAAAGCTGACGTGGCGCATTTCGTGAAGGACGCCATCGCCAGAGGCGTCGAGGCCCTCTTCCTTCCTACCTACTCAGTTTGCGCCCAGACCCTTGCTGTGATGAAGGAAAATGGCATCAAGACACCTAAGGACCTCGCTCTTGTAGGTTTCGATGAGAGTGATGTCTACTCTTTGTACGAGAATTCAGTGGCACATATCGTTCAGCCTCTCAGAGAGCTTGGCGAGAAGTCTGTACAGGTACTTCGAAACATGATCGAGAAGGAGCCTGGCGAGACTACTATCATCCTCAAGCCTTCTCTTATGGATGGCGGTTCTGCCGATAAATAAACATTTATAATGAAGCACTTTACATTACCAAAAGATGGCGGCCTCATCGAGACTGGACTTCCTAAGGGAATTCTCCATGCCTATGAGAAGATCTGTACAGAGATCTTTGATGAGGAGACTATTGCAAGCGAGAAGATTGCTGAGGCTATAGTTAAGGCCATAAAGACTCACGATTCTCAGGAGCCTGGAAAACTGTTCAAGCTAGGATTGTCTACAGGTTCATCACCTATCACTCTTTACAAGATTCTCACTAAGAAGTATCAGGATGGTGAGGTGTCATTCAAGAATGTAGCAGTATATTCCATCGATGAGTATTACTCAGCTAATCTTGCAGACAAGCAGAGCAGAAACTTCAGGCTTCATCAGGAGCTTCTCGACCTTGTAGACATTCTCCCTGAGAACATTCACCTTCCAAATGGAAAGGTTGACAGCGACAAGGCATACGAGTACTGCGCTGAGTACGACAAGCAGGTCAGAGGACTTGACCTCCTTGTTATCGGTGTAGGTGAGAAGGGCCAGGTAGGATTCAATGAGGCTGGTTCTACAGCCATGAGCCGTACCCGTACAGTTATTCTCCCTTACCAGTCACGTAAGCGCCAGTCAAAGAATTTCGGCGGCATCAAGGACACTCCTAAGTCAGCCATTACCATTGGCGTCAGCACCATGGCTTCTGCAAAGAAGATCATTCTCATGGCTTGGGGCGAGGACAAGGCAGATGCGGTATACCACATCGTCGAGTGCCGTCCAAACAGTGAGTGTCCAGCATCATTCCTCCAGGAGCATGAGGATATCACCATGTTCGTGGACGAGACCGCTGCTGCGCAGCTCACCAGAGTCGTAGCACCATGGCTCATCGGCCCATGCGACTGGACAAAGAAGTTCATCAGAAAGGCTGTAGTTTGGCTCTGCCAGACAGTGAACAAGCCTATTCTCAAGCTCACCCTTGACGATTATCTCAAGAATGGCCTTGACGAGCTCGTGGAGCTCTATGGACCTTATGACAAGATAAACATTGATGTATTCAATGACCTCCAGCACACCATCTCAGGATGGCCAGGAGGCAAGCCAAATGCTGACGACAGCACTCGTCCAGTGGCTTCTACACCATTCCCTAAGAAGGTACTCATCTTCTCTCCACATCCAGATGATGATGTGATCTCCATGGGTGGTACATTCATCCGCCTGCATCATCAGGGTCACGACGTGCATGTGGCTTATGAGACTTCGGGCAATGTAGCCGTTCACGACGACGTAGTGCTCCAGCACATGGATGCAGCACGCCAGCTCGGATTCGGTGACAGATTTGATGAGGTGAAGGCCCTCATCGCTTCGAAGAAGCCAGGTGAGCCAGAGCCAAGAGAGCTCCTTAACATCAAGGCAGCTATCCGCCGCTCAGAGGCTAGAGGCGCAGATCGCTCGTTCGGTCTCAACGACGAGACAAATGTTCACTTCCTGAACCTTCCATTCTACGAGTCAGGTGGCATCAAGAAGCTCCCTCGTACTCAGGCTGATGTGGATATCATCAAGGCCCTCATGAATAAGATCCAGCCTCACATGATGTTCATGGCAGGTGACCTTGCTGATCCTCATGGTACTCACAGAGTCTGCACAGAGGCCGCTCTCGAGGCTCTCGAGCAGCTTAAGGAGGAGAAGGTACAGTGGGCACTCGAGTGCCAGGTATGGCTCTACAGAGGCGCTTGGATGGAGTGGGAGCTCGGTCGCGTGGACATGGCAGTTCCACTTAGCCCAGATGAGGTGGTTGAAAAGCGTCACTCTATCTACCGTCACCTCTCACAGAAGGATATCGTTCCATTCCCTGGCGACGATCCTCGTGAGTTCTGGCAGAGAGCAGAGGACCGTACATCAAATACAGCCCGCCTGTACAATGAACTCGGCATGGCAGAGTATCAGGCGATGGAGGTATTCCTCAGACTTTACTAAAATCCTATAAGAGCCGGCCCCTAAAAGCCGGCTCTTTTTATTAAATGACTATGGGAAGACGACTAATACTTACGATGGCATTGCTTTTCATAAGCATCGCCTCTTTTGCGCAGGTGCGCTATGTGGCCATATCCACCAGTGCAAGTGACAATGGTTTCGGCCAGGTCAGCTCGCGTTACTTCAACGCCATTCTGGCTGTGGGAGCCGTCCCAGTGGCTGTCCCTCAGACTTCTGATGAGGCCCTTCTGAAGGAGATTATCAGTGGCTGCTATGGCGTGATCCTCACCGGTGGTGAGGATATCAATCCTGCTTATTTCGGTGAGGAGCCTATCCCTGAGCTTGGCAAGGTGAACGACAGGCGCGACACCTGCGACCATGCCTTCTTCAAGGCGGCGATGGAGCTCGACAAGCCTATTTTGGGCATCTGTCGTGGCGAGCAGGTGATCAATGTCTTCCTCGGCGGATCTCTCTATCAGGATCTTCCTTCCCAGACTGGCACCAAGCTCACGCATAAGTTTGATTCCAGCCAGAAGCCTCATACCATCGTGGTGGATCCTTCCACGAACTTCGGTAAGGTACTTGTGGCCAATGTTCCAGCGCCAGCCCGCGAGGGAGCAGAGGATACGGCTATCTGCGAGGGGCCGCAGGACCCATGCAGGATAGCGGTGAACTCTGCGCACCATCAGGGCGTGAAGCGCCTCGCTGACGGTCTCCGACTCGTAGCCGTCGCCGACGACGGCGTCGTCGAGGCCTACGAGAGCGCGCCAGGCGCCCCTCACTCCATCATTGCCGTGCAGTTCCATCCTGAGGCCTTCGCTCCGGCAGGGGAGGAGCCTTTCATCAGCATCTTCCGCTATTTTATGTCTTTGAAGTAGCCCTTTCGCCTGATTGGTACGATATACTGCCACCGCCCATGTCCGGGCGGTGGCTTTTTTTCTGTTTTTTGTAGCATTTTTCATTTTTTTACGTCTATTTATGTAGAAAATATTTGCAGAGAAGAAAAATTGCTATATCTTTGCAGTGTATTAGTAAGGTAATACACTAAGACAATATTAGTAACAATTAAAATACAGATATTATGACAAAGAGACTTTATAGAAGCAAGCTTGATAAGAAAGTAGGTGGTGTATGTGGCGGTATCGCTGAGTACTTCGACGTGGATCCTACCATCGTTCGTCTCGCATGGCTCATCGCAGTGTTCTGCGCAGGTGGCGGACTCTTCGCTTACCTCATCGCCATGATCGTTATCCCTAACGAGCCAAATAACCTTATCTCTAACAGGTAAATAAATCTAAATAGTTGGTTTAGAGCTGTTTGAGAGGCGTATATATGCGCCTCTAGGCGCAGCCTTGCCCCAAACGCCAAAGAAATATGAAATACATACTTAATCTTGCTATAGCATTAGCATCCATTATTCTCAGCGCATCAAGTGCATTCGCTGCACGCCAGGACATGGCGCAGCTTTCGGGAAAGGTTTATGAAAAGGCTACGAACGAGCCCCTTGGCTGGGCGACTGTGGCATTGATGAAGGCAGACAGTACCATTGTCGCAGGTGTGGCCTGCGATGCAGAAGGAGCATACGCTCTTCAGGCGACGCCAGGTGCGTACATCATGAAGGTGTCGCTGCTGGGTTATGCCGACCATTGCGAGAGCATCTCCCTGAAGGCCGGAAAGACAGCTCTCGACCCCATCTACCTCGATGCAGACACCCAGCAGCTTGCCAGCGCCACTCTCACCGAGCGAGTGAAGCTCGTGGAGATGAAGATCGACAAGCTTGTGATGAATGTGTCACAGAGCGCCTTTGCGCAGGGTTCCAATGCTCTCGAGCTCATGAAGAAGGCTCCAGGCGTGACCATTGACAAGGATGGAAACGTGAAGTTGAATGGCAAGACCGTCTCTGTATGGATCGATGGCCGCCCTTCGCACGCTGACGGCAAGTCGCTGGAGGCTCTGCTTCGCAGCACAAACGGAGAGAGCATCGACAAGTTCGAGATCATGGAGCACCCGTCTGCGAAGTATGACGCTGAGGGTCAGGGTGGTATCATCAACATAAAGACGAAGAAGAACCTTCTCGCCGGCCTTAATGGTTCAATGGGCCTGGGTGGCGGCGGAATGCACTTCAGCTGGATCGAGCAAACACCTTGGCAGCAGTCGAGCTGGCTTAACCTTGGCTACAGGACTCAGAAGACAAATACCTTCTTCAGCATCTATGAGGGCTTTTATAACACTCCAATGGAGCTGCTTAACACCACCCTGCTACCGCAGAATGACTTCAAGCAGTTCGGAAACACAGTCCTGCTGAATTTCTACCATAATTACAATGTGAAACTCGGCAATGACTGGTTCATCAATGACAAGAACACCATTGGCTTTATACTCTATATGCCGGGTGAGTATACTACGATGAACTCGAAGGGCAGCACCACTGAGCAGTGGATTGCTGGTCAGCACCAGATGATGTCAAATTCCCTCATCGCAAACAAGAACCAGAGCACCCAGTATACCGCAAACTTGAACTACACACATATATTTGATCCTGCCCGTGCATCTGAGGTCACCGCGAACCTCGACTACTATCGCTCAAACGGCAAGGAGCATAACACCCAGGATGACGTGACACGCTATGACGCAGTCCCTGATGTGGTCAGCCTCACAAACCAGAGCATCGATGCCACGAAGATCTATGACATCTATTCTGCGAAAGCGGACTATCAGAGCGTTGTCTTCCAGAGATACATGCTCGAGGCCGGTGCCAAGTGGGCATTGTCCATGACTGACAATGATACCAGAGAGGTGAAGACGGCAGTTCCTGACAACCTCATCACATTTGGATACAAGGAGCATATCGGTGCCGGATACGTGTCCATGGCAGGACAGCTTGGTCCAAAGGTGTCTGCTAAAGTGGGCCTTCGTGGTGAGTACACCTATTCCAAGGGAGACTGGATATCTGCGGGCAGAACCACTCAGAAGAATTATTTTGACTTGTTCCCTACAGTATACCTGGGCTATACACCTTCAGCGGACTGGAGACTGTCGACTTCTTACAGCCGTAGAATCAGCCGTCCGAACTACACTCAGCTGAACCCAAACAAGACCTACATCGATTCCCGTACCTATCTCGTGGGTAATCCTGAGATCCTCCCTCAGTATAGTGACGATGTGAATTTCGTGGCAGGATATGGTCAGCATCTCTCACTTGTGCTTGGTTACAACCATACGGGCAACACAGTGACCCAGATTCCTTCCTACAGTCCAGATGGAAATCAGTATCTGACTTGGGATAATTATGGTACAAACCGTATCGCAGTCACCGGACTCAGCATAGCTGCGCTTCCAGTGGGCAAGTTCCTTCAGTGGACAGCAAGTGCCAATGGTATCTACATCAACTCTGTGAGCGAGAAGATGTCGGCTACATCAAACTGTTTCGGTGGACAGGTCTACACCGCACTGTCATTCCTATTCCCAAAGAACTGGAAGCTCGACTGGGATGCCACTTACAGCTCAAGGATGCGCATGGCGAACTATGACATACATCCGGTGTTCTATTCAGATCTCGCCCTGAAGAAGAGCTGCCTTGATGACAGGATGAACATCACGCTGAGTGTCAATGATATCTTCAGGTCTCGTACCAATGATATCGATATGATAGACCAGTCAGGTTCTGGAGCCATCTCGAACATTGGTCAGAAGTACTACACCCAGAAGGTGCTGCTCGACATCACCTGGAGTTTCGGAAAGGCCAAGCAGACTCGCCAGCGCAAGGTCGGCAACCTCGAAGAGATGTCCCGCACCGGCGGAAGTGGACTTGGAAAATAGTGATAGGGCTGGCTTGTATTTTGTAGCAGAGGTCAAAAAATGACCACGTTATGAAATACAGGCTTTTTCTCCTCATCTTCGCGACTATACTGTTGTCGTCTTGTTCTGTCATGAAGGATATGGTTTCCAACCCAGTGATGGCATCTACAGAACCATCGCTCAATGCAGAATGGCAGGGGTGCACCTACGGCGAGATCGTGAAAGCATTTGGCGCTCCTACCCGCACTGCAAGTGATGGTGTCGGCGGAACAATCTATGTGTACGAGGACATCCAGACTACCTACACGACAAGCACCAGTACATTTGGCCATAGCTACTCAGTCGATTCAGAGACGACAGCCACGACCATGAGACAGTACAAGGAGTTTTATGTAAATAACTGTGATTCCTGCTACCTCGTGAGGTCAAACATCATGGAGCCTACAGGAAAGCGTAAATTTGCTCCGTTCAAAGCACTTGTAAGCGGCTTGGCGACAGGCACTATTCTAGTAGTTGCGTTGGCGTTTATCGGATAGCTATAGTATAGTGCTTGCTATGACGGCGCAGGCTTCGGCGTCAGCGAGAGCATTGTGATGGTTCTCAAGGATGTATCCGCAGGCCTCGCTAACCGTGTCGAGTTTGTGATTAGGCAGTCTTTTGCCGAAGTGGCGTCTGGATGCGGTGAGGGTATCGTGAAACTCATAATCGGGGTAATCCATCTGATAGACTTGGAAGGCTGCTTTAAGGCAGCCTTCGTCGAACCTGGAGTTGTGCGCGACGAGCGGGAGCCCCTCGATGAGTGGCATCACCTTCTCCCAGACATGCTGGAAGCATGGCGCGTCATCAGTGTCGCATGGGCCGAGACCATGCACACGCTGGCAGAACCAGCTATAGTAGTCTGGCTCAGGATGTATCAGGCTGTAGAAACTATCTGTGATTTGTCCGTCACGGACGATGACCACTCCCACTGAGCATACGCTTGATGGACATTCATTGGCCGTCTCAAAGTCAATTGCTGCGAAATCTTTCATGCTGCTGCAAATATATCGTGCATTTTTCAAATAACAAACGTTCCTGTCCATACAGAAGGAGTCATACACTGCGTTCCGTCCGCCGACGTGGCACAGGAACAATAAAAAATATAGATTTTTCTTGACTCGTACCCTACGGCAGAATATATCTTTGTAGGCGTTAACAATCAGTGCACAGATGTTATGGACAAAAATCGTTTGAAAATCGGGGAGTTTTCACGCCTCGGCAGAGTCTCGGTACGGGCACTTCGGCATTATGAGGAAATAGGTCTTCTACGGCCGGAAATAATTGACCGCGAAACTGGTTACCGCTATTATGCCGTCGGTCAGTTGCAGAAGATTCAGAGCATTATGACGCTCAAGAGCCTTGGATATTCTCTTGAAGAGATACGCGACCTATGGGAAGATGACAGTCATTTCCCTTCGATTGAGTCTCTTGAGGAGAAGATCAGGGCCTGCAAAGCCGAACTTGAGGTGCTGAAGGAGCGAGAACGAATGCTCAAGGCTGTGGTGGCTTCCCAAAGGAAATATCACAAAATGGAAAAAGTTTATTTTGAAAGCTTGCCTGCTATCACAGTTGCGTCACACCGCACAATCATTCCATCTTACGAAGACCTCGGCCGTCTGTGTTACGAAGTCATTGGTCCAGAAATGGCACGTCTGGGCTGCGAATGCCCGGAACCTGGCTACTGTTATACCATCGAGCATGGAGGATACAAGCCTTCCGATATCGACATCGAGTACTGCGAGATGGTGACAGCCAAAGGCAAGGATTCCGATATTATCAAGTTCAAGGACATACCGGAGGTCTCTAGGGCGGCCTGCCTGAAAGTGTTCGGAGAGTATGGGAAACTGTATCAAGCTTATGTTGACCTTATCGCATGGCTTGAAAAAGAAGGATATAGAATAACAGGAGATCCGCGCGCGGTCTATATCGACGGCATCTGGAATCAGGAAGATTCTGACAAATGGCTGACCATCATCCAGGTTCCTGTGGAGACAAATCAACAATTATAGAAAAATGAAAATCAGACTTGAAACACCCGAAGATTACCGTGAAGTTGAAGAACTGATTCCAGGATACCTGAAAGGGGTCGAGGGTACATATCATACTCCTAAGGGCTATTACATTGCTTTCGAGAATCAGGAAGGCTTCAATGATTTCGAATCCACTTTCCCTCCAAAGGAAAAATAATTGTCATAAAATAAGCGGTTCTGATAGCTGGTTCTAAGTGCGGTATATAGCCGCTATAGACGTTATTGCCATGATTTGCGTCTTTTAATGCAATTTTCGTGGTGATAACGTCTGAAATGCTGTAAATCCACCAATAGTCGCTATCGTGATAATCTATCGACTTCGACTTTGGCTTCAACCGGTGTCTTTTGCAGGTATCGAAACAACCCTCTGCAGATCCTGTTGCAAATGTGATTTGGTCAGTACCTTTGCATCGTCAAGAGGAAACAATAAACATTTAAACAATATTAATTATGAAAGCACTTATCATTATCGCATCTCTCATTCTTCTCGCAGTAGCATTCAGAGCAGTTGAATATATTATAAGCCACAAGCCAATTCACAGTGTCGGTGGTAAGGCAAACATGAACTCAGCAGATATGGCAAAATACGACCTCAATGATCCAGAGGATGTCAAGAGAGCCCTTGAGGCTTACAAGGGTCTTGCTGACTAACGCCTTTTCGGCGAGGTTATAGCTATTATTATTAATATTTGTTCAAATGGTCCCGATTCGCTTTGAAGGAGAGTCGGGACTTATTGATAAAAACGATAGCGGCAATCGTAAATAATCGTTATGAATCATAGCGAATTTTCTGGACATACTTTACCTTTGCAAAGTTCAAACAAGTAGGCGTATGGAACTAAGACAGCTTAAATACTTCGTGAGGATTGCCGAGACATTGAATTTCTCTGAGGCGTCCCGTACTTTGTACGTCACTCAAAGTACTCTGTCACAGCAGATAAAGACACTAGAAGATGAACTAGGTGTTCTTCTCTTCCAGAGAGATTCCCATTATGTAACCTTGACAGAAAGCGGAGAGAAACTTCTCCCTCTTGCTCGTCAGACCTTGATGGATGCCTCTTCCTGCAAAGAACAGATAAAGGACCTTCAGGAAATGCTGACAGGAGAGTTGAACATAGGAGTAACCTATTCTTTCGGGCCTATCCTTACAGAGACGGTCAAGAATTTCATGAAGGAATACCCTGGTGTCAAGCTCAATATCCAATACAAGAATATGGAGGAGCTTATGGGAATGCTTCTTCACAGAGAAGTTGACTTTGTCCTTGCATTCAAACCGATCAGACCATACGATGAAATTGAGTCACACAATCTCTTCGAGGATGGCCTCTGTGTCATAATGCGCAAGGATCATGTGCTTGCTGACAAGAGTTCTGTCGGCATTGATGACCTGGGTAAACACAGACTTGCTTTTCCGGCCAAGGGACTCCAGGCCAGGAATGCCATCGAAAAGTATATTGACGTCGATGCTGCCAATCTCAATGTGTGTCTAGAGATAAACGAAGCCAATATCCTGCTGGACATCGTTCAGCATAATAATCTCCTTACCATCTTGTCAGAGGCGACAATACGTGGCCGCGAGATGCTCAAGGCCATTCCTCTCGACATTCCTGACAACCAGATGCAGGGTTGCGTACACGCTCTCAAACGTGTGTACCGCAAGCGTAGCGCTGAGGTTTTCGTAAAGATGCTTCGCGATACCAATGCAGTTCAGGAGTTATCTAGAAAATGGCTGTAAATAACTGATAATCATGCAATTTTGGAATAATCTTTTCGAAGGCGTCTCTGGCGCCTGGAGCGGAGGCATTGCCCACTCCATAATAATACTTGCACTTGTAATCGCATTTGGAAAGCTGCTGGGCAGATATAAACTCAAAGGAATCTCACTTGGTGTCACTTGGGTACTTTTCGTCGGTATCCTCTTCAGCCATTTCGGAATGACCCTTGATTCAAATCTTCTTCATTTCATGAAGGAGTTCGGTCTCATCCTATTTGTATACAGCATAGGACTTCAGGTAGGACCAGGTTTCTTTTCCATTTTCCGTTCAGGTGGATTGAAACTTAACCTGCTGGCTATCTTCATCTGTCTCTGTGGCGCAGGGACAGCCATAGCTATCCACTTTCTCACAGGAACGCCGGTGACGACGATGACAGGTATCATGTCCGGCGCTGTAACCAATACTCCCGGCCTTGGAGCAGCTCAGGCTGCCTTTGCCGATAGTTTTGGATCAAACGCTTCTGATATTGCTCTCGGATATGCTGTTGCCTATCCTCTAGGCGTGATAGGCGCAATTCTCAGTTTCATCCTTATCAGGCAATGCTTCTACAGGAATGGAATGTGTGTAAAGCCTATTGAGCGCAAGTCGGAGGAATATGACTTCAAAGCGGAAGAGAAGGAGGCTCAGAAAGTGATAATCAGCAAGCATGTTGAGGCTGCTGACACGAAGTTCATCTCGCGTCGTTTCATAATCAGCAAGCGTAAACTTAATGGCGTTACCATCGGCAAACTCAACTTCGAGGAAGTACTTGGCGCATCTGTTACCAGAATCAGACGTGCTGGACTTGATTTCAAGGCAGGTCCGGATTTCAAACTCCAGTACGGAGACCTTGTGACCGTTGTCGGTAGCAAGGAATCCGTCGCAGGAGTTGAAAAAGTTCTCGGAAATTCTCTGAAGAGACTGGATGAGCCCAATATCATACCTATTTTCATAGGAATTGCACTAGGTGTACTGCTTGGAAGCATCCCTGTGACTTTCCCCGGCATCCCGCAGCCTGTAAAACTGGGCCTTGCCGGAGGACCGCTGATTGTCAGCATCCTACTGAGTCACTTTGGTCCCAAGATGAATGTAATCACATACACGACGGCAAGCGCAAATCTCTTGCTGCGTGAGATAGGAATCTGCATCTTCCTCGCATGCGTAGGACTTGAGGCCGGGAACGGATTCGTGGATACCATTGTGAACAATGGTGGCCTTGTTTGGATAGCTTACGGTGCGCTCATCACATTAATCCCTCTCATGCTTGCGGGCATTGTAGGACGTTATGTCATGAAACTGGATTATCTTACTCTGATTGGAGTTCTATCCGGAGCGAGCACGAATCCACCTGCACTTGCATTTGCATCGGAGCAGGACAAGAGCACAGACACAGCGGCAGTAAGCTACGCGGCAGTTTACCCACTTGCGATGTTCATGAGAGTTCTTATTGCGCAGCTGATGATACTTCTACTGGTCTAGCTGGCGTACCACCAGATACCAGGGCGAAGCTTGCCTACAGTGAGGCGGTCGAGATCCTCTCCTGACTCATCGTTGGCACGCTCTGTCTTGGCGTATGGTGTGAGCACCATGATAGTCGCAGTTTCCAGCTCGTCAGCATGTCCACCGGTGGTGGACATGATATTACATTTGTGTCCAAATTGTGTTTTGCTAAGATCACTATGTTGGTCGAGTTAAGTACTGGAGTAATGGTTGATTATTTCATTTCATTTTATAACTTTGCACTAACATACCTGTTAAACAACAATGTTAATATGACAAAAGAAGAAGCTATAATAAAGATAGCAGAAGAGGAATTCATTCAGAATGGATACCTCTCAACGTCGATGGTGGTCGTTGCCAAGCGTGCTGGGGTTACTCATGCCATGGTGAATTATTACTTCAGATCTAAGGAGCAGTTGTTTCTGAGAATACTGGATTCACATGTCAACAGGTTCCTCGGCAGTTTGAAGTCCGTAATGCACGAAGGGAATGATTTTGTACAGACTATGGTCAATGCTGCTGAGGTTCTCTTTGATGCACTTGATGCAGACCGGGATTTTCCTTTCATGATACAGGATGTAATCCGCAATAGTCCCGAATTGTTGGGAAGGTATGGAGAGACGGTTCCTGAAAGCATCAAGGACAGCGTTTCACGCCATGCGACACGGTTGAAGAAACAGGTTGAAGCCGGTAAGATTGTGGCACATGACATTAAAGAGATTCTTGAAACGATCATCTCTCTCGTAGTATCTCCGTTTTTGATGATTCCTGCTCTCGAGAATGTCTGTGAGTATGATGACCGCATGATAGAGGATTATTTGAAAAGGCGCAGGCAAGAAACGATTGAACTTATAAAAGCAAGATATTCAAGATAATGAGATCATAATAACTAATACTGTTTCACTATGCAAAGTAAAGAGAAATATTGGGGAAGGACCATTGCCTCTTTCCTGTTTGTATTGTTCACAATGCCGCTGGGGCATGCAATGATGCGTATAATGGAGACATATCTCTCCGAAAGCGTGTTGAATGCGAGTGCATTCATAATGGGACTTGTTGGACTCGTCATGGCTGTGGTCGGTGTATTTGTCAAAGGTGACAACAAACAGACAATGTGGGGACTCTTCGGAGGTCTGTTTTTCTGGACAGGTTGGGTGGAATTCATGTTCGCATATTTTGCGGCACGTTTCGGAACTCACTATGATTTGGTAGGCAGCGGAATCGTTCAGAGTACTACGGAATATGTCAATGGCGTCGGCGTGACTCATGAAATGCTTATTAATGGGGTGAATGTGAATGACATACCCGCTGCCGAGCTCAAGGCTATGAGGGGCTCTCGTCCGGAGTACCTGATTCTTCCCGCGTCTTTCGGCTTCTTCATGATGTTCATGGTGCTTTATATCTTCGGCAGCAAGACGGGATGCCATGCACTCAACTGGCTGCAGAAGGTGTTCTTTGGTGCAAAGAGAGATGAAGTCGTTCCTCGCAACATGAGTCACCATACATCCATAACGACATTCCTTGAATTCAACATCATGAACTGGGCATGCTATCTCCTTCTCATGTTTTTCTATGATCCTGTTTTTCTTGGTGATAGCCACCCGATTACCATTCTGTTGGCAGTAGGTTGCCTCATTGGATCCATATTCATGTTCAGATACCAGTTGGGCATAAAGGGATGGGGACCAAATGTCAGGATGTCCATTTCAACAGTTATCATTTTCTGGACAGCTGTCGAAGTCTTTGCAAGGAATGGGTTGTTCTCGGAGATCTGGGTGGATCCTATGAACCATGTTCCAGAGATGTTATCTATTCTTGCTGCGTTCATCATTGCGGGTGTGGTCATCATGATGGCAAATAGAAAAAAGACGCCTGTAAATCAATAACTTATGGATTTGTCTTGCGCCCCCGACGAGGGCGACAATTTCGGTGGTTGTTGTGAGTTGCGATTGGCTATTCAATGTAAGCGCTGTATTTGAATACACGCTGCAAATTAAGTTGGAAACATGTGGATATTAAAATACACCAGTCAATTCAGGATTCATGGAATGTCATATAGAGAGCGATTTCCTACTCATCTGGATTGACGAAGACAGCAACCAGATACGACTGAAAACATCATTACAACCATATTTTTGTATTGTCTTGAAACCCACAAAATGCTATCTTGTTTGACAGGCCGATTCATATGGTCATAATTTGACCCTGCTCAAATAATATACGGGATACCTATACAATCTGTCAAGTATTGTTTTCCCCTCTGCACTAATCAACTCGGACTCTTCCCTACGTAGATACGAAATTATATTATCATTCATCACTGTCTTCCAACTCAAACAGGTCGTTGACGGAAACATCGAAAT
>JAKSJM010000005.1 GCA_024398075.1 Bacteroidales bacterium | reverse complement strand
ATGGCCTCGTGAATGGGTACCTCGCACAGCGAGGGGGGATGGAGTGCGCAGCACGCAAGCTTTGTGGCCCATTCGCCTCCGGCCGACCTCGCCCTTTGCGGCAAGGGTTTCGTGCGCTGAGACGCCCATTCTGCGCACGGGAGACGATGGGAGGACGGGAGGCGAATGGGCGGGCAAAGCCGTGGCCGCCCATGGCCTCGTGAATGGGTACCTCGCACAGCGAGGGGGGATGGAGTGCGCAGCACGGAAGCTTTGTGGCCCATTCGCCTCCGGCCGACCTCGCCGCTCATGCGGACACTTGCGCAGCCATAGCGCGCCAGAGGCTGATTCCGTGCGCAAGGGTACGGCGATTAGATGGAAAATGGCTAACACCAACCACACTTGCGCAGCCATACCGATTCCGTGCGCAAGGGGGGCGCGCGAAGGCAGCTTGAGAAAGGGGGCGCGCGAAGGAGGCTTGAGAAAGAAAGCGGCCCTGGCGAGTGAAACAGCGTTTCACGTTCGCCAAGGCCGTTTTCCTAATCGCCTCAAGCATTACTGCTGAACGCAGCGAACAGAGCATCCTGTGCTACGTGCGTCCGACACCATGGACTTCGACAAGTAGCTGAATTCCATGAACATGGCATTATCTCCATCCACAGTTGAGCTCCAATATGCTCCGTGAGAGCCTCTGTAAATGGCCATGCTATCCTTTGTACGATAGCCCGCCGAAGGGAGGAAAATCTTTGTAGGCACACTTTCGGAATAGCGAACAGAACCGGTAAACCAATATCCAGGAACACCATCCACAGTCACCTTTGATGATCTCTGACCTTTGGAAATGCTCTCGATCTCAGTGGCCGTAGGAATACGCCATCCATCAGGACATGGGTCGAACTCTCCTTTCACTGCAGCATCTTCAGTTCCATTATTCCAGAACTTGTCGCTACCATGCTGGATCCAGTCCTTCGCGAAGTCTGTGCCCAGTCCAGCCCTATAGAAGAGGGTGTCCTTATCCGCTCCATTCTCACCGGTGAAGACTCCACGAACGCTTGGATTCGTATCATCAGAGTATGTATCATTCTCATCGTAGTAAGGCTGACCATAGCCCTGGCCCTTATTTCGGCCCCACTGGAATAGGAGTCCGAACTTATTCTCAGGAGTATAGCCACAGTTTACAGGTGCCCAAGTAACGCCATCGATGGTCACTCCGATACCGAAGTCATGGCCATTCTCATAGTAACGAATGACTTTAGTCACCTTCACTCCCACAAAGTCTGAACACACATCAGTCATGCCGTCTGTCACGGACACGCAGATGCTTGCACCGAATATGCCGTCGAAGAAGCTAGGCGAGAATGGAGAAGCCTTAGCCACTACATCGATAACGCCATCGCCTGCATAGGTCAGCGACTCGACAGGGAGTTCTATGAGAGCTCCATCTGCGCGAGTCTGGGTGTACACAGCCTCTACCTTAACAGCGTCTTCAGCTGCAACGATCTTTTCTGCCAATGACTCTGGCTTGATTCTGATCGACACTTCCACCTCGTCAGCAACAAGTTTTTTATCCTTGTCGTAATGGCAGTATGCCGAAGCGAAGCCGTCCGTGTATCTAGGAACAATGATGATGGACTGCACCATTGAAAGAATGGCAGACATATCCACAGCCTTAGGAATCTTGATTACCGTGCCGTCGGTGAGAGTGAAGATTACCTCATCGTCGGTCTGCTGAACGCTCTTGAAAACACTGTCTCCGCTCACACCGTCCTTGCCGTCTGCGCCATTCTCACCCTGCGCTTTGCCGAGCTGCTTCCAAGTGGTGCCATTGTCATAAGATATATACCAATAGCCCTCCTCAATCTTCAGCTGCGGAGTGATACCATCCTTGCCATCCACTCCATCTTTTCCATTGGCGCCGTCTTTTCCATCTGCACCATTCTGGCCATCCTTACCGTCGGCACCATCATTACCATTGGCCTTGATCTTATTTCCAGCTTCATCGAGAAGCCACTCTCCATTCAAGGTCCAATAGTAATTTCCGTCTGTGTCCTGACGCACACCGATCACAGGAGCAAGGCCTTCAGCATCCTTGCCGTCGGCGCCATCCTTACCGTCTTTTCCGTCGACACCATCCTTACCGTTCTGGCCATCGACGCCATCCTTGCCATTTGCTCCATCCTTGCCGTCGGCACCATCCTTGCCATTCGCGCCGTCCTTGCCGTCGACACCGTCCTTGCCGTCCTTACCATTGTAAATGGTCACAGGAGCATGCTTTGTGAACGTTATGGTGTATCCAATGACTCCGAACTCATCCTCAACGGCAGTCACGCTGACGATACGATCGTCATTCTGCATGGCATCCACAAGAGTTCTGAGTGAAGAAATGTTCGAATTCACCTGCTTACACCAGTTCTCAATGGTGAGAACACGCCCCTGAAGGTCGAGAATATCATTCCTGATCGCAGTATCATCATACTTGCTGCAACCGAAGATTGCAAGCGCAGAAGCCACAAGGGCCAGTATTTTTGTTGACGGTTTCATAACATTTGATTTTGGTCAAACCAAATATACAAACAAAAATTGTTAATTTTGCATTATATGGACCAGAAGATAGTCATAAGAAACGCCGTGCCTGAAGATGCTCCATTCATCGCAGAATGTGTACTGGCTGCCGTTGGCATGTACGACTTCAAGCAGAAGCCAGAGATGCTCAAGGATTTAGAGGCAGTCTGTGCCTCCAGTGACACACTGTATTCCTGGAAGAACACCAGAATGGCAGTGATCCAGAATCCAGGGTGCCAGGACATCAAGAACACCACTGTAGGCTGCCTCATTTCATATCCGGGAGAGTTCTATCTGGAAGCCCGAGACAGGACATGGCAGCAGGGATTCGCAGGCGGGAAGAAAGAAGACTACAGTTCCGCTGCCATGGAGACTGGCGAGGGCGAGTACTATCTCGACACGATGGCCATACTCCCCGCCTTCAGAGGTTTTGGCATAGGAAAACTGCTTCTGCAGGACGGCATCCGCAAGGGACGCACGAAGGGTTACGAGAAGATAACCCTCATAGTGGACAAGGAGCACCAGCAGCTTCACGACTACTACGGAAGCATTGGCTTCAATGACATAGGCGAAGTCCTGTTCTTCGGCACACTTTACACTAAAATGTCTATTTAACCACAAGTTATGAAGAAGTTTATTACCATTGCAGCGCTGCTCATCTGCACGATCGCAGCAGCGCAGAACAAGGAATTGGTATATTCAATCACAGCGTGTCCATCGGAGGATGTCTCGACTTCGATGAACATCAGCTGGGCCGCAGACACCACGGCGCAGAGCACTTACGTGCTCGTGACAAAGGCCAGCGACAGGAAGTGGAGAAAGGCTCGCAAGGTCTATCCAGAGCAGCAGGAGCTGTGCACCGTTTTCGATGGCATATACTCAAAGAAGGCGTCCAACGAAGACTTCTACGAGGATGCGCGTTTCCTCAAGTGTGGTGCCCACATAGACGGACTCATGCCCGACACCGACTACAAATATGTCATTTGCATTGACCGAAAGACCAGGCTCTGCGACGAGCACCATTTCAAGACAGCCGGTGCACAGGAATGGTCATGCTGCATCATCTCCGATTTTCATTCATACCCACCGCTAGGCAAGCGCCTCGACGCTGGCATGGATATGGTCGAGACCGTAAAAGCCTACGACCCAAGCATTGACTGGATACTCACGCCTGGAGACGTCTGCGCATGGGGCGGAAGTTACTCATTCTGGAAGACTCTCTACTCGCGCCAGCAGTATGCTGATTTCTTCTGGGGCGGAGTGAATGGAAATCATGACAACATGACCCGTAAGTCCCAGCTCACAAACGAGTTCTTCAAGAATACAGCTTACTATCCGAGAAATGGCTACGAAGGCGAGATGGGCGTGTGCTACCACTTCCGCTATGGCGATGCCCTCTTCGTGATGCTGAACAACGAAGACATGCGCACAGAGGAAGGGCTTCTCGCCGCTCAGCGCTGGTTCAAGAAAGTGGTACTCGAGCAGAAGGCATCTGCGAATCCGCCTCTCTACATCATCGCAGTAGAGCATTACCAGTGGTTCATGGGCGACACCGGAAAGGACGCGCAGTACGGTCGCTGGTGCGACCTTTTCGACGAACTGGGAGTAGACCTCGCGATTGCGGGCAATGACCACGTGTACAACCGCACTGGTAGCGTTTTTGCCGGAAAAAAGACTGATGGCTCATATGGAACGGTGTACATGAATACTTCATCTTCTGACAATGAGCGCGGCCGCACCATGAAGGAGCTTGAAGCAAACAAGGAGCTCGTGGAGCACAGATTCACCGAAGGTCCAAAGACCATCAGTGGTCTGGACATGAAGGTGAATTCGGAGCGGATAGAGCTCACGCTGCTGGATAGAAATGGCAATGTACTCGACCAGGCAGTAGTGAAGGCAAAGAAGAACAAGCCTTCTGCCGAAGACGTGCGTGGAAACTACATGAGAGATTCTCTGGAGGTGTTTACTGCACGTTGCCAGAAGGTCATCAATGCCGCCTACATGGCCGAGAAATTCATAAAGGTCAATGACAGCATCCCAGGATGGGAAGGATTTCCAGTAGAGCTCTGGGAATACTACACGCCAAAGGATGCAGTGGCTGGAGTTCCTAAGAAAGGCCTCGTGTACATGCTGAACCCAGACGCCAGCAAGCTGGCTCACTGGATCATAAACGCAGTATACGATGTCACCGGGAAGCTCAGATATGACGATCTGGAGAAGGTCAGGAAATACATCATGTGGCAGTCTGGTGCACAGTTCCCAGTGAGCGGAGTCGTGTACGAGGACATGGAAGGCAAGGGAGAGTACTATCCATATCTGTTCAAGGACGGAGTGACTGTATACCTTGAGGATGAAGCCACATGGAAGTCTATCCATCCTTCCGAGGAGCAGCTTCAGTTCTATCTCACCATGACAAATGACGACTTGAAGTCGTACACAGGCCGATTCGGCCGCATATGCAGCACCACAAGGAAGATGTACACCGAGGCTGGTGGAACCGACGATGTGGGCGATGACGCAGTGCGCGAGCTTCGCTCCAAGAAATGGCTCGACACCATGGCGAAAGTCTACCAGAAGGCATGGAAATCAAGCCGAAACTTCCTCATTTATGCTTGGTGCAAGGCAAATCTTGAAAATGCGGAATAATGGATAGTCAGGATTATCTGGAGATAAAGGTCAATGTCCCTGGAGAAGAACTGGGAGACATCATCGCAGCCGCTGTAAGCGAGCTTGGATACGATGCATTCATGTTTGAGGATGGCGTGCAGAAATGCTACATCCAGGGTGCCATGTACGACGAGATGGCGCTTACGCTCACACTCAGAAGCATAGAAGAGTTCACTGGAACCAGCCTTGAGTGGAGTGTGGAGCAGATGCCAGCAGTAAACTGGAACGCCGAGTGGGAGCGCACTGGCTTCACACCCATCGAGTGCGGCGACTACGTGGTAATGCCATTTGGCTGCGACTACGAAGGAGCACTTGAACCCATTTTCCTGAATCCCCAGATGGCATTTGGCACAGGACATCATCATACTACTTTCATGATGATGCAGACCATGCAGTGCATCGACATGCAGGGTGCCTCAGTCATGGATCTCGGATGCGGCACTGCCGTGCTCGCCATCCTCGCCGCGAAGCTTGGCGCGGCCAGCGTCTCCGGCATCGACATCGACGCCGTCGCTGCCCGCTCCGCGCAGGAAAACGTAAGTCTGAACAGCATGGACTTCCCTATCGTGTGTGGAGATGCCCATGACCTCCAGAAGGACGCCTATGATGTCATCCTCGCGAACATCCACCGAAACATCATCATAAATGACCTCCCTCTATATGTGGAAGCATTGAAAGAAGGCGGCAGGCTGCTGATAAGCGGCTTCTACGAGGAAGATGTCGAAGACATCCTCGCAGCAGCCTCACAGCACGGTTTCCGCCTCTCTGAAAGCGAGACACCAGCCATCCGCTCTCGCGAAGGCTGGTGCTGCATATCATTGAGAAGAGGTTTCTAGTTATTCCCTCTTTCCCTTCAGCACTGGAGGACAGTGCTGAGCTGGGTTCATGAGGAAGTGTCCTCCATTCTTATGGACAGATGATGGAGCGCTCTTATCGAGATTAACCGCGTCATACTTGACGAAATCCTCATAATCGTATGTCCAGCTTGCGCCGTTTGAGAGATGCTGGATACGACGCCATATAGCTTCACGCGAAGGAGCATTGAATCCACCTTGATTGAAACGCATCAAGCTATAGTCGCTTGGACGATAGACGCCCTTCCAGTAGGTGTACGCGCCCTCGAAGATGCCTACGCCTTCATTTGCATAGCGACTGTCAGCGAGGAACTTAGCCCACTTGATCTGGGTAGGGTCGCCATTCACGTCGACATTCCTATACCATCCCATGAGCTCATGATAGATGAGTGAAGCGTCTGATCCTGGAACATATGCGCCATAAGATTCGTACGCATATTCGTCAGCAAGCTTTCCGAAGCCATGGCCCACAGCCTCATGATTGACAATACCCGAGAAGAGACTGTAGTCAGGACAATTGCTGAAGTAACATATACTCAAGCCAGAGCCGTAGTCACTATGGTCTCCGTCATACATGTAGCAAGTACCGCCGAGCATCTTATTCTCGTTGATAAGTACGATAATCAGAGCCTCGTCGAGGTTTTTGACAGCTAACTTTGCATAGTCCTGAACCACGTTATCACTACCTCCTACCTCAGTACCTACGACAAACCTGGTGTTAAGAGCAGTCAGAGCATCATCTCCGATCAAGCCATTCTTTGAGACCACATCCACCTGATAGACATTGAAGCAGTCGCGATAGCTCCTGAACGGCTCTTCATCAAAGAGCGCATCGGCAATGCGCTTGAGTGCCGAATCGTAGGTTCCATCTGCTATCATCTTATCGGTATATCCATCTCCCATGATGACGATATCGATACCATTGCCCTTCGTAGCCTTCTGGATAGTCTTCACCTTTCCGTCAGCGCTATAGTCGGTAGATGAGTAATAAGCAGAGGTTGAGCCTGGAAGGTCGGTGTAGTTATAGCCAACTATCCTGTCGGCGAGAGCCCTCCAGTACATGTTGCTCTTGTAACGCGCAAGCGAAGCAGAAGGCACATGATACCTTACCTTTCCACTCTGCATGTTGACCATAACCTCATCAATGGTAGGAGGGTCCACTGAACGTACCCACACATCAGTCAGTTCAGGAGAAGAGATGAAAGGATCGTATCCGAGTGAAACCAGGGAAGCAGGCAGCGTGATGGATGTAAGCTTAGGATTGGCAGTGAAGGCATACATTCCGATCTTGGTCACATTGTCATTGATCACAATAGTCTCCAGATCCTCACAATGGGTAATGGCATTGCCGCTGATGCTCTTCACCGTACCATCCACATAGAAATTCTTAATTCCAAATGGAACGACAAACTGAAGATCGCCATTGACAATGATTGCTCTGTTGTCTGCCGACACATGCGAGCCGAAAACGCCTCTGAGGGATGTTGCACCAAGGAATGCCTCACCATTGACCTTCATGAATGAAGATGGGAGGGTGATATACTTCAGATCCTTGTTATTCTCGAAGCTATACGAATCCAGGCAGTTAACGCCCTCTGGAACAGTATAGTTCTCAACACCAGAACCATTGGCAAACAAGAGGATGATCTTTCCATCGCCTAAAGGATAATCCTCATAAAGATATAGACCATCAGCTGAGATGAACTTTGAATCTCCAAGGAATTTCTTGATATTGTTGCCGGAGAATGCCGCATAACCTATCATCTCCACAGAAGCAGGGATCGTCACATACTCAAGCGCACAGTGGGAGAATGCATCCTGTCCAATGGATACCAGGCCATCAGGGAACAGTACACTCTTCAGGTTCCTGTGCCATGAGAACGCACTTTCCGCAATATCCTTGACACCAGGCTGGACGGTGTAAGAAGCATCATCGACAGCTGGAGCAAGCAGATAATAGGTAGAGCCAATGATTATGCTCTTTCCATCAGCAGAGGCATGCTTTCCTGTGAAACGAGACAATGGTGAATTGTAGAACGCTTCACGTCCGATTGACTTGAGGTTTTCTGGAAGATAGAAAGACGTCATTTCAGTGCCGCAGAAGCAGCGCCATCCGATGGATTCGACGCTATCAGGAAGATATACGTTACGGATAGTTTTCTGATTATAGTCCGGGTCAAAGATTATATGACCGGAGCCCTCAAAAGCACGGCTGAACACGTTCTTCACTGGCCCTGCAAACTTGATCTTTCCCATTCCATCTTCGTAGGTAACTGATACGATAGACTGGTCGAAAGGAAGTGTAGGCAGATGATTGAAATTGATGATATTGTCTCCATACATAGTGTACCAGATCTCATCATCAGGGACACCAGGCTTGGAGTCATCTCCCTCCTGAACGATCTCGATCCTCACACCAGTTCCACGCGTTGACTCCAGTTCAAGCATCGAACTTCTCTGATACTTGAAAGGAGTAGGTTCAGCCCTAAGGTAAAGTGTATCCACTGAAACAGACTTAGTCTGGACCTGACTGATCCAAGAAGGGAGCTTTATGTTCTTTAGTGCGCCCTCGCACTCAGTGATTACAACGAAAAGATCACCTCCTTCCTTAGGAATCACCGTGCCAGAAGAGACGGCGATCACACCGGAGAGGAACTCCTGATCTATCTCAATAATGCCGCTGAGGCCTGTAGCTTCATTTGAATACTTGATCTGGCATTTCCTATACAGGTTATTCGAATTGTAATCAGCACTTACGCTGACTCTCTTGCAGAATGGCGCACGAGAGTCGGCAGCATCCGAGATGGATATGCGGAACCAGCCATCCTCGTTACCGATAACCTCTGTATTGAAATCCACGTTTCCAAGTATGAGGGCATCCTGCTCGCCGCCATTCACATAGAAGGATAATGCTTTCTGACTAGTCCAGAGCTTAGGAGCCTCACCATTCTGCTTCACTGTGAGGGTTTGGCTCTTCAGGCCATCCTTAGATGTGAAGGTAATGGTACCTGTTCGTTCAGAAAGACTGGTGTTTGCAGCCACACCGACTATCATCTCTGTATCAGTGAGTCCCTTGGTGGTAGCAACTGAAAGCCAAGGAACAGATACTGAGGTACTTACCGCCTGATTCGAAGATACAACGACGCCGAAATACTCGCCTGCGCAGTCTGCGACGTACTCACTCATAGTGATGACCAGAGCGGTCTCAGTCTGCTGCTCCACGATGACATCCTGCGTCACTCCCTCCACAGAGAATGTGATGGTACCCTTACGAGGGTCATATTCAGGGTTAGGATCGACACTGAAGCTGAAGGTATTTGTAGAAGTCGCCTTCGTAGAAGTCTCATGAATCCATGGAACATTAACAGTCACCTTGGCGTCCATATTCGAGGTCACATCCACAGAAAACACTCCACCTGCGTACCCAATAGGGATCTGAGTCTTTGACACGACAATGCTAGGAACCAGCGCTTCCTGATTCACCCTGATGGTCTCTGTTCCCTTCGCACTGGAGATGGTGATGGCGCCTGAACGGGCGCTGGTACGCTTATTCTCAGCAATGGCGAAGTTCAGTGTAGTAGTGGACAATCCCTTCGTAGATGCTTCACTGATCCAGTCTGCGCAGTCCGCGCCAATCTGATATGTGAAATCAATATTTGCATTGACTGTAATGGTCAATGTGCCAGCCTCTGCAGTGAAATCATTTCTACTTGCAGTGACTGTCAATGCCTCCGCATACTTTTGCGACACAAGTATGTCAAAACTGTCATTGTTTGCACTCTTGACACGTACAGTTGCCTCACGACTATCGTACTCAGCATTTGCAGCAATGGTAACCTTGATATCATGATCTCCCTTAAGTCCTGAAGACTTGCTGAAAGATATCCAATCCTTTGCCCTGTCGTTGATAAGGGAAATCTCCCATGCTGCAGATGAAGAAAGCTTTATATTAAAACTTCCACCATCCGACGGCAATGTAACAGTCTTGTCGGCTGTAACATTGAAAAATTCCTCCTCTTTTGTTTCGCGATTATCATCATCAGGAGTCACAACGGGTTCCTTACCACAGCCTGACATGATCAAAACCATCGAAGCTATTATGGTCCAAAGACGTCTTTTCATGAGTTTAATAATTTGAGTTGAGCCGTAAATATAGAAAAAAGAAGCTTATAATCAAATACTTATCTAGAAAGGTGACCTGATGCCTGAAGAACCTTTGTCCTGAGCAATGGATTAAGGTCAGGGTGATCTTCGAGATATTTCTGCACTTCCTTTGACGCACTATATGATGTATGCGAGCCAAGCAAGGCCTTGCACCACGACTGAGGCAAGAATATGTCGCCTGTACGCTGAACATCTTCGAGGGCCTCAAGAGCCGGACGAATCAAGCCCTCCCTTGCTTCTTGAGTAGAATTAAATGGGCTATTCAGAAGTCCAAGGGCAGTAAGTGCCCGAGACTCTGGACGACGCCCCTCCGAAGTCAAGATAAAATGGAAAAGAGAGTCACGGACAGCCTCGTCTGGAGAAACAGCCTGGCATACAAACTCATAAGTCTGCCTTCTATCTGGATTTGTTATTCTTGAAAGCTGTTCATTCCTGATCTCGACTGCTTTCTCTGGGAATCTGAGCATCAATTGATAAGACATAGCAGTGTAATCAGACTCGCCAAGATGAAGTCCACCAAAAGGAGACTGATCTTTCCATATAAGATAGAGCGTATCATTTATCTTCGTACTTGAAGACAGCTTATATAACTGTCTGAATGCCTGCAGCCTAAGTTCATGGTTTCGAGAAGAATCCATTGACATATCTAAAAGTGTCTGCTCGAGTTTCTTCGAAGCATCACTTCCAGGCACGAATGCATCTGCCCATGAGGCATAAGAAAGCATTGACCCAAGGATGAGAGAATTCGGCTCCCACTTGAGCATGTCCGCACACCACTCCACGAAGTGTTCTCTGCCGATTCCCTTGAAAACATTTTCGTATAGGTTCATCAGTATAGCCATGCGAATGGTCTCGCCACACATGGCATAGGAGTCCTCAAGATAAGCAATGTCCCTTCTACTCAGCATGAAGCAGCCGTAGGCGGTGCCTTCCACATTTGGAACAACGTGGATGACTCGAGCCTTAGGCGTCGGAACACGCACCTCAGCTGATTCATTGAAAGAAATGGTCATGCGAGTGATCTCCATATTGTCATGAATGAAGGCGTAGTCGACATCTTCCTGCCACAGGTTTCCATTTCCGAAAGGATCATTCTGGCGCAGAATCACCTCATCGCCAGTGATTTCGTAATCAAATATAGGCATTCCTGCTTCCTTGATCCACACTCTACTCCACTCCATCACATCGAAATCAGCGTGCTTGTCGAAAATGGCTGCCAGCTCGTCCCAGGAAGCATTGGCATAGGCGAAAGTATGCAAATACTCGCGCACGGCTGACTGAAAAGCCTCCATCCCCATGCGCTTGCAGAGCATGTCCATCACTATCGGCGCCTTGTCGTAGATGATGTTGCAGTATATCAACCCCGCATTTGAAAGGTTATCAAGAGGGCGCTGGATGGCGTTTGAGCCCGCCGTCCTGTCTTCAGTGTAAGAAGATGCATACAGGCTCTTCAGGTCATCGAGGGTATGATTCACATCTGGGAAGGCGGGCCTAGCCATCTGCGCAGCGAACCAGTTCGCGAATACCTCCTTGGTCCAGACATCGTCGAACCAGCGCATGGTCACGTAATCGCCAAACCACATGTGCGCCGTCTCATGCGCGATGAGCGACGCCCTGCCGAGAAGCTCTTCAGTGGTAGGGTGTTCTCCGAGGAAGATGCGCTTGTCGTTGTATAGCGTCGCGCCAGTGTGCTCCATGCCACCATACTGGAAGTCAGGGATGACCACAAAGTCATATTTCGCGAATGGATACTTTATCTGAGTCCACTCCTCCATATAGTCCAATGACTCCGCTACGAGCCTTAGAACCTCTTCACACTGAGCCACTTTCGCAGCGTCAGTCTCGCGATGATACATCGTGATCTTCTGTCCGTTATGATAACCTTCCACAGCTTGAAACTCGCCGGCAACGAAGGAAAAGAGGTAGGTGCTGAGCGGCTCTGTGGGAGCGAAATGCACCGTCTTTCGTCCATCAGATATAGCCTCTTCAGCGCGGTATGTGTTTGAGATTGCTGTCCATCTCTCAGGCACGGTCAATGTCAGAGTATAGCTTGCCTTCAGATCAGGCTGCTCAAAACAAGGGAAAAGCGTCCTTGCCCTATCGGGTACCAGCAGAGTATACAAAAAGCTATCACGCCTGTTCAGGCTCTGCTCCCCTGCCTCGAATTCGATGTGTATTTCATTCTCTCCAGGCTTCATCCCTGAGATGACAATGTGCTCGTTCACCACCCTCGGCTTAAGTTCTTTTCCATTGGCACTCAAAGACTTGATCTTCGCAGCATCCTCCCTGAAGTCAAGCACGACATCCATCTTTCTATCCAGCTTCAGGCGAATGGTCTCCACCGCTCCGATGGCCGAATCCTTGCACTCAGGGATATCAAAAGCCAATTCATATCTAAGTTCGGAAATCGCCGCCTTCCTCGCCTTCGCGAGCTCTGCGCTCACGCCCGACTCCGGCGCAGCTGCTCCCCCGCATGCCACGACAGAAAGCCCTGCCATCACAATAGCGCCACTCACCATCAGCGCCATCACCATTCTAAGCGCCTTCGTAATATACCTGTTCTCCATAAAAGCTTCTCGTACATTTGTTTCCATCTACAAATATAGCAAAAACTCTGTCACTTTCCATCTCCCTCCCACTCCGGACGCGCCCCCGACGGATCCGCCATTTTCTTCCATGCACGGCCGCGACCCCGATGGATCCGCCCTTTCATCCGGGGCGTGGCATAGAAACCTTCCATTTCCTTCCCATGCCGGACACGCCCCCGACAGATTCGCCATTCCATCCGGGTCGTGGCATAGAAACCGTCCATTTCCTTCCCATGCTGGACACGTCCCCGACGGATTTGACGTTTCATCCGGGTCGTGGCACAGAAGTCGTCCATTTCCTTCTCCTGCAGGACACGACCCTGACAGATCCGGCGTTTCATCCGGGTCGTGACATAGAAACCGTCCATTTCCTGCCCATGCCGGACACGACCCCGACAGATTCGCCATTCCATCCGGGTCGTGGCATAGAAATCGTCCATTTCCATCCCATGCTGGACACGACCCCGACAGATTCAGCGTTTCATCCGGGGCGTGGCATAGAAACCGTCCATTTCCTGCCCATGCCGGACACGCCCCCGACAGATCCGCCATTCCATCCGGGTCGTGGCATAGAAAGCGTCCATTTCCATCCCATGCAGGACGCGACCCCGATGGATTTGACGTTTCATCCGGGTCGTGACATAGAAACCTTCCATTTCCTTCCCATGCCGGACACGACCCCGACGGATTTGACGTTTCATCCGGGTCGTGGCATAGAAACCGTCCATTTCCCACCCCTGCCGGACGCGACCCCGACAAATTCGGCGTTTCATCCGGGTCGTGGCACAGAAGTCGTCCATTTCCTTCTCTTGCTGGACACGACCCCGACAGATCCGCCCTTTCATCCGGGCCGTGGCACAGAAGCCGTCCATTTACCACCCTTGCGGGACGCGTCCCCGACGGATCCACCCTTTCATCCGGGTCGTGGCATAGAAGCCGTCCATTTCCTTCTCCTGCAGGACGCGACCCCGACGGATACGCCATTTCATCCGGGTCGTGGCACAGAAACCTTCCATTTTCTGCCCCTGCCGGACACGACCCCGACAGATTCGGCGTTTCATCCGGGTCGCGGCATAGAATCCGTCCATTTCCTTCTCCTGCAGGACGCGGCCCCGACAGATACGCCCTTTCATCCGGGTCGTGGCATAGAATCCTCCATTTTCCACCCCATGCCGGACGCGACCCCGACAGATCCGGCGTTTCATCCGGGTCGTGGCACTGAATCCGTCCATTTCCTTCTCTTGCTGGACGCGACCCCGACAGATTCGACGTTTCATCCGGGTCGCGGCATAGAATCCGTCCATTTCCTTCTCTTGCGGGACGCGACCCCGACAGATCCGGCGTTTCATCCGGGTCGTGGCCGGCGAGGCGGTGGGCGCGGCAGAGGGTGGGTGGCGGACCTTCCGTGCTGCGCACTCCATCCCCCTCGCGCTACGCGCTACGGACCCATTCACGAGGCCATGGGCGGCCACGGGTCCGCCATCCCACCCTCAGCCAGCGCTCCACACACCCCATCGACACTTGCGCAGCTGCAGCGCACAGGATGGCGATTCTGTGCGCAAGGGGCTGGCATTTTGATGGAAAATGGCAGAAACCCGCCACACTTGCGCAAAGGGATGCTGCCAAAAGCCATTTTCGTGCGCAAGTGTCCACGCAGCGGCGCAAGGCAACGACCAACGCAGCGGCGCAAGGGTGAAGCGGCTAAGGCGGGGCCGGGGCGAGGAAACAAAAAAGCAGCGCTGGAGAGCATCCAGTGCCGCTTGTATGAAGATGGAAACTGCTAATACTCGTCCCACGATTTGATGCCGATGTCTTCAAGCGAGAGGTTGCAGAAGGCACGGATGAAGGCTGTGGCAAGACGCGCATTGGTGAAGAGCGGGATATTGAAGTCAACCGCTGTTCGACGCATCTTGTAGCCGTTGGTGAGCTCGGCGTCGGAGAAGTTCTTAGGGATGTTGATGACCATATCCACGTCCTTGCTTCTAAGCATGTCGAGTGCTGGTCTGAACTTGCCCTTGAGATATGGATCATTCTCCTCGGATGGCCAGAGGACACGTGTCACTGGGATTTCGTTCTCCACCAGGTAGGTGTAGGTGCCGGCTGTCGCGTAGAGTTCATAACCATGGTCAGCAAGGGTACGACATGCCATGAGCATGTCTGCCTTCTGAAGCGGACCACCTGTCGAAAGAAGGATCTTCTTCGCAGGGATATCATAACCTACAGAGATCAGCGACTTCATCAGCGCCTCGTCGAAGCGGTCGCCGATACAGCCTACCTCACCAGTGGAGCTCATGTCCACGCCGAGAGTAGGATCTGCATCCTGAAGACGCGCAAATGAGAACTGAGAAGACTTGACGCCGACATAGCCGATGTCGAAGACATCTTTCTGCGGAGCCTCTGGATGAAGGCCGAGCATAACCTTTGTCGCAAGGTCAATGAGATTGGTCTTCAAGACCTTAGACACGAATGGGAAACTTCTGGATGATCGAAGGTTACACTCGATAACCTTGATCTCATTCTCCTTGGCAAGGAACTGGATATTGAAAGGTCCACAGATATGGAGAGCCTCAGCGATCTTTCTTGCTTCCTTCTTGATACGGCGCACTGTCTCCACATACAGTTTCTGTGGAGGGAACTGAAGAGTAGCGTCTCCAGAGTGAACTCCAGCATACTCTACATGCTCAGAAACGGCGTATGCAAGGATCTTTCCGTGGTCAGCCACAGCATCAAAGTCAATCTCCTTACATCTATCCATGAACTTGCTGACAACCACAGGATGCTCCTGAGACACCTCAGCTGCCATAGAAAGGAACTTCACGAGCTTAGACTCGTCTGGGCAAACATTCATCGCTGCACCAGAAAGCACGTATGAAGGTCTCACGAGGACAGGGTATCCTACCTTGTCAATGAATCCGTGAATATCCTCAAGGCTTGTAAGCTCACTCCACTCTGGCTGGTTAACTCCGATCTCGTCCATGATAGCCGAGAACTTGTTACGATCCTCTGCCCTATCGATATCCTCTGCTGTAGTTCCAAGGATGCGGATTCCATTCTTGTCAAGCTTCATAGCCAGGTTATTTGGAATCTGACCACCCACAGAAACGACTACACCATGAGGAGTCTCAAGCTCGCAGATATCGAGCACCCTCTCAAGTGTAAGCTCATCGAAGTAAAGTCTATCGCACTCATCATAGTCAGTAGACACAGTCTCTGGGTTAAAGTTGATAAGAACTCCCCTATATCCCTGGTTCATGATGGTCTTGAGACATGATACTGAGCACCAGTCGAACTCTACCGAGCTACCGATACGATAAGCACCTGAACCAAGAACGATGACGGACTTACCGTCCTGCTCGTAGTCAATGTCGTTTACGGAACCACTGTAAGTAAGATACAGATAGTTCGTACGTGCAGGGAACTCAGCAGCCAGGGTATCGATCTGCTTTACCACAGGGACGATGCCGAATGACTTACGCCATGCTCTGACAATAGCCTGATTCTCTGCTGGTTTGCCTGTGTCATATACACATCTCTGGATCTGGAAGTCGGAGAAGCCCTGCTGCTTCGCAGTACGAATAAGTTCAGCAGGAACTACCTTGATACCCTGGCCCTTGAATGCAGAGAGATCCTTATATGTGTCAACAATATTCTCAAGCTTTGTGAGGAACCAATTGTCAATCTTGGTGAGTTCATGGATTCTCTCAACGGTATATCCAGCCTGAAGAGCCTTGGCAATGGCGAAGATACGTGTATCTGTAGGCTCCTTGAGAGCTTCCTCAAGGTCATTGACCTTAAGCTCCTTGTTACATACAAAACCGTGGGCACCCTGTCCAATCATGCGCAGACCCTTCTGGATAGCCTCCTCGAAAGTTCTACCGATAGACATGATCTCACCGACACTCTTCATGCTTGAACCGATCTTATGCGATACGCCACGGAACTTGGAGAGATCCCAGCGAGGAATCTTGCAGACGATGTAGTCAAGGGCTGGCTCGAAGAATGCTGGAGTGGTCTTGGTAACGGAGTTCTTTATGTCGAAAAGTCCATAGCCGAGGCCGAGCTTAGCTGCAACGAAGGCGAGAGGGTAACCGGTAGCCTTCGATGCGAGCGCCGAAGAACGGCTGAGGCGCGCATTCACCTCGATGACGCGATAGTCCATCGCGTTCGGATCGTAGGCAAACTGCACATTACACTCTCCGACGATGCCGATATGGCGAACGATTCGGATGGAGAGCTCACGCAGGAAATAATAATCTTTATTTGACAATGTCTGAGAAGGAGCGACTACGATACTCTCACCGGTATGGATGCCGAGAGGGTCGAAATTCTCCATGTTGCAGACAGTGATACAATTGTCAAAGCGGTCGCGAACCACCTCATACTCAATCTCTTTCCATCCCTTGAGAGAACGCTCCACGAGCACCTGGTCAGAGAATGAGAACGCCTTGTCGCAGAGAGCGCGAAGCTGCTCGTCGTTGTCCACGAAACCTGAGCCGAGGCCACCGAGAGCGTATGCGGCGCGCACGATGAGCGGGTAACCCAGCTCGTGCGCCGCCTCCAGTGCTTCCTCGAAGCTAGACACAGCGTGAGACTTGATGGTCTTCACATCGATCTCATCGAGTTTCTGGATGAATAGGTCGCGGTCTTCAGTATCCATGATGGCCTGGACAGGAGTACCAAGTACCTGAACGCCATTTTTCTCAAGTATGCCTTTCTTGTAGAGCTCCACTCCACAGTTCAGCGCGGTCTGGCCGCCGAATGAAAGAAGAATGCCTTGAGGCTTCTCCTTCTCGATGACCTTCTCCACAAAATGAGGAGTCACAGGAAGGAAGTATATCTTGTCGGCAATGCCTTCGCTAGTCTGGACAGTGGCAATGTTTGGGTTAATGAGCACCGTGCTGATGCCCTCCTCCCTCAAGGCTTTGAGAGCCTGTGAGCCTGAATAGTCAAACTCTCCGGCCTGGCCGATCTTAAGCGCTCCAGAACCGAGTATGAGGACTTTCTTGATATTTGGATTTACCATGGTGCTTTAAAGTTTACTAAGGAACAAATCGAAGAGGAACTCAGTGTCGGTAGGACCGCTGGATGCCTCTGGATGGAACTGAACAGAGCAGAAAGGCTTAGTCTTATGGCGAATGCCCTCATTTGTACCATCGTTCATATTTACAAACCAAGGCTCCCAATCAGCGCCAAGTGTCTTGTCATCCACAGCGAAGCCATGGTTCTGAGAAGTGATCATACACTTTTCTGTGCCGACCATCCTTGCAGGCTGGTTATGACTTCTGTGGCCATACTTAAGCTTGAAAGTAGAAGCGCCACCGGCACGGGCAAGAAGCTGATTACCCATGCATATACCAAAGATAGGCTTATCCTGCTGGAGAGCCACCTTAAGATGCTCTACGGTAGAGGTACAGAATTCAGGGTTACCAGGACCATTGGAAATGAAGAGTCCATCATACTCAAGTTTGGTGAAATCGTAGTCCCAAGGCACTCTGATGACCTTGACGCCACGATTCACGAAACATCTGAGAATGTTATGCTTTACACCACAGTCCACAAGGACTACAGTCTTTTCACCATTTCCGTATGTAATGACTTCCTTACAGCTGACGATAGCAATCTGATTCTCAAGGTTAGGATCCGCTACAGGGAATTCCTTCTCACCTTTCTCATGGATAATCATTCCAAGCATGGAACCATTGTCCCTGAGCATCTGAGTGATAGCTCTTGTGTCTACGCCATAGATTCCAGGTATGCCCTGCTCCTTCATCCACTGATCAAGGCTCTTGACAGCATCCCAATGGCTATATTTGAAGGAATATTCAGATACTACCAGACCTCTTACCCAGATCTTTTCCGACTCGAAGTTCTTCGAAATGCCCCACTCGTCCACGCCGTCATCCGGCACACCATAGTTACCGATGAGAGGGTATGTAACACAGAGAATCTGACCTGAATATGAAGGGTCAGTAAGGCTCTCTGGATATCCTACCATGGCTGTGGAGAACACTACTTCTCCGTCAGTAGGAGTCTCAGCTCCGAAGGCCCAGCCTTCGAACTCAGCTCCGTTTGACAGCCTGAGGATTGCTTTCTTTCTATTTTCCATATATAATTACTTGATATTCTTGATAAAATCCATGAAGAGTGGATGTGGGTTCAGTACCGAACTTGAATACTCTGGATGAAATTGGGTACCAATATACCACTTTTTCTCCGGAATTTCGACAATCTCCACCAAATCCGACTCAGGATTCTTACCAACGCACTTCATACCAGCTGCTTCATATTCCTCGCGGAAAGCATTGTTGAACTCATAGCGATGACGGTGACGCTCCTCGATATGAGCTGCCGCATATATGCTACGTACCTTGCTTCCTTCCTCAAGATCACAGCCGTAAGCACCCAGACGCATGGTTCCACCCATGTTCGTGATATTCTTCTGATCTTCCATGATGTCGATGACATTGTGAGTGGTCTTCGCCATCTCGGAGCTGTTTGCATCACTATAGCCGAGGACATTGCGCGCGAACTCAATGACCATCATCTGCATACCAAGGCAGATTCCAAATGTAGGGATGTCGTGGGTACGTGTGTACTCTGCGGCAATGAGCTTGCCTTCGATACCGCGCTGGCCGAAACCTGGACAGATGACTACACCCGAAAGGCCTTCAAGCTTCTCGGCCACATTGTCCCTTGTGAGTTCCTCGCTGTTCACAAAGTGAAGTTTCGCCTTGCAATCATTGTAAACTGCGGCAAGCGAAAGGCTCTCGCGGATGCTCTTATACGCATCCTGGAGGTCATATTTACCTACAAGACCGATATGGATCTCATTCTTTGCAGACTTTTCTTTGTCGACAAACGAACGCCATGCTTTCATCTCTGGAGTAGGTCCTACCTCCTCGCCGAGTTTTCTGATGATGGCAGCGTCAAGACCCTGTTTCTGCATATTTAGAGGCACCTCGTAGATGCTAGGAAGGTCCTCACTCTGGACTACACAGTCAGGCTCCACGTTACAGAATGATGCGACCTTCTGTAGAAGTCCCTTCTCGAGGTGCATCTCCGTGCGGAGGATGAGGATATCTGGCTGGATACCCATACTCTGGAGTTCCTTGACTGAGTGCTGAGTAGGCTTGGTCTTGAGCTCGCCTGCTGCACGAAGGTAAGGAACGTAGGTAAGGTGGATGTTGATGGCGTTGCGCCCCATCTCCCAACGAAGCTGTCTGATAGCCTCCATGAATGGGGCGCTCTCGATATCGCCGATGGTACCACCTATCTCTGTGATGACGAAGTCGAAATGCTCGCGAACGGCATTTGCCTTGATGCGAGCCTTGATCTCATTTGTGATGTGAGGAACGACCTGGATAGTTTTTCCGAGGTAGTCTCCCCTTCTTTCCTTGTCAATGACAGCCTGATAGATCTTTCCAGTGGTCTGCGAATTCTCTCTGGTAGTGCGGATACCGGTAAATCTCTCATAATGGCCCAGATCGAGGTCGGTCTCCATACCATCCACAGTCACATAGCACTCGCCATGCTCGTAAGGATTCAATGTACCTGGGTCAATGTTGATGTATGGATCAAACTTCTGGATGGTTACCTTGTAACCACGAGCCTGAAGGAGCTTACCGATGCTGGCTGAGATGATGCCCTTTCCTAGCGATGACACCACTCCACCTGTCACGAAAATGTACTTTGTATTCATATCAGTCCGTTATTTGTTCTCGTAATAATCAATGAAAGCCTTGTTCACCAGTCTTACTCCACCAGGAGTAGGATAGTCGCCGCTGAAATACCAGTCACCTGGATGGTTAGGGCAAGCTTTATGAAGGCCCTCAAGGGACTGGAAAACAATCTGGATAGGAGTTGTCACACCTGAAGGGCGAAGCATCTCCACCATTTTCTCTGCGACCTCCTCGTCTGTGAACGGCTCATAGACGCCAGTGACATAGTTCTTCATTTCGGTGCTTGGTAGGTTCTCCTGAGCCTTGCAGTGTGCATAGATATCATCAATGATGGACATCGTGCCTCTGTCACGGTGCAGTTCAATGGCAGCACGGAAGGCAATGAATTCTTCCATATGCGCCATGTCGATACCGTAGTAGTCCGGGAAGCGAACCTGTGGGCATGAGCTTACCAGCACGATCTTCTTCGGATGGAGCCTGTCAAGGATGCGCAGGATGCTCTCGCGAAGTGTTGTTCCACGTACAATGGAATCGTCTATGATGACAAGGTTATCCACGAAAGGCTCCAAAGAGCCGTAGGTAATATCATAGACGTGCGCTGCAAGGTCATTTCTTGAATTGCCCTCTGTGATAAAAGTACGAAGCTTGATGTCCTTTATCGCCACCTTTTCGCTACGAACATAATTGTGAAGAACGCCGCGAAGTTCTTCCTTTGAAGGCATGTGGTCCTGCATGAGTTCATACAGGTAGTCAACCTTCTGCTCATTGAGCTCCTTCTTGAAACCATCGAGCATTCCATAGAAGGCGACTTCGGCAGTATTCGGGATAAAGCTGAATACAGTGTGTTCCAGGTCACCGTCTACGGCCTCTGTAATCTGCGAAGTGAGCTGCTCACCAAGAGCCTTTCTTTCACGATAGATGTCCTTGTCGGAACCGCGACTGAAGTAGATGCGTTCAAATGAGCAAGCCTTCAGCTGCTTAGGTTCGAGTATCTGAGTAAGAGATACTTCTCCACTCTTTCTGACAGTGATGGCCTGACCTGGACGAAGCTCCTGGATCTGATCGACCTCCAGGTCAAATGTAGTCTGGATGACAGGTCTTTCCGATGCTACCACCAAAACCTCGTCATCGCGATACCAGAAAGCTGGACGAATGCCCCAAGGGTCACGCATAGAGAACATCTCTCCGCTACCATTGAAGCCGCACAACACATAACCACCATCAAACATAGGCGTAGAAGTGCGAAGTATGTTCGCGATATCAATGTTCTTCTCGATGAACTCAGTCACCTGCATACCTTCCAGATGACGACCCATGGCTATATCATAAAGACGCTCGCTCTCACGGTCAAGTCTATGGCCAATGAGCTCGAGCATTATATAAGTGTCGCTGTAAATGCGAGGGTGCTGTCCTTTCGATGTGATGTATTCAAATACCTCATCTACATTGGTGAGATTGAAATTGCCACAAAGACAAAGGTTCTTAGCCCTCCAATTGTTCCTTCTGAGGAAAGGATGGACGTATGAGAGACCACTCTTGCCGGTGGTGGAATATCTCAAATGTCCCATGTAGATCTCTCCGGCGAATGGGAGATTTGCCTCAGCCCAGTCAGCATCGTTGAGCTGTTCTGGGGAAATGCCCTTGAAATTCTGCTGGACGCTCTGGAAAATCTCTGTGATTGCTCCACTGCCGAGCGCCCTTTCACGGAACATATATTCTTCACCAGGAGCAGAATTCAACTTGGTGCATGCGAGGCCGGCTCCCTCTTGACCACGATTATGCTGCTTCTCCATCAGCAGATACAGCTTATTGAGGCCATACATCCAGGTTCCGTACTTCTCCTGGTAGTATTTCAGTGGCTTCAGCAGGCGAATCATCGCCACGCCACATTCATGTTTCAATGGTTCCATATACGATTAGTATGCTTTTTCATGAACTCCTGCTACAGCACGACCTGATGGGTCATTCATGTTCTTCCATGCAGCATCCCACTCAAGGGCAATGGCTGTCGAACATGCGACACTTGCCTCGTGGGGAACGCTCTTCGCCGCGCTATCGCTTGGGAAGTGCTCCTCGAAGATAGAGCGATAGTAATACTCCTCCTTGTTCAGCGGAGTATTTATAGGGAAGCGCTCTGCAGCATGAGCCATCTGCTCGTCTGAGACTGCTTCAGAGGTGATTTTCTTCAGGGTGTCGATCCAGCTGTAGCCTACGCCATCACTGAACTGCTCCTTCTGACGCCAAGCGACGCTAGCTGGAAGCATGTCCTGGAACGCCTCACGCACGATCTTTTTCTCCATCACTGGGCCTGGGCACATCTTGGCTTCAGGATTCAGATTCATTGCCACATCCAGGAACTCCTTATCAAGGAAAGGTACGCGGCCCTCTACTCCCCAAGCCGAGAGGCTCTTGTTTGCACGAAGGCAGTCATAAAGATAGAGTTTGCCAAGCTTGCGCACAGTCTCCTTGTGGAACTCCTCTGCAGACGGCGCCTTGTGGAAATATAGGTAGCCACCGAAAACTTCGTCGGCGCCTTCGCCTGAAAGCACCATCTTGATACCCATAGACTTGATGACCCTCGCAAGCAAGTACATTGGTGTAGATGCGCGCACAGTGGTAACATCGTATGTCTCAATGAAATAAATCACATCGCGAATCGCATCAAGACCTTCCTGGATGGTGTAGTTCACCTCATGGTGTACAGTACCAATGAAATCGGCCACCTCACGAGCCTTTGCGAGGTCAGGTGCGCCCTTAAGGCCGACAGCGAAAGAATGAAGCTGTGGCCACCAAGCATCGCGCTGCATATTCTCCTCGATGCGTTTCTTCGAGAATTTCATGGCAATCGCACTGGTAACAGAGCTGTCGAGGCCACCTGAGAGCAACACGCCGTAAGGCACGTCGCTCATCAGCTGGCGCTTGACTGCGTCTTCCAATGCTACCTTGATGTCACGAGAACTTGCCTCGTGATCCTTCACTGCATCATAATCCTTCCAAGCACGATGATACCATCTCTTGAGGCCTGGAGTCTTGCTATAGTAGTAATGGCCTGGGAGGAATGGCTCATATTCATCACAGAAGCCCTCAAGTCCCTTGAGCTCACTGGCAATGTAGATGCGTCCCTCAGCATCATGACCGATATAGAGAGGAATGACACCGATAGGGTCACGGCCGATGAGGAAAGTATTCTGTTCCTCATCGTAGAGACCAAAGGCGAAGATACCGCTTAGCTGCTCAAAGAGTTCAGTTATAAGCTTATCGCTTTCATCCTCAGATGCTTCCACGAGGTCATCTGCTATATCCTGATAAAGAGAAAGGATGCTCTCACAGTCAGAACCGGTCTTGAACTCATAGTCCGAGCGACGGCGTATCTCCTTGTGATTATAGATTTCTCCATTGACACAAAGAATATGCTTTCCATCAGGTGAAATCAAAGGCTGACCGCCAGAAAGAGGGTCAACGATGGACAGACGCTCATGAGCCAGAATGGCGGTACGTCCAGTATAGATGCCGCTCCAGTCTGGTCCACGATGACGTAGTTTCTGCGACATCTTCAGACACTTGGTTCTGAGTTCAGGAGTCTGCTCCTGTATATTGAATATTGCTGCTATTCCACACATAAAACCTACTTTGCTTTAAAATACTTGTCAATAGCCTCTGCGGTCTTTCTTCCACTTGCAATAGCCCTGACTACAAGGCTTGCTCCGGAAGCCGCATCACCGGCCACGAAAACATTGGATGGGAACTCAGGCTGCTGAGGCTTGATGAATCCCATGGCAAGGAACACGATCTCGGCCTTGATGACCTCGACAGGACCTGCTTCCACCATGATAGGACGGCCACCCTCTGGATTTGGTTTCCAGTCGATAGGCTGTACCTTCACGCCAGTAAGCTTGCCATTTTCGCCGAGGAACTCAAGGGTATTGATATTCCAGCGACGTGTACAGCCCTCCTCATGGCTGCTGGTAGTCTTAAGAACCACTGGCCAGTTAGGCCAAGGAGTAGCTGGATTCTGGCCAACTGGTGGCTTCGGCATAATCTCTATCTGAGTCACACTCTTGGCGCCCTGACGATGTGAGGTACCGATACAGTCAGAACCGGTATCGCCACCTCCGATGACGAGAACATTCTTGTCATGCGCTGTCACACGCTCATCGGCATCGAACTCCATACCAGCAAGTACTCTATTCTGCTGGCTTAGAAGTTCAAGAGCGAGATGAACGCCCTTAAGTTCACGACCAGGAATGTTAAGATCCCTCGCTACAGGTGTACCTGTACTGAGTACATAAGCATCGAAACCAGCAAATGGTGCCATATCGCCGCTGAAGTCCATCTTCGCGAGTTTCTCGGCATCACAAGGAGTCTGGTATACGAAATGAACTCCCTCCTGCTCCATGACATCGATTCGTCTGTCGATGATCTTCTTGTTCAGCTTGAAGTTAGGAATACCATATCGGAGAAGGCCACCGGCCGCCTCATTCTTATCAAAGACAGTCACCTCGAAGCCCTTGTAGTTCAGCTGGTTCGCAGCCGCAAGGCCTGCAGGGCCAGCGCCGATCACGGCTACCTTGAGGCCGTTTCTCTCGGGGTTCTCAATGGTAACGTATCCCTCCAGATAGGCGCGCTCTGCGATAGCCGCCTCATTCTCGCGGTTAGTCACAGGCTCACCCATGCTGAGGTTCAGCACGCACGACTTCTCGCAGAGTGCCGGACAAATACGTCCAGTGAACTCAGGGAAGTCATTGGTTTTCTTAAGTATCTTGTATGCAGTCTCCCACTCACCGCGGTAGAGAGCATCGTTCCATTCTGGATTTTTATTTCCGAGAGGACAAGCCCAGTGGCAGAAAGGCACGCCACACTCCATGCAGCGACTTGCCTGCTCCTGCCTGTCCTTGGTGTTCAGCGTCTGCTCAACCTCACCGAAATCATGGATGCGGTCGTGCACAGGACGATAGCCCGCCTCCTTGCGAGGCACCGTCAAAAATGCTTTTGGATTTCCCATATCTCTCTGATTTCTATAAGGTTAATAATCACGCTGCATATCTGCTATCTTCTGCTGGAGCTTGGCTACCTTCTCCTCCTCAAGCACTCTCTTGTACTCGATAGGAACTACCTGGATGAAATCCTCCACATAGTGGTTCCAGTCATCAAGGATACGTCCTGCCAATGGAGAGCCAGTATGAAGATAATGCTTTCTGATAAGCTCCTTGAGTTCCTTTCTGTAAGCAGTATCCTCCACGAGGTTGATCTCTACCATATCCATGTTGCAGAAATAGTCGAAATTATGCTTACTGTCCAGTACGTAGGCTATACCGCCTGACATACCGGCAGCAAAGTTACGTCCTGTCTCACCGAGCACAACCACACGTCCTCCAGTCATATACTCACAGCAGTGATCACCTGCGCCTTCAACGACTGCGACTGCGCCAGAGTTGCGGACAGCGAAGCGCTCTCCAACCTTTCCGTTCACATACAGTTCACCAGAAGTAGCACCGTAAAGACCTGTATTTCCTGCGATTATATTATCCTCTGGAACGAAATCAGAACCATATCTAGCCGGAGGTAAAATGGAGATACGTCCACCAGAAAGACCCTTTCCGAAGTAGTCGTTACACTCACCCTCAAGCTTGAGATTCAGTCCACTTACAGCGAATGCGCCGAAACTCTGTCCAGCAGAGCCCTTGAACTTAAGGTTAATGGTACCATCTGGAAGTCCTGCTTCGCCGTACTTTCTGGCTACCTCACCTGAAAGCATGGTGCCGACAGCACGGTCAGTGTTCTTGATGATATAGTCGAGGTTAACCTCTTCACCACTTTCGATAGCATTGCGGCAAGCCTCAATGATTTGCTCATCCTTAACTCCAGAAACCTTGGTGAACTGACCACGGTCCCAGTAGAGAGCCTTGTCGGTATGAGGTCTGGCAAGCAATCGGCCGAAGTCGATGGTGCCCTGCTTGGTAGATGGGTCAGCAGCATTGACCTCGATAAGGTCAGTGCGACCAATAATCTCCTTCAGGCTCTTCACACCGATCTCAGAAAGATACTCTCTTACATGCTGAGCAAGGAATGTGAAGTAGTTCACTACATAGTCAGCCTTGCCACGGAAATGCTCACGCAGTTTCTCATCCTGGGTAGCTACACCCACAGGGCAAGTATTTGAACTACACTTTCGCATCATCACGCAACCGAGCACGATGAGTGGAAGTGTTCCAAACGAGAACTCATCGGCGCCAAGCATAGCCATGATTATCACATCCTTGGCTGTCTTCAGCTGGCCGTCAGTCTGCAGTCGAACCTGGTTTCTGAGGCCATTGAGCACGAGAGTCTGCTGAGTCTCGGAGAGACCGATTTCAGGGCTGATGCCGGCGAAACGCATCGAGCTTGCAGGGCTTGCGCCAGTACCGCCCTCTGCTCCAGAGATGACGATGAGGTCAGCCTTGGCCTTGGCTACACCAGCAGCCACAGTACCCACGCCGCTTTCAGCAACGAGCTTAACACTCACAGCCGCTGTAGGATTGATATTCTTAAGGTCGAAGATCAACTGTGCGAGGTCCTCGATGGAGTAGATATCATGATGAGGTGGTGGCGAAATGAGAGAAATGCCAGGAATGGCGTTTCTGGTCTTCGCAATGATCTTGTTCACCTTGAAACCAGGAAGCTGTCCACCCTCACCAGGCTTCGCTCCCTGAGCCACCTTGATCTGAAGTTCTTCAGCATTGACCAAATACTCTGCATTAACACCGAAGCGACCTGACGCAATCTGCTTGGTCTTCGATGAGAGGCTTACGCCATCCACATCAGAGTGGTATCTGGCATTGTCCTCACCGCCCTCACCGGTATTTGAACGAGTACCGAGCTTATTCATCGCGATCGCGAGTGCCTCGTGCGCCTCGATGGAGAGTGCGCCAAACGACATCGCGCCGGTAACGAAATGCTTCACAATGCTCTCTACTGGCTCCACCTCGTCAATAGGTGTAGGCACAGCAGCCTTCTTGAAGCCCATGTAGTCACGAAGGAAGATATGCTCAGGCTTGTCGTCGACCATCTTCTCCCAATCCTGGAACTTAGTATATGAGCCTAAGCGAGTAGCAATCTGGAGATTAGCGATAGTCTCAGGATTCCATGCGTGCTTGATTCCATCCTTACGATAGCTGAACTGGCCATTGTTTGGAAGGAATTCGTTGATTTCACTAGGCTTGAACGCCTCATCGTGCAGTCTGATGGCATCGCGTGCGATGTCTCTAAGGCCGATACCACCGATAGTTGAGATCTCTGTACCGAAGTACTGTCTAAGGAGGTCTTCGCTAAGACCTACGCTCTCGAAAATCTTCGCTCCACGGTATGAGCGGATGGTTGAGATACCCATCTTCGACATGATCTTTTTGAGACCCTTGTCCACAGCCTTGATGTAGTTCTTCTCGGCTGTACCGTACTCTTCCTGAATCTTGTGCTTCTTCACGAGGTCATCGAGCACAGCGAAGGTCATGTAAGGACAGATGGCGCTGGCGCCGTAGCCGAGCAGCAACGCTGCATGCATGACTTCGCGTATCTCACCTGACTCCACGATGAGCGCCGTCTGAACGCGCTTGTGCACACTGATAAGGTAGTGGTGCACGGCGCTACAAGCCAGAAGCGACGGAATCGCTGCGTGCGTGTCATCGATGTCGCGGTCGCTGAGGATGATGTAGTTCACACCATCATCAACGCTCTGCTCTGCTTTCTTGCAGAGATCATCAATGGCCTGGCGAATACCGGACTCCCCTTTCTTGATATCAAAAAGCATAGGGAGTTTCTCGGTCTTGAAGCCCTTGTAACGAATGTTGCAGAGGATGTCAAGCTGGGTGTTTGTCAGCACAGGCTGAGGCAGACGCACCATCTTGCAGTTCGACTCGTCTGGGGTGAGGATGTTTGTACCTACGGCACCAATGTACTCCTCAAGTGACATAACGAGTTCCTCTCGTATAGGGTCAATGGCAGGGTTTGTCACCTGCGCGAACTGCTGACGGAAGTAGTTGAAGAAGATCTGAGGACGGTCGCTGATCACTGCCAATGGTGTATCATTTCCCATGGAAGCGACTGGTTCCTGAGCATTTACGCACATAGGAACGACTGTCTTATCGATATCTTCCTGGCCGAAGCCGAAGTTAAGAAGCTTGCGCTCAAAGTTAGGCACTGAGTTCTCGACATGACGACCACTCTTGAGCTTCTCAAGCTGGATACGGTTTGTCGAGAGCCACTGCCTATATGGATGCTCTGAAGCGAGTTTCTCCTTGATCTCGCCATCATAGTAGATCTTGCCTTCCTGGGTATCAATGAGAAGGATCTTACCTGGCTGGAGGCGGCCCTTGCTGACCACATCACCTGGTTCAAAGTCCATCACACCGACCTCGCTGGCTACTACCATCATTCCATTCTTGGTAATGGTATAGCGTGAAGGTCTGAGACCGTTTCTATCAAGCATACCTCCTGCATAGCGTCCATCTGAGAAAAGAAGCGCTGCAGGTCCATCCCATGGTTCCATAAGGATGGAGTAGTACTCGTAGAAGGCCTTGAGGTCTTCGCTGATAGGATTCTTGTCGTTGAATGACTCTGGAACAAGGATAGCCATGGCCTGAGGAAGGCTGAGGCCACTCATCACGAGGAACTCGAATACATTGTCCAATGAAGCCGAGTCGCTCATGCCCTCCTGAAGGATAGGCCTGATCTCCTTGATATTACCTAGCGCAGGGCTAGAGAGCACGCTCTCGCGTGCGTTCATCCAGCCACGATTTCCGCGCACGGTGTTTATCTCGCCGTTGTGGCAGAGAAGGCGGAATGGCTGCGCCAGCTTCCACTTAGGGAAGGTGTTTGTAGAGAAACGCGAATGCACCAGTGCAAGTCCACTGGTGAAGTAGTCATTCGACAAATCGACGAAATATCGTCTGAGCTGCCCTGAAGTGAGCATGCCCTTGTATATGATGTCCTTGCTGGACAATGAGCAGATGTAGAAATCCTCATCGTCCACACGGTTCTCAATCTTCTTTCTGATTCTGTAGAGAATGCGCTCGATCTCTGGAGCTCTCTGTTCGGAAACACCAGTCACAAACATCTGTTTGATATCTGGTTCCACTTCCCTAGCAGCTGCACCCAGCACTTCAGGGCAGGTAGGGACGTTTCTCAGATGCATCAGGGTCAAGCCCTCACGCTCTATCTCCTCAATTATGATTGAAAGGATGGCATTCTGCCTCTTCTCATCCTTCGGAAGGAAGACAATGCCAGTTCCATATCGGCCTTTCTCAGGCACAGGGATACCCTGAAGCAGGATGAACTCATGTGGAATCTGGACAAGGATGCCGGCGCCATCGCCGGTCTTATCCCTTGTCTCAGCTCCACGATGTTCCATGTTCTCAAGAACCCTGAGAGCGTTGCTTACGAGTTCATGGCTCTTGCCGCCATGAATATTCACAACCATTCCTACTCCACAGGCATCATGTTCATACGCTGGACTGTACAGCCCACGCTGATCACTAATGTCCATAGATTTTGGGGGAATTATTAGGTTTTTATCTTATGAAGAGAAGCTCACGATACTTAGGAAGTGGCCAAGCCTCATCATCTACGATGCACTCAAGCTTGTCGACATGGTAACGGATCTCCTCGATGAGAGGTGCCACTGTATCATGGTATGCGACAGCCTTCTCTCTTTCGCTGGTGAGGTGATTTGCCACCTTGCGAGCCTCAACCATCTTCTCAACGTTCTCAATGATGAATGACTCATGCTTAGAGATCTTCTCGATGATGGTAAGGTTCTCCTTCGAGATAGCCTCTGCCTTTTCCTTAGGGAAGATACCGAGTACCTTTGATACATTGTCAATGAGCATGCTCTGATACTTGGTGACTACAGGAATGATATGATTCAGACACATGTCACCGAAGATACGGCTCTCGATCTGGATCTTCTTTGTGTAGGTCTCCCACTTGATCTCGTTACGAGCCTCAAGTTCAGGCTTGGTGAGCACACCAGTAGACTCAAACATCTTCACGCTTGACTCCTTGAGGTAGTTATCGAAGATTACTGGAGCTGAAGTCTCACAGTCAAGACCTCTTGCTGCAGCCTCTACCTTCCACTCCTCGCCGTAACCATTGCCATTGAAGATGATAGGCTTGATGTACTTGATATCCTCGCGAACCACCTTGAGGATGGCAGCTGTCTTCTCCTCGCCAGACTCGATGAGAGCATCAACTCTCTGCTTGAAGCTTACGAGTGCCTCAGCCACAGCGGCGTTCAGGGTAAGCATAGCGCTTGCGCAGTTTGCCTCTGAACCTACGGCGCGGAACTCGAAGCGGTTTCCGGTGAATGCAAATGGAGACGTACGGTTTCTATCGGTGTTATCGATGAGAAGCTCTGGAATAGATGGAAGGTCAAGCTTGAATGCCTGCTTTCCAGCCATTGAGAGAGCGTCCTCGTCAGCATTCTCCACATGCTTGAGAAGTTCAGTTACTGAGCGGCCAAGGAATGAAGAGATGATTGCAGGAGGTGCCTCGTTTGCGCCGAGACGATGTGCATTTGTGGCGCTCATGATGCTGGCCTTGAGCAGACCATTATGGTCATATACACCCTTGAGGGTCTCTACCACGAAGGTAACGAAACGGAGGTTATCCTCTGGAGTCTTGCCAGGAGCGTGGAGAAGTATACCGGTATCGGTAGAAAGCGACCAGTTGTTGTGCTTTCCTGAACCATTGACACCCTTGAAAGGCTTCTCGTGGAGAAGGCAGCGGAAGCCATGCTTGCGAGCTACGCGCTTCATGATGGACATCATGAGCATGTTGTGATCCACTGCGAGGTTTGTCTCCTCGAAGATAGGAGCAAGCTCGAACTGGTTTGGAGCCACCTCATTGTGGCGGGTCTTGCATGGGATGCCAAGCTCAAGAGCCTGGATCTCGATATCTTTCATGAATGCCTCTACACGCTCTGGAATGCTTCCGAAGTAGTGGTCATCCATCTGCTGGTTCTTTGCTGAATCATGTCCCATGAGGGTACGGCCAGTCATCACAAGGTCTGGGCGTGCTGAGTAGAGAGCCTCATCCACGAGGAAATACTCCTGCTCCCAACCAAGGTTGCTGACTACCTTCTTTACATCTGGGTTGAAGTACTGACACACAGCGGTGGCAGCTTTGTCCACTGCGTACAGAGCCTTCTTGAGAGGAACTTTGTAGTCGAGCGCCTCACCTGTATAAGAGATGAATACTGTAGGGATCATGAGAGTATCTCCGATCACGAACACTGGAGATGTAGGATCCCATGCAGAATAACCTCTGGCCTCGAAGGTTGAACGGATACCACCAGAAGGGAATGAGCTGGCGTCTGGCTCCTGCTGAACGAGGAGCTTTCCCTCAAACTCTTCTACCATTCCGCCCTTCCAGTCGTGCTCAACGAAGCCATCATGCTTCTCTGCGGTACCCTCAGTAAGTGGCTGGAACCAGTGGGTGTAATGAGTAACACCGAGCTCCATCGCCCACTTCTTCATACCCTCAGCGACTGCGTCCGCTACCTTACGGTCAAGAGGTGCACCGTTGTCGATAACATCGCACATCTTTGCGTAAACACCTGCAGGAAGATACTTGAACATCTTCTGCTTGTTGAACACGTACTTACCGAAATACTCGCTAGGTCTCTCACTAGGGACCTCGACCTTCACCGGTGCGTGCTTGAATGCTTCGTCAACGACTTTAAATCTAAGACTTGCTGCCATAACTAATTGATTTTAAAGTATTAAAAACTACTAACTATATATAGCGAAAGGGGCTAGTCTCCTAAAAGACCAGCCCCTTTTTACTATTTCGAAACTTCTTTTTCCATATTCACACTTGATTTGCCCTATATCGGCTGGATATATAGAACAATTTCCGGCGCCTGCTGCTGGCGCTGGTTATTATTCTGATTAGAGTATCCAGAAAAATTATGATAGTAAGCGTTCATTTGTTTTTACAAATCTGTATGCGAATATAGACGATGAGATTCTTAATTCCAAACTTTTTTCTTCATTTGAGACAAAAAAATTGACTAAAACGATACATAGTATACCAAGGCAATTCCTATAAATAGTGTTTTTAGCTATCTTTGCTTTCAAACACATTGAATCATGAAAAGATTAATACTTGCCACCCTTGCAGGTGCACTTTCACTTAGCATAAACGCACAGACGATCCGACCTGACTTCCTGAAAGTTGGCGACAAGGTAGCCATACTGTCGCCGTCGTACCAGATGAAGAGCGACGCGGCGATAACTCGCGCGTGCGAAGTACTCAAGGAATGGGGGCTGCAGCCTGTGATGGGCGAGCACACAAACATAGCCGACAGGGTCGGCATGGGTTCGGAGAAAGCCGATCACTATGCAGGTACTGACGAGCAGAAGGTGAGCGACATGCTCGCCGCACTGCGTGATCCCGAGATCAAGGCCATAATCTGCACCCGCGGAGGTTATGGGGCAATGAGACTGCTCGACATGATCCCATCCAGCGAGTTCAGCGAGCATCCGAAGTGGATCGTGGGCTACAGCGACATCACCGCCGTGCATGCAGCGACGCTGAAGGCTGGCGTGATGAGCGTCCATGGCAACATGTGCGGAGCCATTGGCCGCAAGGCCGGTCCCCAGCAGGACGACCTCATCTTGAAAGACCTGCTTTTCGGCATACTCCCGCGCTACGAGATAGTCGCTGATTCATTGAACACTCTGGGCAATGCCACCGGCAAGCTTGTGGGAGGCAACTTCATCACATTCTCAGTGCTCTGTGGCAGCGACTACGACATGCTGGCCGGCGACGAGGACATCATCCTCTTCATCGAGGAGGTCGAGGAGAGCATGCACGCCATTGACCGCATGTTCCAGACGCTCCGCATCCACGGCGCACTTTCACACGTGAAGGGCATCATTTTCGGAGACTTCACCGACTGTGGCAATGATCTCCCATACGAGAGCGTGAATGAGATGATGTCTTACTACACCCGCGAGCTAGGCATCCCCGTGGCCTTCGGATTCCCTGCCGGCCACGACTCAGTGAACCTCCCTCTAATCGAAGGCGCCACCGTGTCGCTTGACGTCCGTTCCGACGGTGTCACCATCTCCTTCGAAGGCAACTAGCTGTGTTTGCAGTTTGCACAAATACCACTGCACACTAATAAGAAAACAGCCCAGGAATAATCCTGGGCTGTTTTCATGAGCTACGAGCGCTCTGGGGAGCCACTCACGAGGCTCGAACTCGCGACCTGCGCGTTACGAATGCGCTGCTCTACCGACTGAGCTAAAGTGGCAAAAAAAGGGAAAGCTTAGCACATCGCACCGCTACAACCTCCTACCCTTGCTGCCTTCCGACCCTGGGGGAGTTCAGAGGGAGCTGGTCGTGTACGACTTTCCCCAGTGCAAAGATAGCACAAATTTAATTTCCACCAAAATTTCGAGGATATTATATAAGGGAGCGCGCTGCGGACTGGCCAGCGAGGAAGCCGGTGGAGAATGCAGCCTGTAGGTTGTAACCTCCCGTGTCGCAGTCCATGTCGAGTACCTCACCACAGAAGTGAAGGCCAGGAACTATACGTGACTCAAGAGTCTTAGCTACGATATCATCAGTGGAGACGCCTCCGGCTGTGACTACGCTACGCTCGTAGCCGACGAAGCCTTCTATGTCGAAGGTCCAGGACTTAAGAGCGCGAGCGATGGCATTGAGGTTAACCCAAACCTTAGAGGAGAACTGTGGCTTGCCGTGGAAAGAACCGGACTTTCGAGTCTCAACTGTGATGATGTCAGGATTTCCTTCAAGGAAACCAGGTATGAGATCCCACGGAATCAGCTTGCCCAGAAGGATGCGACACTTCTCGCGATCCTTGAGGCCACGGCTTCGAGGATCTTTAGCGATGTCGTTCCAGAGCTGTTTCACACGCTCTGTCACTTCTTCAAGCGACACTCCAGATTTTAGGTCAATGCGTATGGAAACCCTTGAACCATTGATAATTGACTTGACACACTTACGGCTAAGCTGAAAGCCAACTGGGCCCTCAATTCCGCCATCGGTAAAGTCAATATCGCCGAATTCTTCATCAGCTTCACAACCTTCAATGATAGAGGTGACGCCAACATTTTTCAGCTGGTTGCCACAAAGCATCTGACCATATTCGGTCAATGGCAAAGTGCGGTGCAGATGGCCTTTCAATGAAGTTTCCGACAGAGTGTCTGCACTGGAGTCAGAACCAGGAACGTCTGCCGAAGTATCTTTGTAGCCCTTCGGCACCAGTGCAGTAAGCGATGGGAAGAGGGGCTGAATCTTGTGTCCGAGGGAAGTGGCCCAGCGATAGCCATCGCCGGTGGAGCCTGTGCCAGGATATGAGAGGCCGCCTGTGGCAATGATCAATTTCTTGCAGAAGAACTTGCCCTGCGATGTCTCAAGCGCAAATTCATTGGCATGAGAAATGGTTTGAACTTCGCAATCGGTGACGAGCTTTACGCCATAGCGCTGAGCGGCAAGGACAAGCGTGTCGACAGCGTCTGAAGCGTGATGGGATGCAGGGAAAGCGCGGTCTCCCCTCTCCACTACCGTAGACATGCCGTAGCCTTCAAAGAAGGAGATGGCATCCTGCGAGGTGAAGTTGTAGAAGGCAGGCTTCACGAAATTCGCCTTGGAACGGATGTGCTGTGAGAATTCATTCCATTCCTTGAGGTTTGTGAAGTTGCATCGTCCCTTGCCCGTAATCATGATCTTGCGGCCAGGGCGCGGCATTTTCTCGAGCAGGAGGACATCTGCCACACGATCATTTTCCACAAGCGTGCGAGCCGCAGCGTATGCGGCCATAAGTCCTGATGCACCTGCACCTATCACTATGATGTCAGCTTTCATATATTACAATTGTTCTGCCGCTGCGACTGCACAGCGGATGCCGTCGATGGCTGATGACACGATGCCGCCAGAGTAGCCAGCACCTTCGCCGCAAGGATATACATGCGGACGACAAGCAAGCGTCTCAGGATCACGAGGGATGCGCACAGGCGATGATGTGCGCGACTCCACGCCGAGAAGGAGCGCATCGTTTGTATAGTAGCCAGGAATCTTCTTGTCCACCAGAGGGAATACCTTCTGCAGCCTATGCGCCACGATGTCAGGAAGCATCTGGTGCAGAGGCGATGACACTGCACCTGGGTGGTATGATGTCTCTGGCAATGTTCTCGAGATGCGTCCGGCGCAGAAATCCATCATGCGCTGCGCAGGCGCAGCCATCGGATTTTCTGCTGAAGGACGAAGCTGATACATTGCCTTTTCCACATCACGCTGGAAATTCATGGCAGCGAATGCGCCGTCGGCTGCATACTTCGCCGGAAGGTCTTCCGGCTCGATCTGCACGACGACTCCCGCATCTGCCCAGCGAGAGTTGCGCGCCGAGTTCGACATGCCGTTAAGTACGATGGTCTCCGGTTCGGTCGAAGATGGCACCAGGATACCTCCTGGACACATGCAGAAAGAGAACACTCCCCTGCCGTCGACCTGCTCGACAAATGAGTACTCCGCCGTAGGCATGCCTTCACGAAAACGGCCGCGATAGCGTGCCTGGTTTATGACGCTCTGCGGATGCTCCACTCGCACGCCGAGGGCAAAGCCCTTCGCCTCGAGTGGCCATCCCTTCGCGTCCAGCATCTCATAGACATCTCGCGCCGAATGACCAGTCGCGAGGATAACCGCAGCGGCCTCGAAAACATTGGCCCCCGCAATCACCTTAACTCCTGATTCTGAATACTCTATATCATTTACGCAAGTATTGAAATGATACTCGCCTCCATGCTCTTCTATGCACAGTCTGATATTTTCCACCACCAGCGGAAGCTTATCCGTACCTATGTGTGGATGAGCATCGATGAGGATGGTAGGGTCAGCGCCGAACTTCACGAGCTGGTAGAGCACCTCGCGGTTATCACCTCTCTTCGAGGAGCGCGTGAAGAGCTTTCCGTCAGAGAAAGCGCCCGCTCCACCTTCGCCGAAGCAGTAGTTCGACTCTGGGTTCACTATGCCGTCACGCGAGAGTTTCGCCATATCGAGCTTTCGCGCGTGAACATCCTTGCCACGCTCAAGCACGATAGGCTTTAGGCCTAAGGTAAGAAGCTTCAGCGCCGCAAACATTCCAGCAGGTCCTGCGCCTACGACCACTACCGGACGTGCATCATGAACATCCTGATACTCAGGAAGTTCATAAGGTAAATATTCTTCACCGTATGTGTAGACCTGCACGCGATAGCGCCACACTGCTGTGCCACGCGCATCGATGCTTCGACGCGCTATCACGCATGTGGCTGTCGCATCTGGCGATGCTGATTTCTCCGGGAATGGGTTCCTCGACGGGTCTATCACCTTGATGACGGCATTCTTCGAAAAGTGAAATGCCCTCGCCACTTCTCTCTTCACCTCGTCCGGGCGAAGTGGCTTGCCGAGAGGAACTGCTATCTCAAACTCTCTCATACTAGAAATCTGCGATACGTGACACCGGAGCGACGTCGAGAGAGGTTCTCTCGCCTGCCTCATAATGGAAGTAACCCGCTATCGCAATCATTGCAGCATTGTCCGTAGTGAACTTGAACTCAGGGAGATAGGTATTCCATCCGCGCTTGCGGCCTTCCTCCTCGATGCGGTTTCTCAGGCCGCTGTTTGCTGATACGCCGCCACCGATGGTGATCTCCTTGATGCCCGTCTGCTTCGCAGCCTTGATGAGCTTGTCCATCAGTATGTCAATGAGTGCCTTCTGGAAGCTCGCGCAGATATCCTCCTTGTTCTTCTCCATGAACTCTGGGTCCTTCGCCATCTCGTCGCGCACAAAGTACAGCAGCGATGTCTTGATGCCGCTGAAACTGTAATCAAGCCCCTCGATATGAGGCTTTGCGAACTTGAAGCGGTTTGGGTCGCCCTGCGCGGCAAGCTTGTCAATAATAGGACCGCCTGGATAGCCAAGCCCCATCATCTTCGAGCATTTGTCGAACGCCTCGCCTACCGCATCGTCGATAGTCTGGCCAAGGATCTCGAAGTCAAGCGGGCTGTTTACCTTAACGATCTGCGAGTTTCCACCAGACACGAGAAGGCAGAGGTATGGAAAGGCTGGCTGCCTGTTCTCCTTGCCCTCCTGCTTCACGAAATTTGCGAGGATATGGCCCTGGAGATGGTTCACCATAACCATTGGTATATCCAATGATATCGACAATGCCTTTGCGAAAGAGGTTCCCACCAGCAGCGAGCCGAGCAGGCCCGGGCCGCGAGTGAACGCTATCGCTGTGAGCTCCTCAGGCTTCACACCTGCCTTCGCGAGCGCCTGGCTCACTACAGGCACGATATTCTGCTCGTGCGCCCTAGACGCCAGCTCCGGCACCACTCCACCGTACTCCTTGTGCACCGCCTGACTGGCGATCACATTTGACAGCAGAAAACCATCCTTTATGACGGCCGCCGAAGTGTCGTCGCATGATGACTCGATTCCAAGTATGATATCTGACATAATAGTTCGTGTTTTGAATCCACAAAATTAGAAAAATTTTACGCAAGAATCACGATTTTGCCTGCGAAGTATTATGTACTCAAACACTCGACTTATCGTTTCACGATAAATTTTGGACTACTCAAACGCGAGTCGTGTTGAAGTAGTCCATTTTATATCGAATTACGATAAGGAGCCGAGTCTTCGATTCATATAAAAACACTATATTTACCGAAAGGAGACAAATTGTGCCCAAGCGTGGGTGTTCCACCAAGAAACTCAAATAGCAAGACATGCAGATACTACTAGCCAGTGCGAAGATAATGAACGAAAGCAGCAAGCCACGCGGCCTTGTGAGGGAGGCTTCCCTCTTCCCTGCACCGGCGGCATGAAGGTTTCTGAGTTCTGGAGGCCGCTGCTCACTGACGCCCTCATAGAGTCGGTCAATGCTGACGATGGCATCCTGATATATCTCGACACAGAGGAGTTCCGACAGCTTTTCGACTGGAAGAGAGTCGTAAAGGAGGTTCGCGGAATAATTGAGCCATCATTCCATGTGCTGAAAAACGGGAAATACACCACGCCATCAGTATGGGCGAAAACCTGCCGCGGCGCGATGACAAGGTTCATCATCGAGAACAGGGCCTCTGAAGTCGCGAAACTGAGGGAATTCAGCTACGAAGGTTTCAAGTACCAGAAAGACTGGACATTTGTGAGAGAATGAAAATTGCAAAGCAATTCACCGAAGAGCATAGTTATTACATAAAATTCACTAAATTTACCAACGTTAACAATTAAAACAGGAATCAATATGAGAAGCTGGTGTGAAGTTCAGGTTCTGAAGAATGGCCGCCTTGATTGGCCATACGAGTACGCTGAGGTGTCGGCGAAGGTCAAGGGCTTTTTCGGCGGATTCACCGAGGATGTACGTACAGACGACAGAGGCATAGCCATCATTGAGTGGTCATCTAACGATGATTTGGAGACCATCTACGTGTCTGGACAGACATTTAGAGGGCCATTCGAGAGCGGACGCCGATATAGACTCACCTATGAAGTTTAGGTTCATAGCTCTGCAGCTACTGTCTTCATTGCTTGGGAGTGCTGTCCACGCCCAGGTAGTGATTGCGTCCTATGAGTCACCAAGCCAGAGGACGAACTCACCGAACCTGATGGTCAAGGTGGTTAATTCCGACTATAACCAGTCACAAGTGGTGTTTACATGGAGGACGGGATATAACGCTGGCAGCTACTATATAACATCCAACATAAGGATAAATGCGTACGATGCCCGTGGCCAGTACCTGAAGACATGTGGTCTCACAGCTGGAGCATTCGTGAACCAGAACAGAGTCGTTGGTAACTTCCAGTTTGGTGCGCCTTATACGTATTCGTCGTATTCCTACTATCAGTCCACAAATTCCAGCCCGAGCGATATCGTCATGCAGTTCAGTGCGCTACCCCTCGACACAAGACTGGTACACATAGAAGATCCGACAGGAGGTTTCGTGTGGAACGACATTTACGTAGACCTGATGGCAAATCATTCAGGCTCCGCATCATCCTCGTCATCAAATAACGGGAGTACAATTGGGGCGCTGGCATTGGGAGCGGCAATCATAGCAGGAGGCGCAGCCCTTGCCAGCTGGCTTCTAGATGACTCGCCGTCATCGTCTTCATCGTCTTCGTCCTACTCGTCATCATCATCATCTTCTTCAAGCAGCAGCACCAGGAGTTCAGACTCATTCAGTAGTCTTCCTAAACCATACAGATCCAGCCATAAGACTGTTAACTACAGTTCTGAAGGCATCGCGAAGCTTCTCTCAAGGGGTGAGCTCTACGCAGTCAGGATGGAGGATGACTCAAACAACATAAATACAATCACGAGAGCGAAGGTCAAGGATGGCAGCAGAGTCATCCTGGAGTACTACAACAACACCAGCAGCCCATTCGAGCTCGAGCATGGCTACAGCTCGCGCTGGGGAAGCCTCAGTCTATTCGTCAGGACCAATGGAGACACATGGTATCTGATGGATCCAGACGAGAATCTGATTGTATACTAATCCACAATGAATAGAATTTGCGATTTTGTCAAAATAGGAGACTCAGGGATTACAGTCGTGGTTATCCCAGGCCTTTCCACTCAGAAAATAACAGGGGCTAAAGATGCTCTGGAAACCACCTTTGGGGATTTCAAGGGGAATTTCACTATTTATGTCGTGGACCGTCCAGATGAGGTGCCAGACGACTGCACAAACGAGTATCTTGCCGAAACCATTGTCGAGACCATGCAAGCGCAAGGCGTATTTGAAGCCTGCGTCATTGGCGTATCGCAAGGAGGAATGATCGCCCAGCACCTCGCAGTCAAGCACCCTGAATTCGTCAAGGCGCTCGTGCTTGGCGCTACGCTATGCCGTGCAAATGAGCAGTTTAAGGGAGTCATTGAGCACTGGATGCAGCTTGTGGAGAGTGACGACTATGAGGAGTTCAAGAACGACGCCTTCCGGCGATTCTACTCCAATGAGTTCCTGCAAGCGACCGGGCTTCTGGACAATGTTCCCGGCGTAGCTCTTCGTCCAAACGACAAGGAATGGTTTCGCAGGCTCGCATCAGCATGTCTCACTGCAGGTCCGGCGGACCGTCTGTCAGAAATCACCTGTCCGACGCTGGTCCTCGGGGGCGGGCTCGACAGCGTCGTCACCATTGCCGGTTCAGAGGAAATTGCCTCCACACTAGGCTGCGCCCTCCACATCTACCCAAATCTCAAGCACGCCATCTACGACGAGACTCCAGATTTTTACAAGCGTAGCATGGACTTCCTTTTTATCGTGTCACGATAAAATTTGGACTACTCAAACGCAGTTCGCGTCGGAGTAGTCCATTTTATATCGAATTACGATAATGGCGCCGAGCTCGATGCTCCGAATTATTCTCTGCTATTACACAATCTAGTACAAGAAATTATTACTATTGCTTTTGGCATCGGACTGAATACAGTGGAGCGAATGCATTGGTGAAACGGCAAGGGTATACATATCCGTCTCTAGTAAACATAAAAAAGGAGCCCCAGCTTGACCATGACTTGTCCTGACATAGGTTTACAAAGTAACAATTTCTTATTGTTATCTTGTAGCGTAGTTATAGTCTTCGCAAACGACGCGTACAGCGTCGAGCACAAGCGCATGCGGATCCATTGACAGGCGTCCATCGCGTACCTCGATGTACTGGAACGGCATATACTGATGGAGCAAGCCCATAGGGATGTCCACGCGGCGAAGGTTCTGGAAAAGCTTCTCCTGCGCTGCCTGGATGCGCTCGTCGCCCATGTAGTAACGGCTGCGGTCAGAGTAGCTGTAGGCGCGCTTGAGTGCCTTTTCGAGCTCGGTGCCATGATAGTACTTGGCCCAGTTTGAAGGGTTCTCCATCATCACCTGCTCCACCACGTCGATGTAGTGCGAGCGAGCAGCCTCGTCTTCGACCATCTCGTCCTCGATATGACTGAGAGCGAAAAGCGCCTCGCGAGCGGCAAAAGTGAGGGCAGGGCCTACCTTGAGGATTCCTACGCCGTCACGCACCATGCCCCTGAGAGCCTCTGGAGACTGGTAGTCGGTAGAGTGGCCCTCGAACATGATGTTCTCGGGACTCGCCTTGAGAGCCGCGCAGAGCGAAGCTGCTGCCTCTGGATTATACATGTGGACGTCAGCATCACCAAACTCCACGCCCGGCTGCACGACGACAGCGATGACGTACTGCCAGAGATCCATCAGTCCCGCCTCGGCAAACACCTCCCTGTACGCCTCGATCGTGCCGAGAAAATCCTCAGGCTTAGTCACTTCCATCTCCTCCTTAACCTGCGCTCCGCCTGGAATAGGCACCTCGCTGCCAATGATGAAGACTGGATGAGGGGCATCCGGCTGAGTCTTCACAAGCTCCTGGTACGCCTGCTCGCATACCTTCATGAGCTCTGCGCCACGACGGGCAATGGTATAGTCCGAGAGTCTCTCCTCCCTGCTGTCGTCAGCGACACGCATGCTGGTATCGAGATGTATCTTTGTATAGCCGGCCTTCACATAAAGCTCCACCATCTTCTTGGAATTCTCCATCGCCTCGGCCTCTGGCTGCTTCTGGAATGGCTGAGGGCCGAGATGGTCACCCGCAAGGATGATCTTCGCACGGTCGAAGCCCATGCTGTCCGCTATGCCATACACAAAATCTCTATAATCTGCAGGCTGCATGCCTGTATAGCCACCGAACTGGTTCACCTGGTTGCTCGTAGCCTCGATGAGCACCGGCTCGTCAAATCTCTTCGCCTGCTGAAGCACTGCCTCTATGACGATAGGATTTGCCGTACAATATGAAGGGATGCCGACACGGAGTCCCTTCGAGCGCTGCTGAAGCAGCTGATGGAAATAGTCAAGCTCCATAATTGTTATTTTAAACGAACGAAGTTAATCCAAATTGTCTAATCTGTGCAGAACAATGATACCATACCAATTACAACTCTGTCACAAACGCCTGCATCTCGTCGAGATGTTCAAGTTGACTCTTGAAGAGGGCTATCTGGTTTCTTGTCCTTACCAGATTATGCTCTGGATAGTCGATGTGGTAATAGGTGTCGCCGTTCAAGTAGTCCGCGAAGAAGCGGACGCCCTGCATGTATGAGAATCTCAGCGTCGCGTACGGGAGGTTCTCCTTCTCCACGTCGGTGAGAAACTTCGCTGACTTCACATATCCTCTCGCGAACTCCCTGAAGATGTCCATGCGGATCGCCACCTTCTCGATGGCTGGATCATCTTCTGGCAGGGTGCTTCCGGCTGTGCGCATGAAATCGCCGAAGTCGGAGAAAATGAAGCTCGGCATCATTGTGTCGAGATCGATGACGCAAAGCACCTTGCCATCCTTATCGAAAAGGATGTTTGGCAGCTTGGTGTCGCAGTGGCAGATGCGCTTCTGCAGCAGACCTGCGCGGTAGAGATCTTCCGCCTTGCACATCTCCTTCTCGTGCTCTGCGAAGAAAGAAATCATCTCGCGGACTTCCGCGTCATTCACTCTTCCAGCTGCATCATTCGCAACAGCATCCTTAAGCTGCCTGATTCTCAGCTCCATGTTATGGAAATCAGGAATCGACTCACCTATAGGAGCTTCGCAGTCCGAGAGCATGTCTTCCCATTCACCAAACGCCAGACCCGTAAGAAAGGAGGTCTCTGGAGTTACAGTTTCGAGAGTTACAGAATCAGTGACATACTCAAGGACTCTCCAGTAGTGCTCGCCCTCGAAGATGAAGGTGGCGCTGCCATCCTTGAGAGGTACCAGAGTAAGCACCTTTCTATCGATGTCAGTCTCCCCTTTCATCTCCAGCTTCTTCCTGATGTGGGATGTGGCGTTCTCGATGTTTCTCTGGACAAGAGGGACGTCGGTGAAAACCTTGTGGTTAACCCACTGGAGAACGTAATCCGGACCTGTGGTCTTGACGATGAACGTACCATTGATCAAGCCATTTCCCAATGGCTTGATCTCAAGTACATCACCTGTTATCGCGAATTTTTCGACTATGTGCTTCATAAGATATGTGGTTATGTATCTAGTCAAAGATACTATTTCTGTACGAAATATGGAAGTCTATCGATTGGGACATCGAGGACATAAGTCTTTCCACCCTTGTATACCTTGCCATTCTCATCGATCCACTTGCCCTTAGGGAGCTTCACGCTGCGCTCGGTGCCACGGGTAAGCATAGGAGCCACGAGATACTTGTCACCCAGCATATACTGGTCGTTGCATGTCTCGAATCCCTGGCCAGGGAATGCATAGTCCATAGGGCGAACGATAGGCTCTCCAGTCTTTGAGCTCTTCTCTGCCTGCTCGACAATGTACGCACCCATAGCCTCATGAAGCTTAGCATACTTGTGGCAGATGGCGAGATTCTCCTTGTTGAGGATTCTCCAAGGAGCTACAGAGAACTGCATCATTGGCATCATTGAATGGATTTGGCATGAACGCACGATAAGCTCCTGATCAAACTTGGTCTGGTCGATGTTAAGGAAACTGCCATACTCTCCACCTCCAATCATGTCTGGGCATGTATAGATATGTCCAAGCATACCAGCAGCGATCATATCAGGCACAAGGCTAGCCACCGCCTTCCAGCTGTACGACTTGTCACCGAGGCGCTGAACAAGTGGCTGGCCACCCATCTTCCAGCACGCGCGGAACTCATTGTATGGGAACTCAAGACCAAGCTTTGCCCACCACTCTGTCTGCTCAGTGTCGTATGACTTTCCATCGAAGGCACGAGTATTCTCTTCACGATAGCGCTCAGGATCGCCTGCATCAAACTTGAAACCATCGATACCGTATTTGTCCTGAAGATCAGTAAGGGTCTTCTTGAAGTATGCATATGCCTCAGGATTTGAGAGGTCATAGCATGCACTGAGTCCATTCCACCAGTCAAGGATTGCAGGACGATCCAGCTTTGAATCCATGACGAGATATCCCTTGTTTCTGAGCATTCTGTACTCCTGGCTATCAGGAGATACGAAAGGACAGATCCAGAGCATAACCTTGAATCCAAGAGCGTGGAGCTCATCCATCATTGCCTTCGGATCTGGGAATCTGTCTGGACGGAACTCTGTATTTCCATAGTACTTCTGCCAGTTGTCATCGATCATGATGACTCCTGTAGGGAAACCATTGTCCACGATGCCATGAGCATACTTGAGGATATCAGCCTGGTTCTGGTTGTATACAAGCTCAATCCAAGTGTTGTACTGAGGTACATTGAGGAACTCAGCTGGAGGAATGGTGCCAGTAGGAGGAAAATGCTTGGCTGAAGCCGCAAGGAACGCATCTCTAAGCGTTGCACCAGCGCTGACGCATTCGACCTTTCCACGTATAGGGTCAATGCTTATGACACCATCCTTAATTGCACCCTTGAAAGAGCCATCACACCAGATATACCTTCCCTTATTTGATACAAAAAGAGGTGTGGTCTGGTTGTTGAAATTCTGCTTTGAGAGGTCAAACTCCAGAGAAGTAGCCTCATCAAAAGGCATCTGTACACCCATGTCAGTGATGCAACCCCACCATTTCTCACCAGGGAGCATGGAGACAGACTGCTTCTGAGCAAATGCCTGGATTCCCATAAGCATTGCGATAGCTGTTATGAACAAAGTCTTTTTCATGTTTATTTTAGCAATGAATTAATTGTATTTGCAATTTCATAATTTTCCTTGATGCCGCCAAATCTGTCGGCACCAGGGCCAAAGGCATATATAGGCACAGCGATTCCGTTATGTGAATCATTGCCAAAGGCAACACCAATCTTCCCCTTTTCCAGATCGCCATCCTGTAGAGTAAGCGCCCCAGTAGCGTGATCGGCTGTCACCACGACCAATGTATGACCATCACGTGCAGCCCACTCCAGCACATCGCCAAGGGTACGGTCGAAATCCAAGAGTTCTTCCATAGCAAGGTCGATACGGTTCGAGTGCTCCCAATCATCGATACAAGACCCCTCCAACATGGCGACAAAGCCTTTCTCACCCGATGCATCATCGAGCATATCAAGGCACTTACGCACCATATCGCGATATAGTTCGCCCCTTTTCTCTGCCACTGGAAGATTCTCATCAGCCAGCAAAGCAGCGACTGGCAGTTCTGTGGCGCGACCCAGCGCCATCTCATCGAGGACTACATGAAAACCAGCCTTGTCCATCTCCGAGACTATATCTCTGTGGTCATTCCTTTTCTTGTAAAAATAGTTCAACCCACCACCAGCGATAAAGTCTACGCCACAAGTCAGATAGTCAGCGATAAGGTCGTCATATTCGTACCTGCTGTCGTTATGGCAGCAAAAGTCGCAAGGAGTAGCATCATTCAGCATACAAGTCACAACTACACCTGTCTTATAGCCATGATTACGCGCATTCACAAGCAGACTTGGAACTTCCGTTCCATCTGGAGCAGTACCTATATGTTCCAGGTCCGTCTTCTGGCCAATGGCAAGAGCAGTACCACCTGCAGCAGAATCGGTTATGAGAGAATTTGCGGCATATGTCCTGGACAAGCCAATTACAGGCATATTGTCAAGGTTCAGCTTTCCATGGTTCAGCACCCATGCACAGCTCACCTGCTCCAAGCCCATTCCATCACCTATCATGAAGATGATGTTTCTCACTTCGCCATCACGCGAGGGCTCTACGACAGTCACCACATCATAAACGCGGTCTGTCTGATAATAGGTCAGGCGAGTATCTTTTTGCTCACCTTTACAAGCTGTAAGCATCATCAGGATGCCTATAACAAATGCAATTCTTCTCATAATTATACTCTTAGGAATATCTTGTGTCTATATAAATACCTGAGGATAAAGAACACTATGATCACATTGAACAGCACAAGGACAAGGTTATACCACGCCTCACCCACATACTGCTCGAGACCATAAAGGAGAGACTGTCCGATGGACTTGAAGCTTACCTTCACGATCATGTAGGCCACAATGGAATTCATTCCATATATCTTCAGCCACTGAAGTCCTTTCTTCCAGCCCCTGTAATCCACTATGTAGTAGAAGAGCAGTATAAGGAGAAATGAGTAGCCACTAGTCACAAGCACCATTGAGCTGGTCCAGATCTTCTTGATCACCGGCATCTGAAGATGCCAGAGCCATCCTGCGGCGACCATTGCGACACCGGCGACAAGAAGCGTCAGCATCTTCTTCCTGTCGCTGTCATCGCTCTTCAGGATCACACCGGCGAGCGTGCCGGTCATAGTAGTGGCGATGAAACCAAGGCTGCTCAGGATCCATGTATAGCGATAGCTGTCGGCGAAGGTCACGATGCCGGCAGCGTTCACTGTGGCATGGTCTCTCCACCTTCCCATCACGACTCTGTCGATGTACTCGCAGAGGTTACCATCAGGGGTGAAGTCTCCCCCGCCATAGCTACCCACGCGGACAGACATCATCAGCGCCCAGTACAGGATGAGCAGGCCAGCCACGATACCGATCTGGGTGCGTGGCTTTGTGTTCATGAAGAAGACCGCAGCGAAGAGATAGCCCACTGCGATACTCTGCAATGTATTTGTGAATAGTTTCAACGTGCCAATGTTCAAGTCCAGAAGGTGGCCCTGATAGATCATTCCAAACACCCAGAGGACAATCACACGCCTGAGGATACGAAGATATGCTTCCTTCCTTTTCTTTGTGCCATCAATATACTTGGAGAAGGCAAATGGGATAGCCACGCCAGACATGAACATGAAAAGAGGCATGATCATGTCCCAGACTGCAAATCCGGCCCACTCCACATGGTCGCACTGCGCCAGCACCGGCTCCAACCAATGGTAGGATCCGGTACCTGCAAATGCATAGAGGATAGGGCCAAATACGGTCAAGGCGAAAAGATCCAGTCCTCTGAGTATATCGAGTGACTCCAGTCTCTTCATCAGAATCTCTTGAACTTGAGGAATGAATTATGACTGTCAGAAGGCTTGTCTACGACCTTCAGGGTAATGCCAAGGTCATTGTAACCTTCCTCTGTGAAGGAGACATCCTCATTGGCAAGTCGGATAGAATACTCTGGACGAGTATAAAGTCTCTCGCATGGATCAGGAAGATTCATGAAAACCTTATACTCTCCATACGCCATCTCGTCAGGAAGGCCAATGCTATAACCAAACTCAATGTCCTCACCAGGGAACCAGAATCTAGGATCCTGAGGAAGGAGGGCCTTGTACCTCTCACCTGTGGTCTTCTCCACAAGGATGAGCTCAACCATACGAGGGTTGAAAGGAGATGCAAATCCCTTGTTTGACAAAGCGATATTGAAAGTATAGCTACTTCCTGGCACAGCCTCTTTCTGGAACTCTCCAGCCTCAAGCTGGAGTCTGTAACCTAGCCTCTTGGATACCTCGTCATAGTATCCGTCCCTGACCCACTGGTCAATGATCTTGAGCGAATACCTTGAATTCAGGTATGACCAATGCATCATCTCCATCTCGCCGATTGTCTTTCTGCGAAGGATAGGATAGTCATTTCTAGGATTGCAGGTCTCTCCTCCCATAGGAGTGTACTTAGTATCCACATTGAGGAACTTCTTCTCTGCGACAATGTCAGTCCTGTAGGTTCCCACATCAGTAGGGCTTGCAAGAAAACAGTCATTATGATGCGCCACACGTGCATAAGGCTTACCGGAGAAAGCCTCCTCATAAGTGATAGGAGTAGTTCTACCATCGAATATTTCAGCCTTGGCTGTAGGATAGCGAATCTCCACACATCTTTCCTTAGGAAGGACATCAAGGAGTGCGAAAACCACTGCACGCATATTCTCTGGCTCAGTAAGTCCATTGGTAGAGGAATGCATCTCGCCCCAGGCTCCAATGAAGCCACAGTGCATTACGGCAATGATATCCGAATTCGCCTGGATAATAGGCTTAAGCTGCTCAATGTGACGAAGGACAACTTCAAGAGGTGCATCAGAGTCACCTATCCGGCTGCAGTATGAGAACCTGATAGCAGTCTTCATTCCTGCCTCACGAATGATGTCGAAGTCACGGCTGACTCCCTCAAGGAAATCCTTGGAAATATCCTTGTTCTTGAAGTCTCTCAGGTCCCACTGTCTCCATATCATAGACTCCTTTTTCTCTCTAAGGGCATGAAGTGTCTCCAAATCAAGCTTATCCCTGACACCGAGCTGGCTCGCAAAGCCTCTCTCCGGATTTATGAAATCCTCATCAGAAGGCTTGAAAGACACCTCAACCATCTGAGCTGACGCCGCAAGGCTGATAGCCATCGCGAACATTGCTATGAATATCTTTTTCATTTCAGAGTTCTATTTAAGTGTTATGGTTTTCTCACCATTGAGTTCAGCAATGTCAATGACCTTTCTGCCCATTGAGGCTGATGATGCCACAATGGTATTGTGGTGCTTTCCATTTCCACACACCACCAGATCCACAGAGCCATCGGCGTTCTTCTTGAAAGACTTGATAGGAAGGCTGGCAGAATGGATAGTCACTGCTGAATCATTGGACATCAGCTTTATGTCGCCAGAGCCAAGAAGTCTAGCTTCCACCTCTGCGCCCGCGGTCTCAAACCATGTCGCACCTATCACAACTGAAGGCACGCTTGTCTCAAACTTCACACGAGACATAGAGTGGGAGATGACGCTTGCTGTAAGTCCGGACTCGCTTGAAGACACACCTGAAAGGATCTTGGAAGAGTAGATCACCCTGCTCGCAGGCTTTTGTCCGCCAAGGGTCACCTTGATGGTCATCTGTCTCTTCTGAGGCACTGGGAGTATGACTTTCTCATCTGAGAAGCCGAGGTATGGCTTGCCATCAATCTCCACAGCAGAGATGGCCTTTTCGGTGTTGTTCATGCCAATGGCCATGCCTCCGATGTACTTCGCATACTTGGCGAAGTCATCCTTGGCGAAGGAGATGTTTGCGGTCAAGGCATCAGCCTCAGCAGTCCACGTGATGGTGGCATTGGAGAGTACTGTAAGCTTCGCGGCGAGTTCGGCAGGTTCAGGACAGTATACGTCATGGGTATTCCAGAAGTTACGGATGGTCTCATAGTACTCCTGGTTATTGTCATTGATGATACGGGTACCTTCACGCATGATCTTGGTGACATTACGAGGCTCTCCGATGAGCATCTTGCTCATGCCATAGTCATGCCACATGGCGTCAAATACGACACCATTGCCCACGGTATTATATAGATGATCCAGGACAAGGTTCTCGTAATTAGCCACTTCCGCTGTGGTATGGGACCACTCAGAATCATAGAACCACTGATAGTCTGGCGACGGGCTGTCATCCACCATAGGCAGAGGCTTGCCACCAGTGAACCAGTTTATGTTTCCATAGGCAACAGGCAGATACTGGTCCTGGCCATGGGTCATGAAGAAGTCAAATCTCTTTCTCACCTGATCGAGATGATGCATGGCGAGAGTATTACCTGGATTGACAAGATAGCGGATCTCACCCACGTCATAGCCACGGCTGACATGGTTATCACGGATCTCTTTCTTGGAGCCGTCAAGTTCATATGAGAACTCTTCCTCTGTCTCAAGCTCTGAGAGGCGATGGTTCATACTGTGTGTACCAATGGCAGTACCGAGTTCCTGAAGCTTGCGGGAATGGTCGACATAGAAGTGCCATCCTGCACGTGTAGCCCATGCAGACACATAGGTCATCACACCCTGAACACCTGATTCAAGGGCAATGTCCTCGAGGTAAGTCATACACATATCCATGGATGCCGGAGCCTGGGAACCATCTCCATCCACGCGTATGAAAGCAGTCATGTTTCCATCAGAGAGGAGCAATGATGGGAAAGCCTTCTGGGTATCGCCATTCACGCACCACTGAAGGGTCTTGCGAAGCAGAGGATAGACCTTTGATGGGAAAAAGCCCTTAGGAGCGTAGTTCTTGAACGAAGCGCCAAGGGCAGCTGCATGAGAGAGGCCGTTTATTACAGCCACATTCAGCTTGCCATCAGTCTTGACTGACTCATAAGGATAAGTATGGACATCATCGCTGACGTTCACGAGTACCCTGGAGTCACCATCAAGGGCAAGGACAGGAAGTTCAGAGCTCAGAAGGTTTGAGAGCATCTCCTTTCGACCGTAGTCATTGGTAATGAAATGCGCGTTGTCCGCCACCCTGAGTCTGAATCCATCCATGCTGGCATCGCCATGCTTGACAATGCCTAGGAGTTTGTCTATGCCGAGTTCGTCTCTGAAATCCTCCGACTCATCATAGGTGCCGACAGGACCATCCACGAGCACACCATATCCAGATTTCGATGCTTTCTCAAGGAATTTCTGGATGGTGGAATACTCAGCGTCAGTAAGGAAGTTGCACTGGCAAAGGACCACCGCAGAGTGGGACTTGAGTGCAGAATCATTGAGGTCTTCCACAAACAAGGTAGAGTATGGGAGGCCAGCAAGGTTGCATATCGCGGTCCAGCTCTTTGCTGCCGAGCCTACTTCACTCTGCCTTGCGAAATAAGAAGTGCGGCTAATCACTACTGCCACCTTGTTCTGTGCCAGAAGAGCTCCGGCACAGAAAAGGAAAGACAGTATAGCCAATGCTATTTTTTTCATTATTCTCCGTTGTTTTGCTTGATGGTAAGAGAGCCATCTGGATTCAAAGGCTCAGCACAGGCAAATGGTACAGGATATCTCTGTCCCTTGACCTCGATCTCAGCCTTCAACTTGAGTTCTCCTGAGTTCCAATCCACGCCCTCAGGAAGATACATCATCGCAGAGCGTACACCTTCGACATCAGGATAACCTGGATCAAGGCATCCACTTACATGAACTCTTCCATCGTCGGTGAAAAGAGTAAGCCTGAGGACACCTGGCACACCTGCGATACCATCATTGGTCATACCTATGATAAGGAACTCAAGGTTCTCCTTGTCCTTTCCATGCCAGATATAAGAAGGTCTTACTCTATATCCGATCCTTGCTGCAAGTTCATCAAGAGCCTCTGGGTACTTGTCATAGTATGCCTGGAGGTTCTCAGCACAGATGCTATGGAAGCTCCACAGTGAGTAATAGTTTGCGCCAGCATCAAGTGCGTGATAGATAGCATCGTCACCGGTAGGACGTCCGTAAGGATCAAGCTTCACGGTTTCAAGTCCTCCCCTAGTCATAGCGCACTCGATGAACGCCGCAGTCCATGCAGGACGGTTACAGAGCTGCTCGATACTCTCGCTATCCACAAGAATGGTATCACGACGGAGCCAGTTATTGTCCCTTACAGTCCTGTCCACGAGTTCAGAGTTGCTTACGCCACTGTGATCAGGCTGGATGTTAGTCACAAGAGGGACCTTGCTCCAGGCTGTGTTCTGGATGTCATAGAGCTTGAGGAATGTTCTTTCAGCGGCCTTCTTATTAGGGAAATTATGTCCCTCATATGGCCAGGCATGTCCTTCACCCCAGAATCCGAACATAGTGGTATCTACGAACTCAATGAGTGGGCTTCCATTATACTTTTCAGCCATAAGGTTCTGCATTTCCTCGAAATAGCCTATGAGATAGTCATTGTATCTAGGCTGTAGATGCTCATGCTGGAAACGTGGCTGGCTAGGGTCACCCTTCCATTCGCCCTTGAGCTTATCGAGAGGCACTTTCTTGAGCACATAGTCAGGGAGTGCATTCTCGAGTGTGTCTGGGTTATTGAGCATCACACGGAAGCATACTCTCTTTCCGTACTCAGCGGCCTTATCCATGGTGATTTTCCAGTAGTCATCGAAGTCAAGCTTACCCTCTTTCTTCATGATATGTCTCCAGTTCGGACGAATATGGAGTTTTGTGCCAAGAGGGAACTTAGCCAGCTTATCGATAGTAGTCTCAAGCTTTTCACCAGGTACGATTGGAGCACCGTAATCACCTGAGATATAAGTAGTAAGACCCATACCAAAAGCATTAAGCATCTGCTTTCCAGGCATGGTATACTGAACCACCATAGGCTCCTCGCCAAAGAAATCCTCTGGGCTATATGATGGGAATGGGCCCTGATAGAGACGATCCTTCACTACAGGTCCTGAACCGAAGTTATACTTATCCCAATTATGCTGAGGCACCCAAGCCTTCAGTTCTGGTGCGACTGCCGCTGCAGCTCCTGCAGCGAGGCTAGCCTTCAAAAAGTCTCTTCTATCCATTAGTCTGCAATGTTACGTTTGATATTCAATGAACCATCTGGATTAACTCCATGGGCAGCTGCCACAGGCACTGGATGGAGAACTCCCTTAACCTCAATCTCAAGTTTAAGCTTGAGATCTCCCTTCTCGGCGGTAACGCCCTTAGGGAGCGTAATCATTGCCTCCCTGATACCCTTAGGGTGAGGATAGCCAGCATCGATGCATCCACCTACATTGACGGTACCTTCATCATTGAAGACTGTGAGTCTGAGGACACCAGGTACGCCTGCGATGCCATCATTTACCATACCGAAGATGAGGTTCTCATAACCATCTGGGTCAACTGAGCGCCAGATCCATGAAGGACGTACCCTGAAACCAATGGTGCGGTTAAGGTCATCAAGCATATCTGGGTACTTCTGATAGTAGTCAGCAAGGCTGGCAGCATTGATGTTGTGGAATGTCCAGAGAGAATAGTAATTTGCCTTGAGATCCTTCACGTGTGACATTATGACATCGCCTCTTGGGAAGCCATTGGCATCCACAGGATAGTCTCTTGAAGTTCCGTGAATCATTGCACCCTCGCAGAAGTTTGCGACCCATGCAGGACGGTTGCTGAGCTCCTCGATACACTCGTTCTGCACAAGTATCGAGTCGCGGCGCAACCAGTTTCCATCTCGCACTGAGCGGTCGAGAATAGCTGAATGACCTACGCGATTGTAGTCAGGCTGCACGTTGGTACAGAGTGGGACCTTGGTCCACGCATTCTGCTGGATCTCATATATCTTCATCATCGCCTCCTCAGCCTGCTTGCGAGATCCAAAATTATGGCCATCGTATGGCCACGCATGACCCTCACCCCACAGACCGAAATGCTGGGTGTCCACAAGCTCGATCTCAGGACCACCATTGTACTTCTCTGCAAGAAGGTTCTGCATCTCCTCGAAGTATCCGATCAGGTAATCATTGTACTCAGGCTGAAGATGCTCATGCTGGAAACGTGGCTGCTTAGGATCACCCTTCCACTCGCCCTTGAGCTTGTGAAGAGGTACCTTTTTCAGCACATAATCAGGAAGGGCATTCTCGAGAATGTCAGGATTGTTCAGCATCACACGGATGCCAACCCTCTTTCCATACTCAAGCGACTTCTCCATGGTAATCTTCCAGTAATCATCAAAATCCAGCTTGCCCTCCTTCTTCATGATGTGCCTCCAGTTCGGGCGGATGTACATCTTGGTACCAAGTGAGAACTTGAACAGATCATCAATGGTTTTCTCAAGCGGCTCTCCTGCAACCTTAGGTGCACCATAGTCACCTGAGATGTAGGTAATCATACCCATACCACAGCAATTGATCTGCTGTTTTCCAGGCTGGGTCGACTGAAAGCACCATCCGCCGTAAAAATCTTCTGGCTTATAACAGCCAAAAGGTCCCTGGTACAGACGGTCTTTTACAACAGGTCCAGACCCAAAGTCGTATCCCGTCCAATTATGGACAGGGACGAAACCTTTCGCAAGTGGCGAAAGTCCTACAGCCGCAGAGGCTGCGACAGTAGTCTTCAGGAAATCTCGTCTTTTCATATTCTAAGTATTTTAGTGTTAACCTCGATTATTTCTTTTGATAGTAAGTGAACCATCTGGATTCAATTTCTGAGCGATGGCAAATGGTATAGGGTACCTAACACCCTTGACCTCCAGCTCTGCCTTAAGCTTCAGTTCGCCTGAATTCCAGTTATATCCATCAGGAAGAGTCATCATCGCCTGACGTACTCCACGAGTATGAGGGTATCCTGCGTCCAAGCATCCAGAGATGTTAACCTTGCCATCATCCGTGAAGAGGGTAAGTCTAAGCACGCCTGGGACATTGGCAATACCATCATTCACCATTCCGAAGATCAGGTTACTGTGCCCCTGGTTGTCGGTAGAATGCCAGATCCATGAAGGCCTGATGCGGAATCCAATGCACTGCGAGAGTTCGTTCAATGCATCTGGGAACTTCTCATAATAAGCATTGAGGTTGTCAGGGTCAATGCTATGGTGATTCCAGAGTGAGAAATAATTTGCTCCCACATCCTTGACATGATACACCGACACGTCACCCCTTGGCATTCCATATGCGTCACACTCATAGTTGCGTCCACCTCCATGGGTCAGTCCAGCCTCGCACACCGCAGCAGTCCATGCCGGGCGATTGCTAAGAGCCTCAATCTGCTCATTCTCGATGAGAATTGAGTCTGTTCTAAGCCAGTTATGAGTACGGATGGTTCGGTCCAGAAGGGCAGAATTACCTACGAAAGCACAGTCAGGCTGCGTGTTGGTCACAAGAGGAACCTTGTCCCAGTACTTAAGCTGAATGTCAAACATCTTCAGGAATGTATCCTCTGCCACCTTTTGATTCTTGTAAGGATTGCCTTCGTAAGGCCAGGTATGTCCCTCGCCCCAGAACCCATACATATTCGTATCCATATACTCTATGAGAGGGCTGCCATTCAGCTGCTCGGAGAGCATGGCATGCATTTCCTCGAAGCATTCAAGGAAGTATGGGTCCGAATAGTCTGGCTGCAAGTGTTCGTGCTGGAATCTAGGCTGTGAAGGATTGCCCTTCCACTCTCCCTTAAGCTTATAAAGCTTCAGCTTCTTGAGCATGAACTCAGGAAGAGCGTTCTCGACAATATCAGGGTTATTCAGCATGATTCTGAATCCCACTCTCTTGCCATACTGCTCCGCCTTCTCCATGGTTATCTTCCAGTAGTCGTCAAACTCAAGCTTTCCTGCTTTTTTCTGTATATGACGCCAGTTTGGACGAATATACACTTTTGTAGCCAGAGGGAAGCGGAACAGTCCATCAATGGTTTGCTCCAGAGTCTTCCCCGGCACCACAGGAGAGCCGTAATCGCCTGATATATAAGAAGTCATACCCATTCCAAAACAGTTTATCAACTGCTTTCCAGGAGTGGTATACTGAACGACAGAACCTCCGAAGAAGCTCTCAGGTTCATACTGAGGGAATGGTCCCTGGTAGAGACGGTCTGTCACTACAGGACCTGAGCCGAAGTCATACTTGTCCCAATTATGGGACGGAACCCAGCCTTGAAGAGCTGGGCTAAGTCCCACAAACGCGCCGGCTGCAATACTCGATTTCAAAAAATCTCGGCGATCCATAACAATATTACCACTAACCTCTAATATTTCTCTTGATAGTCAAAGATCCGTCAGGATTCAGTTTCTGTGCTATAGCGAAAGGAACTGGATATCTCACTCCCTTGACCTCTATCTCAGCCTTGAGCTTAAGCTGTCCGCTATTGACATCGATTCCTGCTGGAACAGTCATCATAGCCTGACGCACGCCCCTAGTCATTGGATAACCTGCATCGAGACATCCGCTGATGTTTACCTTGCCGTCATCAGTGAAAAGGGTGAGTCTGAGTACACCTGGAACACACGCAATACCATCGTTCACCATACCGAAGATGAGATTTGTGTTTCCTGCACTGTCACCTGATTCCCAGATCCATGATGGACGGATACGGAATCCAAGTGATGATGCTAGGTCATTCAAGCCATCTGGGTATTTCCCGTAATATCTGTGAAGGTTGTCAGCATTGATATCGTGCCAGTTCCACAAAGAGAAGTAGTTGGCACCGACATCCTTCACATGGCTGATTACAGCCTCGTTCCTAGGAATGCCTGCATTGTCATAGTCCATGGTCTCTTCCCTTCCGTTTGACATACCACATTCCACAGCAGCAGCAATCCATGCAGGACGGTTACTGAGAGCTTCGATCTGCTCGTTCTCGATGAATATGGTATCTGTTCTGAGCCAGTTTCCATCTCGCACAGTCTTGTCCAGGACAGAAGAGTTACCGACTCTGCTGAAGTCTGGCTGAGTATTGGTCAGAAGTGGCACCTTATCCCAGTACTTATTCTGCATCTCGTAGATCTTCAGGAATGTTTTCTCTCCGTCAAGGTCGCTTGCAAATGGATGGTCATCATAAGGCCAGCTATGTCCCTCACCCCAGAAGCCATACATGTTTGTATCCATGTACTCTATGAGCGGACTGCCATTGTACTGCTCAGCGAGCATGGCCTGCATCTCCTCGAAATATGCGAGGAATGTAGGGTCATCAAACTTTGGCATGGTCTGTACCTTCTGGTATCGCACCTCATTTGGATTACCCTTCCACTCTCCCTTCAGCTTATGCATTGGCACCTTCTTCAGGACAAATTCAGGAAGAGCGTCTTCCATTATATCCGGGTTGTTCACCATGATACGGAAACCGACTCTCTTGCCGTACTTTTCCGCCTTTTCCATGGTTATTTTCCAGTAGTCATCGAATTCAAGCTTTCCTGCCCTCTTCTGGATATGTCTCCAGTTTGGACGAATATATACCTTGGTAGCAAGAGGGAATGCAAAAAGCTCATCAATAGCCTGCTCAACACTCTTTCCAGGAATGTTTGGAGCTCCCAGGTCACCTGCGATGTACGATGTCATACCCATACCGAAGCAGTTGATAAGCTGCTTACCAGGAGTGGTATACTGAATCACTTCTCCTCCGAAGAAATTCTCTGGCTCGTACTGAGGGAACGGACCCTGATAAAGACGATCCTTGACTACAGGACCAGATCCGAAATCATACTTGTCCCAGTTATGAGAAGGAATCCATCCCTTCATGGATGGTGCTAACCCTACAAATGCTCCAGTTGCAAGGGTTGTCTTGAGGAAATCGCGTCTTTTCATAATGATTCTCTGATTTTGACAGCATTGTCGTGATAGACCTTCTGAAGGACTTCGTCAGTAAGACCAAGACCCATCAATGGCCAATGATAAGAACTGTTCGCATAGAAATGTTCATCCTCAGTCTCAAGTATCCTCCAGTTCAATCCATACATCCTGTCACCTGGATTATTGTCTGTTCCAAAGACAATTCGGTCCTGATACTTCTCGTAGAATTTCTTGGTGGCACGCGGGGTCGCACAAGTCTCAAGGTGACGTGCGGCATTATCTAGATAAAGGTTAGAATGACGGTCAAGAACCTGTCCAAGGAATTCATAGTCATGATGAACATTGATGAAATGCGCAGCGATGAAGGTTGTCTTAGGATGCTTGTTCAAGCACTCCTCGAATGTCTCAACCAGCTCGTAAAGGTCAAGTATGTCTGGGGTGTTGAGATCGATGGCCCACATGCCTGCATTCATATAGCCATCATTGTGCTCGTCGAGAGGTTCATACATCCAGATAGGATCGCCGATATGGACATTCACAGGCATGCCATACTCGCCGCACTTCTCAAGGAGCTTGTCAAAAGCCGGGTCATTAAGATGCCCAGTCGGGGTAGCTTTACCGTAAGAGGCTCTAAGGCAGTATGCCTCACCGAGTCCCTTGTCACCAAGCTCGCCTACTCCCTTGGCACCCTTCTTCCAGCATCTCTCGAGGTCAGCAAGCGCTTTCTCCTCAAACTCTGGAGTGCCCCATGTAGTGAGGTCGAAGCCACACCACATCTCAAACTTGTCAGAGATACCGGTGTAGAGGTCATAGAGCCTTTCAAATTCATCACCACATGCATAAGTGTTGATGATGACCTTCTCCACATTGTTTCTCTCGAGTGTCTTTACCCATTCCTTGATGCCAGCCTCATCCTGCTCAAAAGGGTGAGAATGCATGTCAATGGCCGAGAACTTAGCCTGAGAAGGATGATGCTCAGGAAGCTTGAAGACTGATACTGGATCATAGTCCTTAAGAAGGAGGGACTCCGGTCCTGATGTCTGCACCTGCTTAGGAGCGCAGGCAACCGCAATCAAGGCGAATGCTGATAGTATGATACGTTTATTCATGGTTAAGGATCTTAGTTGCATTTTCATAATAAATCTTGTGGAGGACTTCGTCACTCAAGCCGATTCCATGCAGTGGCCAATGATACGAGCGGCCTGCATAGAAATGCTCATCTTCAGTCTCAAGTATCTTCCAGTTCAGGTTATACATCCTCGCACTTGGATCATTGTCAGTGCCGAAAAGGATACGGTCCTGATATTTTTCATAGAATTTCTTAGTGGCGCGCGGGGTGACGCAAGTCTCAGCGTGACGCGCTGAATTATCGACATAGAGATTTGGATGAGCGTCCAATATCTCACCAAGTCTCTCATAGTCATGGCTGTAGTTGATGAAATGCGCGGCAATGAAAGTGGTCTTTGGATGCGCTGTCATAACCTGTTCAAATGTCTCAACGAGCTGGTCAAGGTCCATTATACCAGGCTGCGACAGGTCAATTGCCCATTCGCCAGCATTCATATAGCCATCATTATGTTCATCGAGTGGCTCATACATCCAGATGGGGTCGCCAATGTGAACGTTGATAGGCATGCCAAGCTCACCGCACCTTTCAATGAGGGCGGAAAAACAAGGTTCATTGAGATGCCCAGTAGGAACACATTCAGTGAAACTACCTGTGATACAATATTGCTCTCCGAAGCCTTTGTCGCCAAGCTCACCCACGCCCTTAGCGCCCTTACGATAGCATCTCTCCAGGTCTGCTAAAGCAGTTTCCTCGAAATCCTCCTTTCCCCAGTTTTCCAGATTCCAGCCGCACCACATCTCGAATTTGTCAGACACACCCGTGTAGAGGTCGTAGAGTCTTTCAAACTCTTCACCATGGGCAATGGTATTGATAACCACTTTCTCAATTCCCTGCTCATCGAGAAGCTTCGCCCACTGCTTGATGCCTTCAAGGTCATCAATATAGGCGTGCGAGTGCATGTCAATGGTGGTGAACTTAGGATGAGTAAGGCTGTGCTGCTCAGTTCTGAAGATGGACTGAGGTGCATAATCCTTGAGAAGAAGAGAGTCCGAGACTCCCTTCGACCCAGTCTGAGATGAAGCGCAAGAGATGGCCAGAAAGGCTACTGATGACGCCACAAGAAGTCCAATGCCCTTCATTACCAACCCATGATTTTAACAGCGTTGTCATGGTAGACTTTCTTGAGGATGTCATCGCTCAAGCCAAGTCCATGAAGTGGCCAGTGATATGAATAGCCGTCCTCTGCATAGAAGTGCTCATCCTCAGTCTCAAGGATTCTCCACTCAAGTCTGTACATTGAGCGCTCAGGATCATTGTCAGTTCCAAATACGATTCTATCCTGATATTTCTCATAAAATTTCTTGGTCGCACGTGGAGTTGCACATGTCTCAAGATGACGGGCAGAATTGTCAATATAAAGATTTGGATAGGTGTCAAGTACGGCACCAAGTCTCTCATAATCGTGGCTGAGGTTAATAAGATGTGCTGCGATGAAAGTAGTGTTAGGATGTTTCTTCACAGCATCAAGGAATGTGGCTACGACTTCGTCAAGGTTAAGCATACCAGGGACGCTGAGGTCAATAGCCCAATTCGCAGCATTCAAATAGCCATCATTATGCTCATCAAGTGGCTCATACATCCAGATAGGATCACCAGCATGGAAGTTGATAGGAAGACCAAGCTCACCACACTTGTCAATGATGGCATCAAAGCATGGATCATTGAAATGAGCTGAAGGCTCATGAGTGCAGAATGACTCTCCGAGTCCCTTGTCACCAAGTTCACCTACGCCTTTGGCGCCCTTGGCCGCACATCTTTCAAGATCTGCAAGTGCAACCTTTTCGAAGTCAGGGGTTCCCCATGCCTCGTAGTTCAAGCCACACCAAAGCTCGAACTTGTCAGAAACGCTCTTATACATGTCATAGAGTTCCTCAAAGCGCTCGCCATGCGCCATTGTATGAACCACGACTCTCTGGAGATTGTTTTCTTCAATGATCTTGGCCCACTCCTTGACACCTTCGAGGTCCTTCTTGTACGCATGTGAGTGCATGTCAATGACTGAGAACTTCGCCTGTGTTGGATGGTGTTCAGGAAGCTTGAAGATGGTCTCAGGAGCATAATCCTTGAGAAGAAGGGTCTCAGGCGAAACTGTAGTTGCCTGCTTAGGTGCGCAAGAGCTGATTGCCAGAGCGAATGCACAGAGAGATAATGAGCTGAAAAGAGTTTTCATAACGTTTCAATAATAAGTTAAAAAACGCAGCACTGGCAGATACAGCTCCACCAGTGCTGCTTATCAAAGATTACTGCTTCTTATCAAGAGCGAAGTGATATGTAGAAAGACCATTACATGTCATTGTAGTGAAGTCCTCCCAATTGCAGTTGTAGAATTTCCAGAAGATACCTACTGAAGAACCCTTAACGCCATATTCCTTTCTTGAGAAAGCGAACTCACAGTACATCTTGCCACCTTCTTCCTTATAGGTACCAAGAACGACGCTCTTGTCGCCGCTATGGCTCTCATCCCATACAGTATCGCCAGTTGCACAATCGTACATATCTGACCATGCTGAGTTAGGTGACCAGAAGTTTGCCTCAAGATACCAGTCAGCACCAATGCCCTTGGTAGACATACCGGTTCCCTGAAGGTCATCAGAGTCCATGCGGATGTTGATGATAAGGTCGTCGGCACTTGCATCAGGCTGAGTTACATCCATCTCCATGTAGAAATAGAGATAGTTTGCATCATAGTCAAACTTACCGATACCGAAGCCATCTGCACTTACGAGCTGGAAATCTGGATAAGTCACATTCTTCCAATCATCGAATGACTTGTCATCAAGTTTCACAGCTGAAGGCTTAGCCACAAGGATCTTACCTGAAGACACCTGCTCCTTGCCGTCAAATGTACCGGTCATCTTGATCCAGTAGTTACCTGGCTCTGGGAATGAGTATGTGAATGTCTCACCAGAACCTGTGGTCTGTCCTACCACCTCCCACTGTACGTTGGAAGTACCTGGAGTAACAGACTTGAATGTAAGAGTCAAACCATTTGACTCATAAACGAATGCGATATCTGGAACAGGCTCAAGTCCGAGATCTCCAAGCTTTGCGCAAGAAGCCAGAGACATTGCTGCAACAGCCGCAATCAAGCTGAATATTCTAGAGATTTTCATAAGTCTTTTCTATTAATAGCCTTCGTTCTGTTCACACATTGGGTTATTGTTGATCTCCAATGTAGGGATTGGGAATACGAGCATAGGATCATTGTTCTTGATAACGATGCCCTCAGCTGAGAGAGATGGCTTGGAAGCAATCGACTGACCAGCTGTGTAGGTGGTATGGAAGCCCCAGTAATCACGTACGAGATCCTTTCCGTTTCTCATAAGGTCAAAGAAGCGATGTCCCTCAAATGGGAACTCCACTCTCTTCTCCTTGAGTACGAGATCAACGATGTTGGTCTCGATGTCAGCAGCAGTATAAGCGTACTTGGAAGCGTTCTCCTTCATACGGTTTGTTCTGACTACATTCACATCCTTGAGAGCCTCGTTGGTCTGACCCTTGTGAGCATATGCCTCAGCTCTGCTCAGATACATCTCAGATACTCTGAAGAATGCTGGGGAGAAGAGTGTAGGCTTGTCATCCTGGTTAGAAAGCTTAGAGCATGGAATGAGGTTAAGACCATTCTTAGGGTTGACTGGGCATACGTAGTTCCATCTGACATCGTTGGTCTGGAGATCAGAACCCTCACCCATATCCTTAAGAAGTGACTCAGAATAACCTTCCTCACCCCAGCAGCCTTCTGCCTTATAGATCATTGATGCAACAGCTGCAGACTCCTTATCGTCAGAAGGAAGCATACGCAGGCACCAGATGGTCTCTGGATACTCGTATGTCTTGGTGAAGTACTTCTCGTAAGTCTTGACATCAGCGATCTGATAGTTGTCGTCATCGATAACCTTGGTACAGTAAGAGATACACTTGTCCCAGTCGCCCTTGTAAAGGTATACTCGAGAAAGAAGTGCGCGAACTGCACCGACAGATGCGAATGATCTGTCGCTTGCTCTGTTTGACTCGCCCTCAGACATAAGCTTCTCAGCGTCGAGAAGGCAGTTCTCGATGTAATCGTAGGTCTCCTGAAGAGTAGCACGACCCTTGACACCAGAGTCAGAACCATTCTCACGGATCACGATACCAAGAGTAGATGCATTGGCTGCAGAGTAAGGCTTTGCGTAGAATCTAACGAGACAGTGCATGCAGAAAGCCTTGAGGAAGAGTGCCTCACCATGGAGGAACTTAGTCTCAGCGCTTGGATTTGGATCAGTATTGATCACATCAAGAGCCACGTTTGTAGCGTAGATGATCTTGTATGACTGTGCCCAGAAAGACTGAACGTTTCCGAGAGAAGCATATCTCTCATGTACGCGGAAGATGAAGTTGAGCTCATCAGTTGTAGCATGTCCGTATACTACGTCATCTGAAGAGAAATCCGACATCTGAAAGAACTGACGTCCATACCAGTTATTGTGGCTATCAGCGTTGTCTGGCCAATCCTTCATAGTGGCATAGCAGCCATTGAGGATGTCAACGAGTCCTGTAGGAGATGCTACCATCTGAGCACCTGTGAGGGAGTCAGCTGGAGCGATATCCAGATTACAAGCAGTCATAAGGCTTGTACAAGACACAAGAACAAGCAAATATTTAATAAACTTTTTCATATGCATCGTAGTTTAGAAAGTGAAGTTAACCTGGAATACAACCTGCTTCTTGTTAGGATATCTGTAATCCAGACCCTGAATCTCACCTGCGATGGTTCCACCAGGAGTAATACCAACCTCAGGATCAGCACCCCATACAGTGGTAGCTGTGAATACGTTGTCACAAGAGAGTGAGAGAACCAATGAGTTATCCTTCATGATGCTCTTAGGAAGAGCGTATGAAAGTGTGATGTTGCGAAGCTTGAAATAGTCACCTCTAACGAGCTTTCCTGAATGATAGAGGCTACCAGGAGCGTAAGTAGGAAGTGCGATAGTTGCCTGATCGCCTGGCTTTCTCCAGATTACATCATCATTAGAAGGAAGCATTGAGCCCTCGATGAATGAATGCAGACCACTTGCTCTTCTGAGACCGTAGAGAGTGTCACCCCAAACGAAGCTGCCAGTAGCACTGAGCTTGAAGTTCTTGTAAGTGAAATATGAAGCTACACCACCCTGCCAAGGAATGAGAGGGGTACCCATCTCAACCTCACGAGCATCCTTATAGCTGAAAGTCTTGTTGCCCTTCTCATCGACATACTGAGGACGACCAGTCTGAGGATCAATACCTGCATACTCTGGAATCAACCATGTGTACATAGGAATACCGTCTCTATAGATCTGGGTAAGACCACTATAGTTCTTCATAGTGATGATTGCATCACCGAAGTTGAAGAGCTTATTGAAGTTGTATGAGAGCGAGAAGTTCACATCCCACTGGAAGTCAGAGGTCTTGACTGGAGTCACGTCGAGAGAGGTCTCGAAACCAGTGTTAAGCACTGAACCGAAGTTCTGCCACTGCTTAGAGAAACCACCGGTAGGAGGAAGATCTCTGTAGATGAGAAGGTCATCAGTGGTATTACGATACCAGTTGAGATCAATCGATACTCTATCAGTGATACCGATCTCAGCACCCACGTTCATCTGGGTTGTCTGCTCCCACTTAAGGTTAGGATTTGCCATCTGGCTAGGTGTAGCAGCAGAATTACCATTATACTGAGTACTATAAAGGAAAGCCTCCAGATACTTTGAAGCACCGATGTCCTTCATACCAGTCTTACCCCAGCTGGCCTTAAGCTTAAGATTTGAGATAAGATCTGAAGAGAAGAACTTCTCATTGCTTACTACCCATGCACCTGAAACACTTGGGAAGACAGCAGTACGGTTCGCAGAGTTGAAGGTAGAAGACTGGTCTACACGGAGAGAAGCGGTAAGGAAGTATCTCTGGTCAAAGTTATAGTTTGCCTGAGAGATGATAGACTGCATACCAGTCTTTGCCTTTGTACCACTTACGTCCTTATTCTTGGAAACAACTGAGAGAACAGAAAGTCCTGAAGGAAGACCCTGGCCAGAAGCATTCACATCCTCGAACCAGCTCATCTGAGCCTCGTAACCGATGAGGCCATTGAGTGAGTGTGCACCCCACTTGCCCTCTGCCTTGAACATATTGGTAGAAATTCCACCATAGTCAATGGCCATAGACTCACGAACTGCATCACCAGCCTGCATGTACTCCACATCAGCGTATCTGTGATAGTGAGAAGCATTGAGGCCGAGGTTAGCTCTGGTCTGTGAAACGAATGACAGCCAAGGAGTAATCTTTGCATCAATGATAAGGTCATAGTCTACACCAAAGCCCTTTGCATTGCTTACGAGATTATCGCTGAAGTAACCGATAAGAGGGTTTACATCATAACGTCCATAGATAGGGTTGGTCTTGAAAGTAACGAGGTTACCATTCTCATCATAAGGAGAATCGAAAGGAATGTTAACACCTACATAGTAAACCAGGAGGTCGTCAGGTCTGTTAGACATATTTGCACTAACGTTGATGTTGTTAGTGACATTGAGCCACTTGGTGAGCTTGTATGTGTTGTTTGAACGGATGTTGATACGCTTGAAATCAGTGTTCTTGAGTGTACCCTCCTCGTCATAGTATGAAATACTGTTGTAGTAAGAATTCTTGTCTGACCTACCCATTACAGAGAAGTGATAGTTCTGAGTAAGGGCATTCTGGAATACAAGTCCTCTCCAGTTTGTATCATTCTTAAGCATCTCAGCTGGCATCGCAGCATTGAAAGCAAGGTCATCGACGAGGTAAGTCTCAGGATCACGGAAATACTCACGATAGTAAGTACGGAGCATTTCGCTACCCATCTCACCCTGACGAGAGAAGTCAGGTGTAGAGAGACCGAAGTTAGCCTTGAAATTGAAGACCATCTTCTCCTGCTTTGCTCTCTTGGTGGTAACAACGATGACACCACCATTTGCCTGAGCACCATACATACCGGTTGAACCAGCATCCTTAAGGATGGTTACGTTCTCAACATCATCTGGATCGAATGATCCACCGATGATACCATCTACAACGTAGAGAGGCTCAGATGACGCATTCATAGATGATGTTCCACGAATACGGATTGATGGTGCCTCACCTGGCATACCACTACTCTTTACGACAGATACACCAGCCACCTTACCCTGAAGCATATCTCCAATGTTGTTGCTGACAACATCCTGGAGCTTATCTGCTGATACGGTGGTAACTGCACTGGTGATCTCGCCACGGGTCTTGGTGCTGTAACCAACGACCACGATCTCATCAAGAAGCTGATTGTCAACGTCGAGTACGAGGTCAATCACACCCTGTGAGCCGACAGTGACTTCCTTGGTCTTGAAACCAGTAGACGAGAATACCAGAACTGACGATGATCCCTTCACCTGGATGGAATAGTTACCATCGAGGTCAGTAATAACGCCATTCAATGTACCCTTTTCAAAAATGCTGACTCCGACCATAGGCTGGCCATCGTCACCTGCTTTTACATTACCTTTCACATGAACCTGTGCGCTCATTGAAAGACATGTAAACATGAGGAAGATAATTAAAAAGTACTTCTTCATAGGATTATTAGTTATAAATGAATAAAAAATATTAGTTAATCTTGGTTAACTCAATCAGGAGGTACTTCTCGACAGGGACATCAAGGACCGTGTTCTTCGATGCTTTGACAGTGCCGAGATCGATGTGGTTATAATAGTCTGTGACTTTGTAAGTCTGACCTGGTTCAAGTCCCCTGAGCTCAACACTCTGAACTGGGTCCTTGGTAGCATAGAATGCATAATACATATTGTCATTCTGCTTGATGACGTATGTTTCAGGATAGTCAAATCCAAGGTCATAGAGGCCACCAATAAGCTCTCCGCGCGAGAGCTGCTTTTCCTCGTAAATAGCAAGTGCATTCTTCAGAAGTTCCTCTCTTTCAGGAGTAAGGAGATAAGAATGCTTCACATAAGGATTGTCCTTTGGCCAAGTGAACTTGGTTCCAAGTACTGCTCCGATACCAAGCTGGGTAGGATAATCATTCTCACCATCAGAGAGCTCGATATGGTCACCATAGTAAGCTGTCTTAGGAGCTATGGCGCGAAGGATATATCCCTTGGTACGTATCTGGTAACTGCTCTCTGGATCTGATGACACAGTCTTGTTTGTATACTGCATGTTGTATACAGAGAAACAGTCTCCACATGGGCAATACTGGATAACAGAATGAGGTTTGATACCGCGAGCTGTGTCATAGATCATCTTAAAGAATGTAGGGAGTTCGCGAACGTCCTTCTCTGGGTCTTCAGGATGATGTGCAGGGCTGTAGTCAGGAGCCACTGCATTCATGTGCTGGCCATCAAGCTTCAGTCCATCGAATCCATAGTATTCAATGAACTTCTTTACGAGATCACCCTGCTCACGGATGACATCTGCATCAACAGGCGAAAGATACCAGCTGTTCCACCAACTGATATGCTGAGGCTTTCCATCCTTGTCGAGAATCACAGACTCAGGATATTTCTTGAGAAACTCCGTGCCTGGATCTGCCGCGAGAGGTGCCCACCAAAGCTCAGCCTTGAGTCCATACTCATGGAACTTGTCCACCATGTACTTCATGTCGGCATCGCCATTAGGGAAGCGCTCGCTGGTAAGATCCCAATCACCCTCTGCGATCTGGAAACCATCATCAAGGGTCGCCCACTTGAAGCCAAGTTCCTTTACCTTAGGGAGAGTTCCAATGATCTCGTCGATGGTAAACTTACGCTCATAACCCCATGCACACCACGCCGTCTCAAAAGCCTCAGGCTCGCTCTCTGGCATCACTACGCCTACTTTCTCGAGAAGATGTGAATAGTTTCTGAGTGCTCCGAAGCAGTCACCCTCGAACACGCTGACAAAGCAATCATAAGTCTCAAGAGTTTCGCCTTTCTGGAGTACTGGAACTTCGTCATATTCCTTCTCGATGCATGCTGTCACGAATGACTCCCCGACATTCTTGCATACAGGAAGGCTCACGAGCTGTGGAGTAGAAGACAAATGACCGATCATCACACCGGCATCTCTTCTCCAGAGTGCTACTACAGGAATGCCTCCACCATAGTCTGAGTTGTTCATTCCCATGTAGTTCTTCTGATAGAACTGTTCATTGATAGGAATGAGCCAATTATCTCGTCCTTCGGTGGACTGTCCCTGGAAAGACCAGAAGAAAGGATCTGCATCTGCGGCATTCAGCTTAAGACTACAGATATCCCATCCTGTCACGTTGATGCTTTCCTCTCCAGCATTTGTGTACTTTGCCTTCACAATGATGGTAGACGGGAATTCGTCATAAGTAGTGAGCAGCAGTTCGCGTTCTATGCCATCTGCTGAAACACCGCTTACTACGACACGCTTACCCTTACCGAATTCATCATTCACAGCAAAGCTTGACGTACCTGTAGTCTTGAAATCAACCGACTTTCCATCAACCTTCAATGCGTTGATAGAGGTGAATACATCGGAAAGCGGAGTGGCAGACTTTGAAGAGCCTACAATAAATGCAGCATTGTCATCAAGTTTTAGCACAAGGTCTCCAGATTTCAATCCAGATGAGCACGACATTACGATCGTGCTGACCACTGCAGTCAACAATAATGAATGAAACGCTTTCATAGGTAAAATATTACAGTTTAATAGTCTGTCCAAAATGCTTCAGAGCGGCCTCTTCCACTGCCTGCTTAGATGTAAATGCTCCTGTGCCACCTGCGGCTGTGGTGTTGACTGCGCCAGTGAGATTTCCAAGGTACTGGCAGTACTCAAGGTCTTTACCCTGTACAAATGCTGTGATGAAGCCAGAATTAAAGCTGTCACCAGCACCGATGGCATCTACAACATTCTCATTCAGAGTAGCTGGAAGAAGTCTTTCTGAATCCTTCGTTACAAGGAGCGACCCCTTGGTACCCATCTTGATGACAGCCACATTGATATATGGCTTTATCACCTCGATGGCGGCCTCCACGCTGTCCTTGCCTGTAAGGCACATGAGTTCCTGCTCATTTGGCATGAAGATGTTGACCAAAGGAAGGATGGCCTTATAGTCAAACTCCCACTTCTCATCAGGGTCAAACTGTACATCCATCGACAATGTCACACCCTGCGACTTGATGAGTTTGACGATATCAAGGATTTCCTTGTGGAGAGTTTCCTGAAGGAAGATTGACGACACGTGAACGTGCTTTGCAGAAGCGATGACTGTAGGGTCAATGTCCTTGACACCCATTATGCTCATCGCACCTGGATATGTCACATTAGCGCGATCATTGTCATAATTAAGGATAGCGGTGAGTCCAGTCGCAGCAGACTCTACCTCAATGAGATTTGATGTATCCACTCCCCTCTGCTGAAGAGATGATTTCACCAAGTCACCAAAATTGTCTTTACCTATCATACCAAGGAAGGAGACCTTCGCACCAATGGAAGCAGCATTTGCAGCAAAGATCGCTGTAGAGCTTCCAAGCGTAAGGGTCATGTCCTTGGCAAAGATTTCCTTACCAATCTCCGGAAAACCGGCGATATGGTTAAGGAGCAGATCGACATTCAGCTCACCAAGAGCTAGGATATCATACTTTTTCATTATATATAAAGACTAGTATTCGTAAATTGTCACACCCTTAACTACACGTGAAATGGTTCCGCGAACAGATGGAGTATCAGGGTTGAGGCCCTTTGACAATGAGAAATGATATCCAAGGAGCTGGCCGATAAGAACATAAGGTACAAATCTGCAGTCATTTTCCGGCATTGGAGCTGGAGCATTGACCTCAAAGTCGATGTTCTCTGCCACGCCTGAAGGGGTCGTAGACACAATGATCTGAACTGCTGGATGATTCTCCTTGTCTACCTGATCGATAAGATCAAGTTCGTACTGACGGATATATGGCTCATCTGAAAGGAGGTAAACCACAAGGGTTTCCTCATTGATGACAGCCTTAGGTCCATGGCGAAGTCCAACGAACGAGTCGAACGAACACATGATCTGGCCATCAGTAAGTTCCTGAAGCTTAAGATGAGTCTCGCATGAGATGCCCTTAAGTGGACCAGAGCCAAGGAACACAGCCCTCTTGATGTTTTTGGTAGTTGCAGCCTTGATCTTCTCAATGACGTCATCCTTGAGGAAGTTTTCCGCAAAAGCAGCTGCGGCGGCGACCTTATCCTTCTGCTCCTCTATGTCATCTATATACATACACAGAATAGAAGCCATGAGCATGGATGAGAAACTACTTGTCATTGCGAGGCCAACATCATTTGTTCCTTCAGGGAGCACAATCACAAGGTCCTTACCAGGCTCTGCTACATTTGCAAGATAGCCCTTTGCGTTACAGGTAATGATAAGGTGAGATGCATCGTCACAGAATTTTCTGGCTACATTGTATGCAGCTACACTCTCAGGGCTGTCACCAGAACGGCCGAAAGAGACAAACAACTTGTTTGACCTTGCAAGGAAATAATCAGGCGCAGATACGATATCTGTAGTAGGAACGGACTTTGCACCGGCATATCCGCCTCTCATCCAAACACACTCCGCAGCGTCTGCCACAAAAGCAGACGTACCTGCACCAGTAAAGATAATCTCAGATTTCTTGTCGATACCGTTATTCTTGAAGAACTCGATGATCTGTTCCTTCATAGAAAGGACAATCTGATAAGTATCCATCCACATTTTAGGCTGGTGGAAGATCTCTTTGATAGTGTAATAATCCTGTCTTGGCATAGTCTATTCGTAATATGGTTTCTTTTATAAACGCAAATATATGTATCTAAACTTATTTTTCAAAACTTTTCTTTGCTTATTTTCTTTCTTTTCCTAATTTTGCACTAAACTAATACTTAATTCAGGTAATTTTATACAATCATTTGACATAGTAAACTTATTTTTCGAAAGATAAGTCCAAGTTTACAGAAAAAAGCAGTACCTTTACTTCCGAAATCAATACTTTCGTTTATTTACTATTTAGTTATGAACAGGAAATACAGTACCGAAGAAAGAAGGAGCATCATCCTCAACAACTTACGTGATTCCGGAAGAGTCAATGTATATGATTTAGTGGAGACTTTCGGCGTGTCCGAGGTGTCCATCAGAAAGGATCTCGCCATACTGGAAGAGAAAAAGCTGCTGGTGCGCGTCAAGGGCGGCGCTATCAATATCCATCAATCAAGCGAATTCGACGACATGCCTGTCAGTCAAAAGCAAAGGCTGAATGCACACGAGAAAGAGATTCTTGGGAAATACGCAGCCCAGACCATCAAGGATGGAGAAACCATCATCCTTGACTCCGGCACGACCACGATGGAGATTGCAAAAAACCTGGACAACTTCAAGCATCTGACCATTATTACCAATGCTATCGACATTGCAATTGTTCTTAACAAATACGAGAGATTCAATGTCATCCTGCTCGGAGGAAACCTGAGAAGCCTATCCATGTCTACCGTAGGTAGCCTGGCAGAGTATGCGTTGAAGAACTTCTACTGCGACAAGCTCTTCCTCGGCGTTGACAGCTTCAGCATCAAGGATGGAATATCCACCCCAAACATTGAGGAGGCTAGCCTGAACCAGCTCATGATCGACTCCGCAAAGGAAATCATTGCCATTTTTGACTCAAGCAAGTTCGGCAAGCGCAGCCTCGCCCACATCACATCGATTGAGCATGTGAACACCATCATTACAGATGACGGCATCACACCAGATTACAGGGAGTACATCGAAAGCACAGGCACAAAACTAGAGATAGTAGAAACATAAACTAATCATAACCATGGAAAAGAAACACAATTGGCTACTTTACGCCTTGATCACAATGGTCACCTGGGGAATCTGGGGAGCATTCTCAGACCAGCCTGACTATCCCGCTACTCTCACCTATGTTGTATGGGCCATCAGCATGATACCATGCGCCCTCGTGGCACTTTACAACATCAAGTTCAAGCTAGACGTGCGCCCAAAGACAGTGGCATTGAGCATGGGAGTAGGAATACTGGGAGCCGCCGGCCAGCTCGTCCTCTTCGAGGCACTCAAATATGGCCCTGCATACCTTGTACTTCCAATGATCTCTGTAGCACCAATTGTGACAGTCATCCTTTCAACCATCTTCCTCAAGGAGAGAGTAAGCAAGCTTGGTATCCTCGGCATAGCACTCGCCTTCGTCGCCATCGTCTGTTTCTCACTCTCAGGCAGCACTGACGATGAAGTCAAAGGCTACGCATGGATAATCCTTGCCTCTCTTGTATTCATATTCTGGGGTGTCCAGGCCTTCGTCATGAAGCTTGCAAACAACAACACCCCTGATGCGGAGAGCGTATTTGTCTACATGGCCATCTCATCACTTGTCATTGCCCCCGTCGCACTGCTCATGACAGACTGGTCTGAACCAATAAACTGGTCATTCAGCGGACCTGGCCTCACATTCTTCATTCAGATCCTAAACGCTATCGGAGCATTTGCACTCGTCTATGCAAACCGCTATGGCAAGGCTATGATAGTAGCTCCACTCGGAGACGCATGCGCGCCGGTGATCAGCTGCGCCATCTCCCTGGTTCTTTACTCGCACATCCCTACCCTTCCACAGATCATCGGCATCGTTGCTGCCATCAGCTGCGTGCTTATCTTCAGTAGAGAGTAATGATCAAGAACATCATCTTCGACATAGGTGGCGTTCTGGTAGACTGGAACCCACACATCAGATTCGATTCATACTTCGCCGGAGATACAGACAAAGAGGAATTCTTCCTTAAGGAGATCTGTGGCAGGGAGATAAACGTATGGATGGACAAGGGCATGGACCCTATCGATGCCATGCACAAGAGAATCGAGATGTACCCTGAATGGGAAGCCGAGATAACTGACTACATACAGAACTGGAGACTTCAGATAAGGGGTGAAATACCTGGAATGGACGAATACCTAAGCGAGCTTAAGTCTCAAGGATTCAGACTGTTCGGTCTCACTAACTGGTGCGCCAAGACTTTTGACGTCGTAAGAAAGGAGTTCGAGCCTGTGAAGAAGCTGGAGGGGATAGTCGTATCTGCAGAAGTAGGCCTTCTCAAGCCTTATCCAGAAATCTACCTGAAACTTCTAGAAACCTATGGGCTCAAGGCTGAGGAATGCGTATTCGTCGACGATCACGCAGAAAACACTGTCGGTTCTGAAGCTGTAGGCATCAAGGGCATCACATTTACCAGCAAGAAACAGCTAGAGACAGATCTAAAACAAATAACACAAAACCATGTTTAGCATAAAGAAAATCGCAGTTGCATGCTTTGCTGCCATTGCTTCCATCGCATGCACATCTACTAACAATGCCAATGATTACGGCTACACCATCAAGGATGGCGTCATCGTATACAACACTCCAGCAAGACCTGCAGACCAGCAGTCGATGCTTGGTTTCAAGGCAGATCCTATCGAAAATGTCAGAATAGGATTCGTAGGACTTGGAGACAGAGGTAGCGGCGCCGTATCACGTTATACACACATCGAGGGTATCACCGTGGTCGCCCTGTGCGATCTTCTTCCTGAGAATGTCGAGAGGTCACAGAAGACACTCGAGGAAGGCGGCCTTCCACGTGCCATCGGCGAGTACAGCGGCGAAGAAGGATACAAGCAGCTATGCGAACGCGATGACATTGACCTCGTATACCTCGCAGTGCCATGGCAGCTTCACACCACTATCGCAGTTTATGCCATGGAGCACGGCAAGCATGTTGCCATAGAGGTACCCGCAGCGACAAGCGTAGCGGAATGCTGGGCACTCGTGAACACATCCGAAAGGACCAGGAAGCACTGCATGATGCTCGAAAACTGCTGCTACGACTTCTTCGAGCTCACCTGCCTCAACATGGCACAGCAAGGCCTATTTGGTGAAATCTACCATGTTGAAGGCTCATACCAGCACTGCCTTGAGCCTTATTGGGACCGTTATCAGGGCGACTGGAGAATGGAATTCAACAGAGCGCACAGTGGCGACGTCTACCCAACACATGGTCTAGGACCTGTCGCGCAGGTGCTCAACATCCATCGCGGAGACAAGATGGACATGCTAGTTTCAATGGACACAGATGCCTTCATGGGACAGAAGGTATCAGACCGTCGTTACGGACAGGGCGCATATGACTATAAAAATGGAGACAACACCTCCACACTCATCAAGACACACAACGGAAAGACGATACTCATCGAACATGGCGTAGTGACCCCACGCCCTTACAGCAGAATGTATCAGCTTACTGGAACTACAGGTTTCGCGAACAAGTACCCTGTTGAAGGAATCGCCGTCTCAGACGGGAAGGAAGCAGCTGACATTGTAAGCATCGACGATCTGGGAGCAGAAAAATTCCTCTCTGACGACGAGATGAACAAGCTAATGTCGGATTACCAGCACCCTATAACCAAGGAAGGGTCGCTCGTAGAGACAGCGAAGAAGGTAGGTGGTCACGGCGGTATGGACTTCATCATGGACTACAGACTCATCTATTGTCTACACAATGGTCTCCCACTCGACCAGGATGTTTATGATGCAGCGGAATGGTCTTGCCTCACTGAAATCAGCGGGGTGTCCATTGACAATGGCTCAAAGCCAGTCATCATGCCAGACTTCACCCGCGGCGAGTGGAACAAGCTAGACGGGCTCAGACTTGCCTTGTAGGATTAACCGCGGCACTTTATGGCGACCGACGAGAAGAAGAGCACCATCTTTGACATCCACGAAAAGGGACCGTCCAATGTATCAAGAAGGATGAACGACTCCGGCTCCACGCCTGAATGCCCAGAGGACACCCTCTGGCAGATCACGTCAAAGTCCTCCCTCTCCTCGTCCACGGGAAAGGCTTCCATGTACAGGGAGCGGAGCAGCTACAGCTCCGCCTGCCTGCCGCCTATGCTGAGATTGTCTACGATTGATACCATACCGGAGCCAAAGTTACCAATTATTCTGATAACTCCGTTGCCTCAGGCAGCACCTTCTTTGCAGGAAGGGACACGCCGAGCTTCACCACCTGGTGCGCACTCACGAGAATGCCCTGTCCTGAGTTCCTGAGCTTGCGGTCAGCCGCATCGTAAGCCTTCTGCGCATCGGCGAGCTTGTCACCGAGGAGCTGCATCGACGAGGTGAAGTCGGCGACACGCGCGATCATGTTCTGCGCGGAGTCGATGATCTTCTGCTGGTTCCTGACCTGCTCGACATTCCTCCAGGCGAGGAGGATAGACCTGAGGAACGGCATGAGGGTCTCGGCGGAGGCGATGAGGACCCTCTGTCCGTAGGCCCACTGCCACAGCTTGGGATCCTGCTCATATGCAAGCTGCAGGGCTGGGTAGTTCGGCACGAACATCACCACGTAGTCCACCATCCTCCTCTCAGGCTTCAGGTACTCGCTGTAGCTCTTCGCCGCCAGGCGCTTCACCTGCTCCTTTATGGCAGCGAGGTTCCTCTTCGCCGCGTCATCCCTCTGGTCGTCGGTCTCAGCCTCCACGTAGTCCGCGAACGCTGCGAGGGACACCTTCGAGTCGATGATGACATCCTGTCCGTCCACGAAGTGGAGTATGTAGTCGGGACGCATGCGCTTGTCGGTCTCCTCGTTGTGGATGACGATGCCGAGATCGTCGCGCAAGGTCTCCTCCTTGTCATAGTCACGGCCTTCCACCATACCCTCAGCGTCCAGCAGGTTCTGGAGGATGGTCTCGCCCCAGCATCCCTGCATCTTCTTCTGTCCACGGAGCGCCTCTGCCAGATGGTCAGCCTTGGCGCCGATGCTCTGGGTCTGCGCTGCCATCTGCTTGACGGCATTCTCGAAGTTCTCCTTCATGGACGCAGAGTCCCTGCTGCTCCTCTCCTTGTTCTCCTCGAAGGCATCCTTCATGCTCTTCAGGTCCTTGCCAAGGTTCTCGGTTATGCTGGTGAACGTCGCCTCGGCCTTGTCGTCCAGCTCCTTCTGGCGCTGCTTGAGTATCTCCTCGGTCCTCGCCACCATCTCGGCCTTGAGCGCCAGGCTCTGCTTCTCGTAGGCCTCGCCCTGTCTCTCAAGCGCCTCCTTGTGGTTCAGCCTGATCTCCTCCAGGCTCTTCTGGTAACCCTCCTTCAGCTCAGCCTTCGCCTGCTCCGCGCGCGTCTTCACCTCGGCCAGCTCCTTCTCCCTCTCCTGCCTGAGCACCTCCTCCTTGATGAGCCTGTTCTCGAACTCGTTCATCTCCCTTGACCTCGCCTCGGCGACGCCCTTCCACTTCCTGATTCCGAAGAAGTACATAAACACCCCTGTGATGAGCACGGCAGCAACGGCTGCCACCACTGTAATCATTGTCTCTGTCATACCCAAAACTATTCTGCTGGATGTATTTCCACCTTAATGACTGCGTCCTTTTTACTATTCATCTGGCAATGGCTTTGAGAGTCTTTTCCTGTCGTATAGCTTGCGTGACTTGTGCAGCACATGGCGGAAGCTTACCTGCTTTCCATGCGCTGCAATCTCCTCCTCACGGCTTGCCTTGCGGTTTGCCATGATATAATCTTTCTCTGTGATCCTGAGTTTCTTGCTTTTCATATAATCTTATTATGGTATCAAAGATAGTATTAAATGGGGAGAAATGACAAGACCTGTGCCCAAGACAAGACAAAAGGGTCGGTAGATTTGATTCTACCGGCCCTTATAGTGATGGTCTGCCCTGGATGACCGGCAAGGCCACTCTCAAGCCTGAGTCAATGGCTGACATCAAGGCAGTTGTCGATTATATGACCAAGAATCCTTCAGTACGCTTCGAGGTTCAGGGCCATTGTGACAACCAGGGTACTCTTAGAGTGCCAATTAGGGACATTTGCACCTGAAACCCTTATTTCCTTACAGTGAGC